>NZ_JACCQB010000002.1:0-376807 GCF_015712265.1 Burkholderia sp. 9777_1386 | reverse complement strand
TCGAGCATTACAACGAGAAGCATCCCCATAGCGCGCTGAAATACCGCTCGCCTCGCGAGTTCCGGCGCTCGATGGATTCAGCAACCTTAGTGTGAGGCTGTGTCCGGTATTACAGGGTCAACTCCAGTCGGTCTTCGTCGCGCTCGAGGTTGCAATGCTCCATAAAATTTGGCTGGCCTGTTATTTCTAACAGGTCTTTCCTCTCAGTGGAAACGTTTATCTACAAAATCGAGTAACTCAACACGGTTGCTCGGAGACCGATTTAGCGTGCATTTTGTAGAATTGCACATGCTCCTGAAGGAGGCGAAGCGATCGGGCGTTTCAATCCTGGATAGTGAAGGGGTCGGTCCGCTGCTTGTTTCGGCGTTAATTGCTGTAAGAAATGCCCTTGTTGTCGATGCGAAAGATTAGAAAGCATTGAAACATAAAATGATGTCGGTTGCCGGGAGACTGTTTTTACGTTTGTTATCAAAGCGGATAGGTCGTTGTGGCAAAATATCTTTCGACCTTTCGCGCTGCCTCCGATTTACGTTCATTTTTTCGTCCAGAGGAGATATTCGAGATGGGTAGGTTGCCCAATTCGTTGATGCTTGACGCGGGTATCGAGCAGACGAACCGAACGCTCGTCCTGGAAACGCCCCTCGGGGCGAAGGTACTGTTGCCCCAACGCGCCATGGGCGAATCGCGCGTGGGCCGGGATTTCGAGCTCACAGTGGACGTCGTGACCCGGGAGCGCGCGCTTCATTTGAAGAAGCTGATGGCGCAACCTGTCACATTATGGGTGCGTCAAGCCGACGAGTCGTACCTGCCTTGGCATGGCTACGTCCATGCAACGCGACGCCTCGGAGCGGACGGGGGACTCGCTTACTATCAGCTTTCGTTTTCGTCGTGGATGCGCTTTCTGCAGTACCGCAAGGACGCGCGCATTTTCCAGGACCTAACGACCGCCGACATCCTGACTAAAGTGTTCAGCGGCCACTCGCAGGCGCGCGGTCATTTCCGGCTCGATGTGAAAGACCCGGGCGCGGTTCGCTCGTACTGTACTCAGTACGAAACCGACCACAATTTCGTCCATCGGTTGATGGAGTCGGAGGGATGGTTCACGTATGTCGAGCATGCAGAGGACGGTAAGTCGCATACGATTGTCGTGACCGACGACCTCTTCAATTGCAAAGCGCTCGCTACCCAGCGAGTACCGTTCTATCGCGGCGACCGAGACGGCCAGGCTGGCACACTCGTCGAATGGAGCGGCGAGCGTACGACGCAAAGCGTCGGATATGCGTTCAGCACAGCGGATTACAAACGTCCGGCACGCACGTTGCAGCGGGCGGACCGGTCCACGGTTGACCAAGGCGATATCCCGCAGGAGTTGGAAGTCTACGAATACGCGGGCCACTATAGCTTTCCAGTCACCGGCGAGTCCTACGACCGTGGCGAGCGCGCTATGCGAATTCGGCTGGAAGAGATGGCCTCGCGCAGCAAACGGTTTTTCGGGGTGGGCAGTGTTCCGTGCATGGACGCCGGTCGATGGTTCACGCTCGAAGACCATCCCGAGCACGACGCAGACAAGCCTGAGGACCGCGAGTTCGCGATTCTTGGCGTGCGCTGGGCTATCCAGAACAATCTGCCGTTGGGCAACAGCCGCCCCTTTCCGGGTAGCCTGCAGCGACGCCTGTCGCGTCTGCGTGCCGAATACAAGGACCGGCAGGCCGCATTCGTATCGAAGGACCCGTTAGGCAATGAAAGTTTCGTGCTGGCCGAAATCGAGGTCCAGCGCCGCTCGGTGCCATTCCGCAGCCCGTTCGAGCACAGAAAGCCGGTCATGCATATGCAGACCGCCACTATCGTGGGACCGGCGGGTGAGGAGGTGTACACGGACGAGTTGAACCGGGTGAAGGCTCAGATGCACTGGGACCGTCTGGGGAGCAATAACGAGACGTCATCGTGCTGGATGCGGGTAATACTGCCGCACGCCGGCAAGGGATTCGGCGGTGTGTTCGTCCCTCGAATCGGGCAGGAAGTGGCCGTCAATTACCTCGACGGGGATTGCGACCGGCCGGTCGTCAGTGGAGTGCTCTTTCACTCTGTCAACACGCCACATTGGCATTCGAACGGCCTGCTGTCCGGTTTCAAGTCGCAGGAGTACAGCGGTCAGGGTTTCAATCAACTCGTCTTCGACGACTCCACGTCGCAGAACCGGGCGCAGCTTTTCAGCTCGACGGCGAATTCATATCTTCACATCGGCTATCTCATCGACCACAGCGGCAATACGCGCGGCAACTACCTTGGCACTGGCTTCGAACTGAAGACCGAGGCGTCAGGTGCCCTGCGGGCCGGACGCGGACTCTACGTATCGACCTATGCCCGCGGCGGCACGTCGAGTCAGCCGCTGGATGTGAAGGAAGCCACGCAACACCTTATCGATTCGAGCGGCGTGATTCAGCATCGCTCACTCGCTGCTGCTGACGGCAAGGCCGAGACCCTGGACGATGCACAGGACGCCATCAAGGACTTCGCTGCGACGACGCAGAGCGATGCACAGGGCTCTATGGCGGGCGGCAGGACAGCGGGTGGCGGCACCGGAAGCGCCAATGCGTTTTCGCAACCCGTCATGTTGCTTGCGAGCCCGGCTGACATGGGCCTGTCGACACAGAAGTCGCTCCACGCAGCAGCTACCCAGCACGTCAATTTGGTTAGCGGAGAGAGCACCTACGTTTCGGTGGCGAGGTCGTGGATTGCCAGTATTGGTGAGAAATTAAGCTTCTTCGTGCAGAATGCCGGTATCAAGCTGTTTGCCGGCAAAGGCAAGGTCGAAGTGCAGGCGCAGTCGGACAACATCGAACTTACGGCAGACAAGACTGTAAAGGTCGTGTCCACTTCCGATTCGGTGAACGTTACAGCCCAGAAGGAAATCACCCTTACCGCCGGCGGCGCATCGATTCGCATCGCCGAAGGTAAGATCTTCATCCATGCGCCGGGGCTGGTCGAGGTCAAGGGCAGTCCGCTCATCTTCGATGGCCCGGCGGGCGATAGCGCGTCGGCGCAGCTTGCGCCTTCAAAGTCGTGCGCCCAGCAGTTCGCAGCCGCGGCCCAGGCCGGCTCGGCACTCGTGTAGGGCGGTCGGTATGGTTCACTACGTTATCGTCGAAGTCGTGAACGGGAAGCCCGAGTTGCCTGGTGTGCCGCCGGTCTATGAAGTCGGTGAGTTGGTTCCCGCGGCGCGTCCCGAACTCGAGGGTGTGGCTCCCGTGCTTTACTGTGCCGAGCATCCCGAGCGGCAATTGCCAGCGTTGAGAGAGCGCGCCGAATCGGACCTGGAGAATGGCTTGCCGCCGGTCGTTTGCGCCATTGTCGAATGCGGCAAGGCGACGGGCCGGCTGCAGCAACATCTGTCGAACCGGTTGTTACTACAGGCGCCGACTTCGGGTGATGCGGTCTTCCGCTACTACGACCCGCGCGTGTTTCCGCACTTGGGTCGCATCTTGAAGGCCGAGCAGATGGATGCGCTTCTGGGGCCGGTTGCAACGTGGACGTACCTCGACCCCGTGAGCGGCTGGACGGTGGTCAACGGCGCGGCCGAACCGGAAGCCGCCTTCGCGGTTACTGCGGACCAGCACGCACGAATTGCGCGCATCGAGTTGGTTCAACGCGGGCTTGACCTACTCCGTTGCAATGGTACGGCGCCTCGTCCCGATATGTCGGCGCTGCTCGACGCGCAACTTGCAAAAGGAGAGGCTCACGGGCTCGCCGGTGGGGACCTGCTTGCTTTTGCACTTCACGGCACACTCGTTTCCCCCTGCTTTGACCGTCACCCGCGTGTTCGGGCCATTCTGCAGGCGCCGCGGAAAGGCCCGTATGCTGAAGCGGTAGCGAACTGGAGCGCGGCAGACTGGGAAGCGATTGCTCGCGAGAGCCTCCAATATCAATGAGCCCGGGTGGCGGCACGAGAGAGAGATAAAGAATGGCACTCGACACGAATTTTGCGAGTATTTCGCAGCTCACGCAGTCCGCGATGCAGACCAGTTCGCGTGCGCCGAATTCATGCAACATGTGCAAGAAGAAGGGATTGCCGATTCTGCCTGTCCGCTACGGGGTCGTGGCCAACTCCAAGGCTCACAGCTCTGCTGGCGCGATGTCGCTCATGGGCGGAAAGTTTGGCGACGGCGTCGTCGGTATCGCGCTCAAAAAGGCAAAGTACACGCTGCGCACCCTGCGCTACGGCTACGTGTATATCTTCTATCCAAAGACACAGCGATGGCAGATATACGCGGTTACGGCGGAAGGATACTTGTACGACTATCCGGTCGGCATCAAGCTCGACCGTAGTTTTGAGAAACCGTTCAGTTGCCACCAACCTGGGCATGCGCAACTGGCTCAATGCATCACCGTTGAAGACGCCGAACATGCCGGAACCGTGTATCTGGCGTTCAGCGATGAGCTTTGGACACAGAAAGTCCGAGACACCTACGCGAAGAACTTCATGGGTTGTCGTGACAAGCGGATGCAGAAGTTCGATGCAACCGCCTGGTATAACGGCAGCATGAACCAGCCGCACGCGGATAGCCTGGACCATCTCGAGGGGCTACTGAGCGAATACAAGGGCGGTCGTCCCGATGCGCTCGTTACCGGTTGCTTTCCGTACCATGACCGTGCCGGGCAGCAGCCGGCCCTGAAAAAGGCGATGGATTCCATCCTGCCGGACAAGGGGCTGTTCTTCGCGTTGTGGGACCCGGTTGGCATCACGCAGGAACTCAATTTTGAGCAGCGCGTTGCTTTCGGCGCAGCGCTTGCGCCGTATGAACACGGAATATGGGCCTCCAGCGCAATCGACGCGCTGCAAAAGGCGGTCGTGGTTTCGGCGAAAGAGGACGTGGAACGTGCCGCCGGCATGCTGGAAGCCAATACTTATGAGGGCATGGGCCTCGGGGCTCTGTTCGATGGTGGCAAGGCGCTCGAGAAGCGGCTCAAAAGCATTGAGGCGCAGAAGGAATCTGAACTTGCAACAGCCGGACCGGAGGCATGGAAGCCCTACACAACCCACTATCGGCAGCAGGCTATCGTCGACTTTCGGCAACAGATGGCGAACGCGATGAAGTCGGAGCAGGCGAGCACGCTTATACCGCTGTCGCAAGACCATCAGGCGTGGCTGTCCAGTTCCGCATTGCTGAACGTTTTCGAGTCGGATTACGAGCCGGGAAGCTGGAGATGTGGGCTGAACTATACCAACACATTTACACGGTGCATCGAAGGCTCGGCTGACCGCAAGAATGCCGTCGATGTGCTCGTCAAATGGGCTAAAGGCAGCGTATCTGATACTCGCAATCCATTGTTGCGGGCGTTCGTTCTGAATAGTCCAGTGTTGGCCGAGAAGGTCAAAGAAGTCTCTGGTTATCCATATATGGAGCTGAGGGAGTTTGTGGCGAAGCTCATCGAGTCATATAGCAAGATAGAGCAGGTGGAAGAGTCTAAGGATAAGGGCATCAAGGTTGCTGTTGCGAAGGCGTTGGCCTGGCTGCTCCATGAGACGGGTGGGCCCGTGGCTGAAGCTATCAGCGCGAGTGTAGATACGGCTGCAACCAAAGTGCTGTATGCGACTCTGTGCATGCGAACGAAACAGCTGTTCGAGTTTAAGGTCGTATACGGTTCGGTAAACCAATGGGTGAACTATATCGCCCGTCAGATGCAGGAAATGATGCCGGGTCGGCAGAAAATTAGCGTGCAGGACCTGAAAAAGCAGCTTCAGGACAAGGCCACCGTAGGCGCAGGCGCCGACCCGGAAATCAAGGCGAAGCAGTTTGTGCCAGTCGAAAGCTCGGCGACAGAGGCCGCTGCCCTGGCTGGCGTCAAAGCCAAACCCGGCTTCGAGAAATTGGCCAGTGCGACGTTGACACCCGACGTGGTCGAGACGATTTACATGCCGAAATTTAGGCTCATGACGAAGGGGGAGCCTGGGTTTGCGGGCATCGGGGCGATATTCAGTGCTATCAATCTTCGCTTTGCTCGGGAAGAATTGAAGAAGGCGAATCGGTTCAATCAATCGGAGGCCGGCATCAAGTTCAACAACGCCATTGGTGGACTCGTGGCGAGTGTTGCGCAATATGGTTCGGCTGCAATTGACACCGTCGGAAAGGCTGGGGCTCAGTTGGGTACAGGCTGGCTTCGACTAGAACGTTTCCTCAACGTCGCGGGGAGGTACGGCGGCGCGGTGGTTGGGCTCGTGTCTGCTGCGATTGACATCTATCATGCCGTGCAGGATTTCAAGGAAGGTAATGTGACGATGTTTATACTGGATGCCGCATCAGCGGTTGTCGGTCTTGCCCTCGCTTACTCTGTCATATTCCTTTCGGCATCCGCTGCAGCGGTCGTGGCCCTGCCGCTTCTGCTTATCGCTGCCCTTATTGGTATCCTCATCAACTACTTCAAGGGTAAGGAAGTGGATGAGTGGCTTGAGCGATGTTTTTTTGGTCTGAAAGAGGCCAAAGAGCGGTTCCCCACTCTGGCCGAAGACCAAAAGGCATTTACGGCAATGCTTTCGTGATGGAGAAAAAAGATGGCATTTGACGGACTCTCGTGGTACCGCCTGAACCGGCCGGTCAGCGAGGAGGAGCAGGCTGCCCGCCTCGCAATCGGACAGCCTGCGTCTGACACGGCTAAGGATGAGCGTTCAGTATTCTCGATGAGCGATACTTGCCTAGAGGTCCGAGACGGAAACTATTCGGAGAAGGGCTGGGGGGTCTTTGCGTTTATGTTACCGGGGCTCGGTTCGTTGGCATTCACGGCGGCCCTTCTTTGGATGATGACTCATGTACCTCCTATCTACGAGCAGCGGGGACAACTGGGGCTCATTTATGGAGTGCTTTCGTTTTTCTTGTTTGTCGCGCTCGGTTTCTCGGGAATTGGCATTTGGGCATTGACACGCGACTGTTTCAATTACACCTGCAAGCCCGTCCGGTTTAACCGGCGTGACCGGATGATTTACGCGTTCAAGCACAATGGCCCTGGCGGGGTTGTATCGGTACCCTGGGATAGCGCCTTCCTGTACGTCGAACGCAAACCCAGAAGCGGCCCCACGCGCACGGCGCCGCGCGTGGTTCGTTGCCTGGTTCTTGACGACAAGGGGATGGTCAAGGATACATTCTCGATGGGAACGCGAGTTGTCCTGTCGTCCGATGAGGGAAGCGTCGGGGGACAGGAGGTCATGAAAGTCCTCTACCAGGACTTTGAGTTCTACCGGCGATTTATGGAAGAAGGCCCCGCTTCGCTGCCCCCGGTGACCGAGTTCCTGCCGAAGGGAGCCTCCCTGCGCAATTCGCTGAGGTTGAATTTCGACGGAACCTCGGGCCTACTTAAGTCGGGCAATCCGATAGTGTGGCTGGTGGTGGCGGTCGGGGCACTTCCCGCATTCTCTCAATCCCTATTGCATTGGCTCGCCCAACTGACTTGCCGCGAACCGGTATGGCCGGACGATATCGAGCGGGCGTGCAATGCTGCGACGCCATCCAACGGCCTTACAGCATGAGCCGACGGTTCATTCGTCAGGGCGATAAGACCGACCGCAACGGTGTTGTGGTTGACGGTATCGCCGGCACCTCGTTGCAAGGCCAACCTTTCGCTTATCTGGGCGCCCCGGTTCAATGTCCCGCCTGTGGCACGACGGGTGTCATCATAAGCGACGGCTCGCCACGTGCGATGACGATGATGGGTAAGCAGGTCGCATTAGAGAACGATTTGTGCCAATGTAAATGTGAGCCACTGCCAAAGCTGATTTCGTCCCAGGCTCTCGGTTCAATAAAGACATGACGGCGCGTCGCTGCCTGTTGCAGGGCAACGGGCGCGGTTGTTGAAACGTATCAGCCACGGGCTCGTTGCCGCTCGCGATGAGTTGTACGGTCATTTCCTATCATGATGCGGACGATTGCAGGGGTGGCGTGCGCAAGATGTTTGATCCGCTTGATAGCCATATAGCCGATGGCGTGCCAAGGCGACGGCGCATGACCGTGAATGGCCACCTTCGCAGTGGATGACCATCGGTACGATTTCTATCGGTAGGGCTTCGACAAAGGAGTGAATCGCCTGAGCCTGCTCCGCGGTGAACGTGCGGGCGAGTTTGTCCCGCGGCCTCTTCGATAGATTCGGGTTCAGGAAATCGGTGTCCGCAAAGCTCAGTGGCCGCAGATGGCCCTGAATCAAGCGTACGCTCATGCCGCGCGCATACATGCTGATGACGTGATCATCGAAGCCGGGCAGCCGGCATTGATACTTGCCGGCCAATTGCCGTTCGAACGTTGCCTGCCGGTCATGCGGAATATCCAGCTTCAGTTCGCCGTTGGGGCGTGAGGAACGTCTTGGTGCGGGTGCCATTGCGGTTGCCGGCCGTGCCTTGCTCGGTCCCGGCTTCCGGATGGTGGCTCATCTCGGCCGCGAGCATGCGCTCGGCCAACCACTTCCCGAGCTGGCCGGCCAAGCCCCGATTCGCCCCAGGATCGACTCGGCGTTCTTGCCCTGAACCTGGGCAAGCAACTGATCGTCAGTTCGTCGGGAAACACCTTCGGCGCCTTCGGATTCTTGCTTTTCTTGATCACTGTTGCATCGGTCATAGGACGTTAGTTCCGTTATCGTTTCATGACCTCGGCACACTAAAAGTCTGACAGGCTCCCGCATCGTGATCCCACCTAGTTCTTTGCCACAGCTTCGGTTTCCGCCCGCGGTCCACCCGCCGCCTCATTCCTGCTCCACCCACCCCCAAGCGACCGATACAACGCCACCGCCGCGAGCGCATGTTCGCGCTTGACCTGATTGAGCGAGTCCGAATCCCGCAAATAAACCTCCTGCGCCGACAGCACATCCAGAAAATCCGTCGCGCCGCCCTTATAGAGCTGATTCGCCAGCCCGAGCGCTTTATCGGAAGCCGCCAATGCGCTACCCAGCCTTCGCGTCGCCTCATCGGAACTGACGAGATTCGCACGCGCATCCTCGACTTCCCGCAGCGCTTGCAGCATCGTCTGCCGTAACCCGAGTTCCGACTCGCGCATCCGGCTTTCGCTCTGCGAGATATCGGCGGTAATCCGCCCCGCGTTGAAGATCGGGCTCGTCGCACTCAGTGCCGCGCTGAACAGGTTATCGGTCAACGTCGGCAGCCCGAGATAGGAAGCCGCCAGAATCCCGTCTGTCAGGTTCAACGAAAACTTCGGATACCGCTCGGCCTTCGCCACGCCCACCTGCGCTGCACGCCGCTCGACCTGTGCATAGGCAGTCAGCACATCCGGCCGCCGCAACAACGCCTGCGAAGGCAACGTCCCCGGCGCGCCAATCGGCGGCGCGGGAATCTCCCCGGCCTGCGCCAACACGAGCCGATCGACCGATTCCGGCGTCCGCCCCGAATACACGGCGATCAGATTGAGCTGATGCGAAATCTGCGCCTGCGTCGGCGGAATCCGCGCCTCGAGCGCGTCGAGCTGGTTCTGCGCACGTGTCACGTCGAGCTCCGTCGACAGCCCGAACGCCTGCCGCTTGCGTGTGAGTTCGAGCGCATGCTGGCGGATCTTCGCGTTGTCCTGCAGGATCTTCAGTTCCTGCTGCGCCCAGCGCAGATCGACATACGCGGATGCCGCGTCGGCCGCGAGAGCGAGGCGCATCGCATCTTCCGCGTGCTTTTGCCCGACCAACTCCGCTTGAGCGGCCAGCAAATCGAGCCGTTCACCGCCGAACACATCGGGCGACCAGCTCAGCGCGAGCCCGGCCCCAGCCTGCCGCACATAACCGAGCGGCGGCGGCGTGTTCTGCCGCGCGTCGGCCGCATGCGCGGTCGCGTCGAGTTCGGGCAGCAGCACCGCGCGTTTCTGCACGGTCAGCGCCTGCGCCTGCTTCACGCGCTCGGCGGCGGCCTGCAGATCGAGATTGCCGTCGAGCACGGTCGCGATCAGCCGGTCGAGCACGGGGTCGTGGAACTGCGCCCACCAGGCGGCCGCGTCAATGTCCGCGCGCGGCACGTCGGTATCCCACGCGCTGGGCGCAAGCGTCTGAACGGAGTCGTTCAGCGCCGGATGCTGCGCGGGCTGCACCGCACAGCCGGCGGCGAATGCGCTGACGGCCAGCGCGACGAGTAGCTTCTTCATGATGATGATCCCTGGGCCTCAGTGCGCGTCCGGCGGCGGCGCGTTCAACGTAATGGGTTTGGAAAACACGACGGCAAGCAGCGCGACGACGAAGCACAGCGACAGCGCGTAGTACGCATCCGCATAGGTGAGCGTCAGCGCTTCGCGATAGATCAGCCGATGCAGGTTCGCGAGCCCGGCCTGAGCGGTGTTCAGCGTATTGCCGGCCACCGATCCCCAGTACGCGGCCTGGCGATCGAGCAGCGACGCGACCTGCGGCTCGCCGGCGCTCACGTGTTCGTTCAGGCGCAAGTAATGAAAATTCAGCCGGTCGTTGAGCATCGTCGCGCTCACCGCGATACCGATCGCGCCGCCGAGGTTGCGCATCAGGTTGAACAACCCGCTCGCCGATTTCAGGCGCGATTGCGGCAGCGAGCCGAGCGCCATCGTCACGATCGGCGGCACGCTGAACTGCTGGCCGATGCCGCGCAGCGCCTGCGGCAGCAGTAATTCCTGCCAGCCCCAGTCGTGTGTGATCGGCGTGTACAGGTAGCAGCCGAGGCCGAAGCAGATCAGCCCGAACACGAGCAGCGCACGCATGCTGACGTAGCGCGCGGCGAACGCATACGCGCACAGCGCGATCAACTGGAACGCGCCGACCGACAGCAGCGCGATACCGATCTGCAGCGAGCTGAACGCACGCACCTGCGCGAGAAACAGCGGCGTCAGGAACACGGTCACGAAGATCCCGATGCCGGTCACGAACGACAGCAGGCTGCCGATCCCGAAGTTGCGCACGGCGAGCGCGCGCAGGTCGACGATCGGGTCTTTCGCGGTCAGCGCATGCACGATGAACAGGAAGCCGCAGATGCCGGAGATCCACGCGCAGATCACGATCGCGTCGTCGCCGAACCAGTTCTTGCGCGGGCCTTCCTCGAGCACGTATTCGAGGCAGCCGAGGAAGCCCGACATCAGCAGGATGCCGAGATAGTCGCCGCGCTTGATGAGGCTGAGATCGGGCGCGTCGATATGCACGTAGCGCGGCACCAGCGCGGCGACCGCGATGCCCGGCACGAGGTTCAGGTAGAACAGCCAGTGCCACGACCATTGATCGGTGATCCAGCCGCCGATCACGGGGCCGATCGCCGGCGCGAGCGATGCGAGCGCGCCGATGGTCGTCGATGCGATCAGCCGCTGCCTGCCGGGGAACAGCACGAACGCGGTCGTGAACACGGTCGGGATCATCGCGGCGCCGAGCGCGCCCTGCAGCCCGCGAAACAGGATCATCGAGTTGATGTCCCACGCGAGCCCGCACAGCATGCTGGTGATCGTGAAGCCGACGGCCGACGCGGCGAACAGCCAGCGCGTCGACATCACCTTCGACAGCCAGCCCGACATCGGGATCACGATGATCTCGGCGATCAGGTACGCGGTCTGCACCCACGACAGTTCGTCCTGGCTCGCGGACAGCCCGCCGCCGATGTCGCGCAGCGACGACGCGACGATCTGGATGTCGAGCGTCGCCATGAAGAAGCCGACGCACATCAGCGCGAACGCGAACACGCGCTGTCTGGTCGGTTGCGACGCCGGGTCGCCGGAAAACGCGGTGGTCATCGTCGGCTCCCGCTCAGTGCTGGTGGTCGGTATGCACGGTCACGACCGCGGACAGGCCGGGGCGCAGCACCTGCTCGATACCGGGCTGCGGATCGAGATGCACGCGCACCGGCACGCGCTGGACGATCTTCGTGAAGTTGCCGGTCGCGTTCTCGGGCGGCAGCACGCTGAAGGTCGCGCCGGTCGCGGGCGCGAGGCTGTCGACGCGGCCGTGCAGGCGCGTGCTCGACGCATCGAGCGCGACGTCGACGCGGTCTCCCGCGCGCATCTTGCGCAACTGGTCTTCCTTGAAGTTCGCGTCGATCCACAGGCCGGAGGCCGGCACGACCGTCAGCAGCGGCACGCCGACGTTCGCGAGCATCCCGACGCGCCCCGTGCGGTTGCCGACGTAGCCGTCGACCGGCGAGCGGATCGTCGTGTATTCGACGTTGAGCGCCGCGACGCGCTGCGCGGCGAGCGCGGTGTTCACGCGGGCCCGCGCATCGGCGAGCTGCGCGCCGAGCACGTCGAGCTGCCGCTTCGATGCGAGCAGCGCGGCGTCGCTGCGTTCGACGGCCGCGCCGGCCTTCGAGTAATCGGCATCCGCGCGCTCGACGATCTGATTCGATACGGCGTCCGACTTCACCAATTCGCGGTAGCGCACGCGGTCCGACGCTGCACGCGTCAGCTCGGCGGACGACGCGTTCTTGTCGGCCGCGTGCTGGCCGATCACCGCGAATTGCAGTTGCTGCTTCGCTTCGAGTTCGGTCACCGCGGAGCGCGCGCTGTCGACTTCGGCGCTGGCCTGCGCGAGCTTCGCGTCGTAGTCGCGCGCATCGAGCTGCACGAGCACGTCGCCGGCTTTCACGCGCTGGTTGTCGGTCACGAGAATCTTGTCGACGAAGCCGTTGACCTTCGGCGCGAGCACGGTCACGTCGCCGCCGACATACGCGTCGTCGGTGCTTTCCTGGAAGCGCAGCACGAACAGCCAGTCGAGCACGGCGGCCGCGACCACGACGACGACGGCGCCCACCGCGATGCGCATCCACGGCACGCGGCGTTGCTGCTTCGCGGGCCGCTCGGTTGTGGCTGCTTCGCGTGACGAGGCAGCGTCTTGGGTCGTATCCATCGATTCACCTATGTATATGCACTTATCAAAACGATCGACCGCACGACGTCGATCGGGGAAGGGGTCAGCGTTCCGGCAGGTTGTGCGTGATGCGGAACAATTCGTCTCTCAGTCGGGCCGCCTGCACCGACCCGAAGCACCGCTCGAACGCTTCCTGCGCGGCGAGCCAGTGCACGTGCGCATCGGCCACCTTCGTTTCGCCGTGCGCGGTCAGCGCGAAGGTCTGACCGCGGCACGGTGGCTCGATCCGCCCCGTCACCAGCGCCGCGCCGACGAGCGGCTTGAGCGCGCGCAACAGCGCGGTGCGTTCGATCACCAGCACGTTCGACAGCGTCGCCATCGTCAGGCCGGGCCGTTCGCGCAGCAGCGCGAGGATGCTGTATTGCGACGGCGTGACGCCCGCCCGCGACAGGTAGCGCTCGTAGAACTGCGAGATCCGCCGGGCGGCTTGCCGGACCGCGAAGCAATCGTCATCGGTGAGCGTGGTCTTGTGCATGTGCACATGTTAGGTGGCGACGCGGCGCGAAGCGAGGGGCGCGGCGGGATCAGATTGGTGTCGTGGCTGTATCAATCGGCGTCGGAAACGCGCATTCGCGCGCCCGGCGTCACGCCGCCGCTGGAACGATCCAGCCTTCGCGGTCGCAGTATGCGGCCGTGTAGTCGATGAACGCCTTCACCTTCGCGGGCAGCAGCGCGCGGTTCGCGTACGCGAGCTTGATTTCGACGAACGCGTCGACGAGATCGGCTTCTTCCAGCAACTGCACGAGCGCGCCCGATGCGAGTTCGGCCTGGACGAGCGTCTTCGGGACGACGCCGATGCCGAAGTCGTGCATCACCATTTCGCGGTTGAACACGGGGCTGTTCGACGAGATGTCGAAACGGAACGGCACGGTGAGCATGTCGCCGTCGACCCGGAACGACAGCGCCGGGCGGCGCAGCGACGGCGAGATCGGCACGAACGCGTGATCGGCGAGGTCGGCCGGCGTCTCGGGGCGCGCATGCGTCTGCAGATACGCAGGCGTCGCGACGATCACGACCGGAATGCGCTCGACCAGCCGCACGACGGTCGATTCGCTCGTCAGCATGTACGGCACGACGATGCCGATGTCGTAGCCTTCGCCGACCAGATCGACCGGGCGCTCGGTCAGCGTGACGTCGAGGCGCACGTTCGGATGCGCGCGCTTGAAGCCGGCGATCAGCGGCACGAGCCGGTTCAGCGCGGCCGTCGTATGCGCGACGAGGCGCAGCAGGCCTTCGGGCTCGCGCGTGTGCGTCTGCGCTTCCACTTCCAGCGCGTCGAGTTCGTCGAGCACGGCTGCGCAACGCTCGTAGATGCGTTCGGCCGTTTCGGTCAGCGACACCTGGCGGGTCGTCCGGTGCAGCAGCCGGCTGCCGAAACGCGCCTCCAGATCCGCGACCGCACGCGATACGACCGGCCGCGCGAGGCCGTGCATGTCGGCGGCGCGCGTGAAGCTGCGCATCTCCACCACCGACCGGAAGATGCGCAGCTTGTCGATGTAGTCCATGTCGGTCTCCTTGACGCGATGGCCGGCCGCCGGCCGCTGTTACGGCGGAGTGTACATTGACTTTATGCATATGCACATATAAATTGCCGAACATGAACGACACCTCGATTGCCCAGGCGTGCAACTGTCTCGCGCTGCGTCAGGCAGCGCGCTTCGTCACGCAACTGTACGAACGCCATCTGGCCCCGGTCGGCGTCACGCCCGCCCAGTTCTCGATCATGGCGAACCTCACGCGCCACCCGGGCCTCCTGATGAGCGAACTTGCCGACATGCTCGTGATGGACCGCACGACCTTGTTGCGTGCGCTGAAGCCGTTGCAGCGCGACGGTTTCGTCTCGACGGCGGCGTCCGAGCACGATGCACGCGCGCATGCGCTGCACCTCACGAAGCTCGGCGAGCGTACGTTCGCGCAGGCAAAAGTCGCGTGGCAGGCCGCGCAGGACGAATTCGACACGCAGTTCGGCCGCGAGCGCGCGAAGGCGTTGCGCAATGAATTGTTCAGCCTGACGGCGGAACGGTAGGCGGGGGCTGGCGTGGCGGTGTGGCGATCAACTGGCGCGAAATTCAGGCCATTGGTCGGCTTGGAAGTAGTCGAGTGCTGGAATTGGTTTTAATAATGTCCGGTTTGATGGTGATCTGGACAGTTTTTATTTCCAGTTGTAGAGTCCTCTGACTGATTTCACGAACCGGCGCCGCCGCCGGTACGCGTCACGAGGAGCAACCGATGCTGCAGTTGAGTGACCGCGACGACGCCATGTTGCGCGGGGATTTCGGCGACGGCGTCGCCCGCGCGATGCGGATCGTCGCGCGCACCGCGCAGGTGATGTCCGCGCCGCACCTGATCGACATTACGTCCGCCCATATCGACGGCTGTCTGTATCACGGCCAGACGAGCCTCGACTTCGTCGACTATTTCGTCGACACGGGCGCGAAGGTCGCGGTGCCGACCACCTTGAACGTCGGGTCGCTCGACCTGATCCATCCCGAGCTGTACCACGGCGACCGCACGATCCAGCGCGATGCGCAGCGCCTGATGGACGCGCATCTGCAACTCGGCTGCGAATCGAGCTTCACGTGCGCGCCGTATCAGCTGAAGAATCGTCCGGCGAAGGGCGAGCAGATCGCGTGGGCCGAATCGAATGCGATCGTGTTCGCGAACTCGGTGCTCGGCGCACGCACGAGCCGCTACGGCGATTTTCTCGATCTGGCCGCCGCGATCACCGGGCGCGCGCCGTACGCGGGGCTGCATGTCGACGCGAACCGCGCCGCGCGGATCGTGTTCAATGCGCCCGATTTCAGCCGCTTGCCGTCGCGCGACATCTATTTCGCCGCGCTCGGTTTGGCGGTCGGCAAGGTCGCAGGCGCGGTCGTGCCGGCGATCGTCGGGTTGCCGGCGGACACCACCGAGGACGAACTCAAGGCGCTCGGCGCGGCCGCCGCGTCGAGCGGGGCCGTCGCGCTGTTCCATGCGGTCGGCGTGACGCCCGAGGCGCCGACGCTCGACGCCGCGTTGCACGGCCGCGCCGCGCAGCGCACGGTCGATATCGCGATGGCCGATCTCGACGAGATTCGCCGCACGCTGAATCACGGTGCGGCCGGCGACGCGCTCGTCGCGGTCGCGCTCGGCACGCCGCATTTTTCGCTGGCCGAATTCCGCACGCTCGACACGTTGCTCGACGCGTTCGACGGCAAGCCGGCGTGCGACTTCTACGTGAACACGAGCCGCTTCATTCTGTGGGAACTGGAGCAAGCCGGCCTCGCGGAGAAATTCGCCGCGCGCGGCATCCAGATCGTCGTCGATACCTGCACGTACATCACGCCGGTGATGAAGCAACTGTCGGGGCTGGTGATGACCAACTCGGGGAAATGGGCGTCGTATGCGCCCGCGAACATCGGCGTGACGGTCGCGTACGGCAGCATGCGCGAATGCGTGCGCTCCGCGTACGAAGGCAAGGTGCGATTCGATGACTGAAACGACGGGCACATTCTTGACGGGCGACACGCTCGTGCCGGGCAGCGCGTGCGCGCGCCCGTTCATCCTCGACAAGCCGCTGAGTTTCTGGGGCGGCTACGACTCGGGCGCGGGCCGGATCGTCGACCGCGGGCATCCGCAGGCCGGCGCGAGCCTCGCCGGCAAGGTGATGGTGATGCCGCACGCGAAGGGTTCGAGCTCGAGCAGCAGCGTGCTCGCGGAAGCGGTGCGCAATGGCACGGGGCCGGTCGGGATCGTGTTGAAGGAGCGCGACTTGATCATCTCGATCGGCGCGATCGTGGCCGCCGAGCTGTATGCGATCGCGGTGCCGGTGGTGTGCGTCGGTGATGACGTGTACGACGCGATCGTCGCTTCAACCGGCGACGTGCGGATCGAAGCGGGCGAGGGCGACGGCGGCGCGCGGATTTATCTGGGCACTGATGCGCGTTCGGGCCGATTCGGTTCGACCTGAACGAGCGGCGCGAACTGACGGCGAGTCAGGTGGTGGCCGCGGCGATGCGATCCGGAGCGAGCAGCGTCGTTCGCCGCGCGGTAGCCGCACCTGTCCCGGTCAGATGAAGCGCACGTGTCGGGTTTCTTCCTGCGTGAGCGACAGCGCTTGAGCTGCCGCGTTCATTTCACGTTTGCCGCCCGGCTGCGCCAGTCTTCTGATTTCGGGCCATACGATCACGCCGAACAGGATGCGCAGGATCGCACTCAGCACGCACAAGCCGATTACGCTCGCGCTGATCAGCGCAAACACGTCGAACGTCGATTCCATGCTGAGCGTCACCGCGGATACGATTCCGCTGACGACGGCCGCGCCGATCACGCAAATGAGCATGACGAAAAGGTCGGTTCGGGCGCCGGCGACTTTGGCGGGGCGCAGCAGATAAGCCGAACCGTCGGTCATGTTGCGAATGCCGTAGATGAACTGGCGATCCTGGTCGCCGGCATAGGCGACATTCAATCGATCGCCATCGGCGATGAACAGGCGCGTCGTCCGGTTGGTCCTGAACACGAGGGGGGACGCGAGCGAATCGAGTTTGAGCGTGATTTCCTCGATACTTTGCGTCGTCGTGCCCAGGTTGTTGCTCCAGACCTTCGTCTCGATCGATTGCTGACTGATTGCCGTCACGCGGCCGGATACGATCTGCATGTCGTGGTTCGTCATGGGCTACTCCGCTCCGCGCTGAAACCGGACGGTTCGCCTAGCCAGCAATCCTGGGCTTCGCGTCGCTGCGGCTGGAAGATCAGGTCGGACAAGCCGCCGATGGCGACCAGGTTGCCCACCAGACCGACGATGGCCACGACGGTGGCCAGTGCCGAGGTGAACGCCCAGCCCGAATGGAGTGCCGCGGCAGCGGTACCCAGACTCAGCACGACCAGGCACGACGCCCAGGCGAGCAGCGACAGGTTCCGTCGCTTTTGCGCGCGCACGTCGTACGGCGCGATGGCAAGGCTGCCGCTCCTGATCCACGCGATTCGGCGACGGCCGCGATGCTCGAACGTGCACGCACGCACCGACATGCCGGGCCTCAGTTTCTCGATCTGCTTGAATGCTTCTTCGTCGACGTCGTTGGCCGTGACGAAGTAGCAGATGTTCTGCATCGTCAAACGGTATGGCGGGTGCTTCCTGACATCGGCCTTGACTCGGATGAGGTTGGTATCGACACGGTCGATCGTGGCCTCGATCAGGGTGGTGCGATTGGGCATGGGTCGGAGAGGGCGCGGGTCCGCGCGACGTCGTTTTGATGTGGCGCCCATCATACGCCACAGCTTTCGGCCCACCGTCCGGCATTGTCGGACGACGGGTTGGCTGGCGCGTGGCACTGCGATCCGCGCGCGGCCGCACCCGCCTCCTCCCGCCGGCGGTTCGGCGTTATTCGCGCCGGTGCCCGGGTCGCCGCTGACGCGATCACCTCGCAGCCGCTTCCCGAAACGCGCTCGGCGTCTGCCCCGCCCAGCGCCGGAACGCACGCGTGAAATTCGCCGGGTCGGTGAATTGCAGCCGCTCGGCGATCGTTTTCAGATCGAGATCCGACGCGGCGAGCAACTGCTTCGCGTCGCGAAACCGCGCTTCGTCGAGCAATTGCCGATAGCTCGATCCGGCTTCCTCCAGCCGGCGCCGCAGCGTGCGCGTCGACACGAGCAGCGCATCGGCGAGCGTGTCCGGCCCCGGATAATCGCCGGCGGCGCGCGCCAGTTCCGCGCGCACGCGCTCGACCAGATCGCCTTCCTCCTGCCGCACCTGCGCATATTCGCGCTCGACCTGCACGAGCGCCTGCCGGTGCGCGACTTCGTCGGCGAGCGGTAGCGGCCAGTCGAGCGCATCGCGCGCGATCCACAGCGCGTTGGCCGCGCAGCCGAATGCCACCGGCGGCAACTGGTCGCGATAGCGCGCGAAATACGCGGGTTCCGGCCATGCGAATTGCAGCGTGATCGGCGGCGACACGCGGCCGGACCATTGCGAGATGTTCTGTGCGAGCCCGGTCAGCACGAATTCGAACATCACGTGATGCTGGAGGACGGGATTCGCCTGCACGCCGTGCAACTCGAGCGTCGCGCCGCGTTCGTCTTCCGCATAGGTCAGCCGGTACTGGCGATTGCGCATTCGGAAGTAACGCTGCGTGACCGACAGCGCTTCACGGATGTCCCGCGCGGTCAACGTCGCATAACCGAGAAAGCCGTGCACGGTCGGCTTCAGCAGCAGCCCGAACGCGAGCCCGATGCCCGGATCGCCGCCGATTTCGATCGCGTTGAGCACGAGCCGCCCCCATTGCGACGGCGCGACGCGCGCGTCCGGTTCGGCCAGCACCGCGTCGCGCAGGCCCGTGCCGGCGCGCACGGCCGCCAGGTCGACGCCGCGCGCGGCCAGCGCCTGCAGCAGCAGGCGCGTATAGGCGACCGGAATCGTCGGCCGGCGCAGCCCGAGGCGATCCTTGCGAGACGGGGAAGTCATGTCGATTTGGCCGGAAATGACAAGCATTATGGCTGTTTGCCCCCTCACGTTCAAGGCAGCGCGCGCCTACGATGGCAGCCATCGCTTATTGGCCGACTCATCATGACGACACCCTTTCCCCACTTGCTCGCCCCGCTCGATCTCGGCTTCACGACGCTGAAGAATCGCGTGCTGATGGGCTCGATGCATACCGGCCTCGAGGACAGCCGCAAGACGCTGCCGCGCCTCGCCGAATATTTCGCCGAACGCGCGCGCGGCGGGGTCGGCCTGATCGTGACGGGCGGCTTCGCGCCGAACGTGGCCGGCTGGACCAAGCCGTTCGGCGGCACGCTGATGACGTCGGCCGCCGCGCGCCGGCATCGCGAGATCACCGGCGCCGTGCACGCGGAGGACGGCAAGATCGCGCTGCAGATCCTGCATACGGGCCGCTACGGGTATCACCCGTTCGCGGTCGCGCCGTCGAAGATCAAGTCGCCGATCTCGCCGTTCGCGCCGCACGAACTGAGCGCGCGCGGGGTCGAGCGGCAGATCCGCGCGTTCGTGCGCTGCGCGACGCTGGCACGCGAAGCCGGTTACGACGGCGTCGAGATCATGGGCTCCGAGGGCTACCTGATCAACCAGTTCATCTCGATGCACACGAACAAGCGCACCGACGAGTGGGGCGGCGCGTACGAGAACCGCATCCGCTTGCCGATCGAGATCGTCGAGCGCACGCGCGAAGCGGTCGGCCGCGATTTCATCCTGATCTACCGGCTGTCGATGCTCGACCTGATTCCGGACGGCAGCGACTGGCGCGAAACCGTGCAGCTCGCGAAGGCGGTCGAGCGCGCGGGCGCGACGATCATCAACACCGGGATCGGCTGGCACGAGGCGCGCGTGCCGACGATCGCGACGTCGGTGCCGCGCGGCGCGTTCGCGTGGGTGACGAAGAAGATGAAGGGCGAAGTGGGCATCCCGCTCGTGGCGACCAACCGGATCAACCGGCCCGAAGTGGCCGAGCAGATTCTCGCGGACGGCTGCGCGGACATGGTGTCGATGGCGCGCCCGCTGCTCGCGGATGCCGAGTTCGTCGTCAAGGCCGCGCAGGGCCGTGCCGACGAGATCAATACCTGCATCGGCTGCAACCAGGCGTGCCTCGATCATGCGTTCAAGAACAAGATTGCGTCGTGTCTGCTGAATCCGCGTGCATGCCACGAGACCGAGCTGAAATACACGCCTGCGTCGCAGCCGAAGCGTATCGCGGTGGTCGGCGCGGGGCCGGCCGGGCTCGCGTGCTCGACGGTGCTCGCGCAGCGCGGCCATCAGGTCGACCTGTTCGACGGCGCGGCCGAGATCGGCGGCCAGTTCAACATGGCGAAGCGGATTCCGGGCAAGGAAGAGTTTCGCGAAGCGCTGAATTACTTCGGTCGGCAAGTCGAGCTGACCGGAGTGAAGCTGCACCTGAACCGCCGCGTCGACGCGAGCGACCTGATCGCGGGCGGCTACGACGAGATCGTGCTCGCGACCGGCGTCGCGCCGCGCGACCCGAAGATTCCGGGGCAGGACGGGCCGAACGTGCTCAGCTATATCGACGTGCTCGCGGGCAAGCAGCCGGTCGGCCGGCGGGTCGCGGTGGTGGGCGCGGGCGGGATCGGCTTCGATGTCGCCGAATATCTGGTGCAGGACGGCGAGTCGCCGGCGCTCGATCTGGACGAATGGAAGGCCGAGTGGGGCGTGACCGACCCGGCCGCGACGCGCGGCGGCGTGACGCGGGCGCAGGTGTCGGCGCCCGCGCGGGAAGTGACGTTGCTGCAGCGCAAGGCCGCGCCGCTCGGCAAGGGGCTCGGCAAGACGACCGGCTGGATTCACCGCGCGACGCTGAAGATGAAACAGGTGAAGATGATCGGCGGCGTGAACTACGAACGGATCGACGCGCGCGGGCTGCATGTGTCGTACGGCGAGCAGCGCACCGATCACGAACTGATCGAAGCCGATACGATCGTGCTCTGCACGGGGCAGGAGCCGCAGCGCGCGTTGCTGGCGCCGCTGCAGGCGGCCGGGCGCTCGGTGCACCTGATCGGCGGCGCGGAGCTGGCCGCCGAACTCGATGCGAAGCGTGCGATCGATCAGGGTGCGCGGCTGGCGGCGCGGTTGTAACGGGCGGCCGTTGCGGTGGCCGATTCGGATGATCGTCGCGTGGCGATGATCAGTGTGCGCGACGGTTGGCGGACGGATGCGCCCATTCGCGGGCGCGGCAACCATGACGAACCGCGGCGCCGATGGCGCCACCACGCAACGTGGCGGCGCGCACCCGCAGACCGTGCCCGCGACCGACCGGCGCGACTCAGGCCGCTTCGGCCCGCTCTTCCGCTTCCGCTTCGAGCATCGCCTTGACGATCAGGTAGACGGCCGGCAGATCGTCGTCGTCGCGGTGCCAGTCGACCGGTTCCTCGACGTCCGCGGCGACCAGCCGGCTGTCGCGCAGCCGGATGAACGCGTCGACGACGGTCGGATCGTTGCGGTTCAGGAACCCGGCATTCGAGAACGCCAGCTCCTCGACGTTCAGCAGCGCCTGCCAGCTCATCGTGCGCACGGCCGCCGGGTGGGTGCGGCGGCGCAGGCCCAGCGCCCGCTGCGCGGGGCCGCCGACGACACGCTGCAGATCGACGACCGCCCGCTGCGCGGCGCGCTCGAAGTGGACGGGATTGAAGCCGGGTTGCTCGGGATCGAATGCGGAAGCCTGGAACATGGTCGCCTCACAAAAGTCCGTTCGTCTGTGGATGACGGAATTCGGGTCAAATGGTGCAAAAGCACTGTAAATATATACAGTGTTCGGCGCGGTTTCAAGCCCCGAATGCAGGATTTCGCGCATCGGCGATCGATGCGGGCGATCGCGTCGATCAGACGGACGATCTACACCGCCGCCGCGATCGTCTCCCGCAGCCACCGATGCGCGGGATCGCGATGCACGCGCTCGTGCCACAGCATCGACATTTCATAGCCGGGCACCTCGACCGGTGCGTCCACCACGCGCAGCGCCGGCACGTCGCGCACCAGCCGCTCGGGCAGCATCGCGACGAGATCGGTGCTCGCGACGGCCGACATCACGAACAGGAAGTGCGGCACCGACAGCACGACGCGCCGCGTGGCCCCGACCTTCGCGAGCGCTTCGTCCGTCACGCCGAAGAAGCCGCCGCCGTCGGGCGACACGATCACGTGCTCGAGCGTGCCGAACTGCGCGAGCGTGGGGCGCCGCTTCAGCTTCGGGTGGCCGGCGCGGCCGATCAGCACGTAGCGCTCGACGAACAGCGGCAGGCGCCGCATGTCCGGTGGCGACCCTTCGGTCGTATGAAAGGCCAGGTCGATGCCGTTTCGTTCGGCATCCTGTTCGATGCGTGGCGGCACCAGTTCGACGACGGCCAGCCGCGTGCCGGGCGCGGCCGAACGCAGCGTGTGCAGCGCGGGCAGCACGATCGTCGATTCGCCGTAGTCGGTCGCGGCCACGCGCCACGTGTTCGTTGCGGTCGCGGGATCGAACGGCGTGGCCGGAATCACCGCGCGCTCGACCGCTTCGAGCGCATCGCGCAACGGCTCGCGCAGCGCTTCCGCGCGTGCGGTCGGCCGCATTCCGCGCGGCCCGGGCAGCAGCAGCGGATCGCCGAACACGTCGCGCAGTTTCTGCAGCTGCACGCTGACCGACGGCTGCGACATGTTCAGCTTCTCGGCCGCGCGCGTGACGTTGTGCTCGGCGAGCAGCACGTCCAGCGTGACGAGCAGGTTCAGATCGAGCCTTCTGAGATTATTCATGGCTATACCTGGAATATCAGGAATTCATTTCAAATATACCGTCGGAGGCCGCATCCTGCAGTCATTCAATCCACGGAGTGACGAAGATGAATGTGCTGATCGTGTATGCCCATCCCGAACCGCGTTCGCTGAACGGCGCGCTGCGCGATTTCGCCGTCGCGCATCTCGAAGCGGCCGGCCACGCGGTGCAGGTGAGCGACCTGTATGCGATGAACTGGAAGGCGGTGCTGGACGCGAACGACGTGACCGATCGCGCGCCCGACGCGCGGTTCGATCCGTCGCTCGATTCGCGGCGCGCGTTCGCGGCGGGTACGCAAAGCGACGACATCGCGCGCGAGCAGGACAAGCTGAAGTGGGCCGACGCGGTGATCCTGCAGTTTCCGCTGTGGTGGTTCTCGATGCCGGCGATCATGAAGGGCTGGTTCGAGCGCGTGTACGCGTACGGTTTTGCGTACGGCGTCGGCGAGCATTCCGATACGCACTGGGGCGATCGCTACGGCGAAGGTTCGCTGGCCGGCAAACGCGCGATGATCGTCGTCACGACGGGCGGGTGGGAGTCGCACTACAGCCCGCGCGGCATCAACGGACCGATCGACGACTTGCTGTTTCCGATCCAGCACGGCGTGCTGTATTACCCGGGGTTCGACGTGCTGCCGCCGTTCGTGATCTATCAGACGGGCAAGATGAACGCCGCGCGCTTCGACAAAACCTGTACGGCGCTCGGCCAGCGTCTCGACGCTCTGTGGACCACGCCGCCGATTCCGTTTCGCCGGCAGAACGCGGGCGATTACGAGATTCCGGCGCTGACGTTGAAGGAGGACATCGCGCCGGGGAAGGTGGGGTTCGCCGCACACGTGACCGCCTGACGGCTGCTGCACACCCCGACGCGGGGCGGCACGGACAACCGCCGCCATACGCAAGATGCCGGACGCGGAATGCAAACGACCCGGGCGGCCTGCGTGACATCGCCGGCCGCCCGGGTCGTGCTTCTCGTGGCATCTCGTGCCATTTCGCGGCCGTGGGGCACGGCCGCGATTCGTCGCTGCTTACCGATCGTCGTCCCGCACCGAAGACGGATGCCGGCACAGCGCCCGCACCTCCATCTCCATATACGGAAACAGCGGCAGCTGGCTCAGCACGTCATGCAACTGCTGCACGCTTTCGACGTCGAAAATACTGACGTTCGCATACTGCCCGGCGATCCGCCACAGATGGCGCCACGTGCCTTCGTTCATCAGCCGCTGGCACATCGCCTTTTCTTCGGCCTTCAGCGTGGCCGCCTTGACCGGATCCATGTCCGCCGGCAGGCGAACGGTCATTTCCACATGAAACAGCATCCTGCACTCCTTGCGTTGTCGATTCGTCGAACGGGAAGGGCGCTCACGCCTGCGCGCGGGCCCGCTCGACTTCGCTGCCCGGCACGTCCTGCTTGTCCTTGAGCAGCGTGAAGTCGAAGTCGATCAGCGCGAACTGCCCGTCGACGCCATACGGCTTGCCTTCCGCGCCCTCCGCCTGCTTGACCGGCGGGATCAGCCCGTCGCGCGTCGCGAACGCGAAGTCGTCCCACAGGTGCGGATCGCCGTCGATGTTGATCTGCGTCGTCAGCTTACGATAACCGTCCGCCGAAACGAAGAAGTGAATGTGCGCCGGACGATGGCCGTGGCGGCCGAGCTGATCGAGCAGTTGCTCGGTCTTGCTGCCCGGCGGCACGCTGTAGCCGACCGGCAGCACGCTGCGGAAGCTGTAGCGGCCTTCGGCATCGGTGCGGATCGAGCGGCGCAGGTTGAACGCCGGCTGCGACGCGTCGAAGTACGAGTAATTGCCCAGATGGTTCGCGTGCCACACCTCGACCAGCGCGTTCGCGAGCGGCGCGCCGTCCTGGCCGAGCACGCGGCCGCGCATGATCAGCGTCTGGCCCGGATCGGTGCCGTCGTCGAGCCGCGCGTGGCCGACCGATTCGGGCGCGCCGGCGACGTACAGCGGCCCTTCGATCGTGCGCGGCGTGCCGCCCTGGATGCCGGCCTTGGCCTCGGCTTCGTCCATCCGCACGTCGAGGAAGCGTTCGAGGCCGAGGCCCGCGGCGATTAGCCCGAATTCGCGGCCGGCTTCGTTCAGGTAGTTCAGGGCCGTCCAGAATTCGCTCGGCTGCACGTCGAAGTCCTCGATCGTGTAGCAGATGTCCTTCACGATCCGGTTGACGATCGCGCGCACGCGCGGGTTGCCGGGCTTTTCCGCGGCGTCGTCGAAGGTCTTCAGCAGGGCGTCGATGGCTTGCTTGTTCATCTGTGTCTCCGGTGTCGGTTGTCGTGTGGGGATCAGCGGGCGTCGCGTCGCATCCGTTCGATGCGGGCCCAGTCGAAGGTGATGCCGAGGCCGGGCGTCGCCGGCAGATGCAGCTTGAAATCCTGGTAGCGCAGCGGCTCGACGAGGATCTCCTCGGTGAGCAGCAGCGGGCCGAACAGTTCGGTGCCCCATTTCAGCGAGTCGAACGTGCTGAACAGTTGCGCGGACGCCATCGTGCCGGCCGCGCCTTCGAGCATCGTGCCGCCGTACAGTTCGATGCCGGCCGCCGCGGCGATCGACGCGACGCTCGCCGCGCCCTGCAGGCCGCCCGACTGCGCGATCTTCACCGCGAACACGTCGGCCGCGCGATCCTGCGCGAGCGCGAACGCATCGACGGGGCCGTGCAGCGCCTCGTCGGCCATGATCGGCACCTGCGCGAGCTGCGTGAGGCGTTTGAGCCCCGCGCGGTTGGTCGCGGCGATCGGCTGCTCGACGAGGCTCACGCCGGCGTCGGCCAGCCGCGCGCCGGCCCAGATCGCATCGGTTTCGCTCCAGGCCTGGTTCACGTCGACCCGCACGTCGCCGCGCTCGCCGAGCGCGCGCTTGATCGCGACCACGTGGGCCACGTCGTCGGCGACCGCGTTCGAGCCGATCTTCAGCTTGAACGCGCGATGGCGGCGGGCGTCGAGCATCGCTTCCGCTTCCGCGATGTCGCGTTGGGTATCGCCGCTCGCGAGCGTCCACGCGACATCGACCGCATCGGTCCGCCGGCCGCCGAACAGCTCGGACAGCGGTACGCCCAGGCGCCGCGCCTGCGCGTCGAACAGCGCGGTCTCGATCGCGCATTTCGCGAAACGGTTGCCCTGGAACAGCTTGCGTGCCCGCGCGATCGCGGCGCCCGGGCGCGTCGCGTCCATGCCTTGCAGCAGCGGCGCGAAGTAGGTGTCGATGTTGACCTTGATGCTTTCGGGGCTCTCCTCGCCATACGCGAGACCGCCGATGGTCGTCGCCTCGCCGACGCCTTCGATACCGTCCGTGCATCGAACGCGGACCAGCACGAGGGTCTGGCAATTCATCGTCGCGACCGACAATTTGTGGGGTCGGATCGTCGGCACGTCGACCAGCAGCGTGTCGATGCGTTCGATGGTGGCGGCAGTTGCTATCATGCGATTCCTCCTGTTGGTGCACATGGTAGGAATTCCCGCCCCGCGTCGTCCAACACTCTTTCCGACTACTTCCATACCTTTGAGGCATGAAATGGAATTGCGTCAGCTCCGTTACTTCATCGCCGTCGCCGAGGAAATGAACATCACGCGGGCCGCGGAGCGGCTGCACATGACGCAGCCGCCGCTGAGCCGCCAGCTTCAGGCGATCGAGGAGGAGATCGGGTTGCCGCTGTTCGAGCGCGGCGCGCGGCCGCTGAAACTGACCGATGCCGGGCGCGTGTTCCATGCGCAGGCGAAACGTCTGGTCGACCAGGCCGACGAACTGGGGCCGCTGACGCGGCGGCTCGCGCAACTGTCGGAGCGAATCGTGATCGGCTTCGTGCCGTCGACGCTGTACGGCGCGCTGCCGGACGTGATCCGCGCGTTTCGCGAGGCGCAGCCGGACGTCGAGCTGTCGCTGATCGAAATGTTCACGCTCGAACAGCTCGGTGCGCTGAAGGGCGGGCGGATCGACGTGGGGTTCGGCCGCCTGCGCTTCGACGACGACCAGCTGGTGCGCGAGGCGCTGATCGAGGAAAAGCTGATCGCGGCGCTGCCGGCCGGGCATCGGCTCGCCGATCCGGCCCGGCCGCTGACGCTCGCGGATCTCGCCGACGAGACGATGATCGTCTACCCGAGCACGCCGCGGCCGAGCTTCGCCGATCAGCAATTGTCCGCGCTGCGCGACGGCGCGGTCGTGCCGGCGGCCGTGCACGAGGTGCGCGAGCTGCAGACCGCGCTCGGGCTCGTCGCCGCGCAGGTCGGCGTGTCGCTGGTGCCCGAGAGCGTGGAGGGCGTACGCGTGAAGGGCGTGGTCTACCGGCGGCTGCCGGAGCCGGGCGCGACGTCGCCGATCATCATGAGCCGCCGGCTGCACGGCGAAAGCGCCGCGACGGCGGCGTTCTGCGCGATTGCGCGGGAGATGATCGTGCCGTCGGCGTGATGGCTGACGGCCGACACAAAACGATCGCCGCATGCCGATTATTGCCGCACATGGTTTTTTCTATCCTGCCGGCAGCCGATAAATCGGCCATGTCGCTCTCCGTAAACAGGGTTGGACGCGGGGTTTCCCGTTCCGCATCGCCCTGGAACAGTGGAGGAGAGCAGCGTGAGCCGATTGGGGAAAAGCATCAAGTTCAGGATCTTTTTCGCGCTTGCCGCGTGTGTCGCGCTCATGGTCGCCATCGGCGTGTTCGGCCTGTTCGGTCTGTCGAGACTGAATTCGAACGTCCATGACGCTTATACGGACAACACCTTGCCGATCAGCGAATTGTCGGAAATTCGCGCCGCGACCTTCGAGACGCAGCTTCGGATGCGCGGGGTGTTGTCCGAGCGCGATCCCGCGCGGGTTCGCAGCGGGATCGACGAGACGCGTGCCGAGCAACGCCGTCTCGACACGATATGGAACCGCTATTACGGCCAATCGATCACGAGCGACAAGGAGCGCCGCATCGCGGCCCGGATTCGCGACGTGCTGCCGCGGTTCCGGGCCGGCGTGGACGCGGCACTCGCGGCGGTGGGCGGCGGGGACCGCGACGCGGCCGCCGCGGCGATCGACCGGCTGGCGCCCGCCGCCGGCGCGCTCAAGCAGGCGCTCGACGACGACATCGCACTGAACATCGATCAGGCGAAGTCGTTCGTCGACGACAGCGCGTCGACCTTCGTCATGATCCTGTGGATCGCGATCGGCCTGATCGGCATCGGCGTGCTGGTCGCGGCGTGGGTATCCGCGCACCTGATGCGGCACATCTCGACGCCGCTCGGCAAGGCCGTGCGCGTGGCCGACGAGATCGCCGGCGGGTCGCTGGACAACCGGATCGACGTCGACTCGCACGACGAATTCGGCCGGTTGCTCGGTGCGTTGGCGACGATGGATCGGCAACTCGGTGCGACGGTGCGCGGCATCAAGCGCAGCGCGGAAGCGGTGGGGGTTGCATCGCGCCAGATCGCGAGCGGCAATGCCGATCTGTCGGCCCGCACGGAAGAGCAGGCCGCGTCGCTCGAGGAAACCGCATCGAGCATGACGCAACTGACCGAGACCATGAAGCAGAACGCCGACAACGCGCAGCAGGCCAATACGCGGCGACGCGCGCGACCGGCATGGCCGATGCCGGCAACGATGCCGTGCAGAGCATGGTCGCGACGATCGGGCAGATCAGCAGCAGTTCCAGCCAGGTTGCCGACATCACGGGCGTCATCGAGAGCATCGCGTTCCAGACCAACATCCTCGCGCTCAACGCCGCGGTGGAGGCCGCGCGCGCCGGCGAGCAGGGGCGCGGCTTCGCGGTGGTCGCGAGCGAGGTGCGCAGCCTCGCGCAGCGCTCGGCGGCGGCTGCGAAGGAGATCAAGGAACTGATCGGCGCGTCGGTGTCGATGATCCGCGACAGCGCGCGGCAGGCCACGGGCGTCGGCGCGACGATGGAGCAGGTGAAGCTCGCGATCAAGCAGGTGTCCGATATCGTCGCCGAAATCGCGGCCGCGTCGCGGGAGCAGAGCCAGGGGATCGGGCAGGTCAATCTGGCGATCGAGCAGATGGACCAGGTGACGCAGCAGAACGCGGCGCTCGTCGAGCAGGCGGCCGCGGCGGCGCATTCGCTCGAGGAGCAGGCCGGCCGCCTGCAGGCGGCGATGGCGGCGTTCAAGCTCGCGCCGAATGCCGACGATGCGCCGGTCATGGCGTCGTCGGCGCCTGCATCCGCGCTCGCCGTCGCACCGACGAAACCGCTGGCGGCGGGGCTGAGCGCCCCTGTCGCGGGCGGCGCCGTCGACTGGAAGGCGTTTTGATCGGGATAACGGTTCGCAGCCTGCTGCGACGGGAGTATCGGCCCTTGAATGGCTCGACGCGTTCTGCTCACGTGGTACTCACGCTCGATGCGCTCGTCGACGCATGCGTGCGTTTCGATCCGTTGGACCGGGATCAACGGCTGATCGTCCGGACGCTGGTCGTGCCGATGCTCGCGCGGCGGCTGAAGTGGCTGGGGCTGTTGCTGCGCGCGAGCCCGCGCAGCGAGGCCACGCGCGCGATGCTCGAACGGATCGAAGGGGCGCTGGCGTGCGCGGCGGCACGGCTCGACCCTGCGCGCCGGCCGTCCGCGGATGCGGCGAGCAACGCCGTGCCGCGGCGCGGCCCGCCGGCGTAGATCGCGACGCGAGGTCGTCGCGCGAGTGCGACCGGCCGTCGATTGGGGCGACCTCGCTCACGCGCGGAAGGCGCGAAGGGTGGGAACGGCGATCGGCAGGACGGCGCGCGAAATGCAGCCTACGGCCGTGCGGCAGTGCGTGTGCGGACGGCTGCTTCAGCGCCTGGCGTCGAGCGTTTCCGACGGCGATTCGCCGAACTTCTCCCGATACGCGATCGCGAACCGGCCCAGGTGGGTAAACCCGCAATCGAGCGCGATATCGGCGATCCGTCGCTCGGATGTCGACCCACGCAGCAACTCCCTCGCATGGTCGAGCCGCGTCGCGCGCAGATATTGCATCGGGCTCATCCCGCGGAATTGCAGGAACGCGTCGCGCAGCGTCCGTTCGGGCACGTTGGCGGCCTGGACGATATCGGCGAGCTGCAGCGGCTGCGCGTAGTGCGCATCGACGAACTCCTGCGCGCGCCGCACGAAGCCCGGCGCCGGGTCGCGATGCGACGCCTGCGGCACGGACGGCGGATGGCCTTCGATCAGCAGGTCGATCAGCAGATGCTCGAGCTGCGACGCGACCCGCGGGTTCGCGTTCGCGCGTTCGAGCAGCTCGGGCGACCGCGCGACGAGCATCAGTTGCTGACGCCACGCGGCGAGCGCGGCGTCGCTGACGTGCAGCACGGGGTCGAGCGTCGCGCGCGGGTCGCCGGTCAGCGAGCCGACGGTCGCCGCGTCGATGCGCAGCACGAACTGCTCGCAATCGGCCGACAGCACCGCGTCGAAGCGCTCGCCGGGCGCGCACAGCACGCCGGTCTGGCCGTCGACGCCGAGCCGCCGCCCCATCGCGCGCACTTCGGCCTGGCCGGACAGGCAGAACATCAGCAGGTAGTAGCCGTCGACGGCATCGACCTGCACGCGCATCGCGTCGCCGAACGCGATCGTGCCGATCCCGAGCCCGCCCAGCTTGACGAAATCCATGTGCGACGCGCCCTGCACGCGGCCGCTCGGCAGCAGCGCGTGCGGCTGCATCACGCGCGAGATCCGCTCGCGCGTCTCGTCGAGATCGCGGGATTCGAACAGCCGGTGCGCGCGCAGCGCGAGCGGCTCGAACGACGTTGGGGACATGGGCCTCAGCCTTGGTAGGGCGACGCGCGCTTCGATCCGACGAATGGGTCGCGATCGTGCGACGGGTCGCGTGTGCCGTCATGCTAGCGCAGAAATCCGCCGAAAGTGGATATTGCACCGCCGCAATCGCACTTTCCGGATAGACGCTGAATATTAGCTTTTCAAAAATCGGCTCCATGCATTCAACGCAACGGATCGACAAGGAGTCCGACATGGAGCAGACAGAATCGCCCGTCGTTTTCGCGGAGCGCGGCGACGCATCCGACGTGACCTTTCCGCACGACGACGGCTCGCGCGTGCCGTACAAGGTGTTCAGCTCGCGGGCGGTCTACGATCGCGAGCAGGAACGCATCTTCCGCGGGCCGACGTGGAACTTCGTCGCGCTCGAAGCGGAGATCCCGAACGCCGGCGATTTCAAGAGCACGTTCGTCGGCGACACGCCGGTGGTCGTCACGCGCGCCGAGGACGGCACGCTGTCCGCGTGGGTGAACCGCTGCGCGCACCGCGGCGCGCAGGTGTGCCGCAAGTCGCGCGGCAACGCGAGTTCGCACACGTGCGTCTATCACCAGTGGAGCTTCGACAACCAGGGCAACCTGCTCGGCGTGCCGTTCCGGCGCGGCCAGAAGGGGATGACCGGGATGCCGGCCGATTTCGATCCGAAGCAGCACGGGCTGCGCAAGCTGCGCGTCGACAGCTATCGCGGGCTCGTGTTCGCGACCTTCAGCGACGCGGTCGCGCCGCTGCCCGCGTATCTGGGCGAGCAGATGCGTCCGTGGATCGACCGGATCTTCCACAAGCCGATCGAGTATCTCGGCTGCACGCGCCAGTATTCGAAGTCGAACTGGAAGCTGTACATGGAGAACGTGAAGGACCCGTATCACGCGAGCATGCTGCACCTGTTCCATACGACCTTCAACATCTTCCGCGTCGGGATGAAGGCGCGCTCGATTCCGGATGCGAATCACGGGCTGCACAGCATCATCACGGTGACGAAGACGAATGACGACACGTCGGCCGCATACAAGCAGCAGAACATCCGTTCGTTCGACGAGGGCTTCCATCTGGAGGACGAATCGATCCTCGATCTCGTATCGGAATACGACGAGGATTGCACCAACCATATCCAGCCGATCTTCCCGCAGCTCGTGATCCAGCAGATCCACAATACGCTGGTCGCGCGGCAGATCCTGCCGAAAGGGCCCGACAACTTCGAGCTGATCTTCCACTTCTTCGGCTATGCGGACGACACGCCCGAGCTGCGCGCGCTGCGCATCAAGCAGGCGAACCTCGTCGGGCCGGCCGGCTACATCTCGATGGAAGATACCGAAGCGACCGAGCTCGTGCAGCGCGGCACGGTGCGCGACGCCGATGCGACGTCGGTGATCGAGATGTCGCGCGGCAATCCGGACCAGCAGGACACCGTGATCACCGAGAGCCTGATCCGCAAGTTCTGGGTCGGCTACCAGAAGCTGATGGGCTATTGACGCGGGAGCAGGAAAATGACGGAAGACATGAAGACGTGGTTCGAGATTTACATGCTCCAGAACCGCTACATCGGGCACCTCGACAACGACCGGCTCGAACAGTGGCCGGAGATGTTCACCGAGGACTGCACGTACGAAATCGTGCCGAAGGAGAACGCCGATCTCGGGCTGCCGGTCGGGATCGTCCACTGCACGAACCAGCGGATGCTGCGCGACCGCGTGGTGTCGCTGCGGCACGCGAACATCTACGAGGAGCACACGTACCGGCACATGACGTCGGGCCTGACGATCGTCGCCGAGCGCGACGGCGAAATCGATACCGAGAGCAACTACGTGGTCGTGCAGACGCGCAGCAACGGCGAATCGAACGTGTATCAGGCCGGCAAGTACTACGACACGGTCGTGCGCACGCCCGACGGCCTGCGCTACAAGACCAAGCGCGTGATCTACGACACGTCGCGCGTGCAGACGCTGCTCGCGACGCCGATCTGACCGCTCTGATCGATCTGACGAAGCAAGGAATCGACATGACTGAAGCAACGCTCGCCCAATGGCATCCGCTGGGCGCTTTCGACGAATTCTCCGAAGACGAACCGGCGGCGCGCGTCGCCGGCCAGAAGCCGATCGCGGTGTTCCGGATCGGCGACGAACTGTTCGCGATGCATGACCTCTGCACGCACGGCCATGCGCGGCTGTCCGAAGGCTATGTGGAGGATGGCTGCGTCGAGTGCCCGCTGCATCAGGGGCTGATCGACATTCGCACCGGCGCGCCGAAATGCGCGCCGATCACCGAGCCGGTGCAGACCTATCCGATCCGGATCGTCGACGGGCAGGTGGAAGTCAATGTCGGCTGATCCGTTCGTGATCGTCGGCGCCGGCCACGCGGCGCGGCGTACGGCCGAAGCGCTGCGCGCACGCGATGCGGCGGCGCGCATCGTGATGATCGGCGCGGAGCGCGAGCTGCCGTATGACCGGCCGGCGCTGTCGAAGGATGCGCTGCTGACGGACGGCGGCGAACAGCGCGCGTTCATCCGTGATGCCGCGTGGTACGACACGCAGCGCATCGCGTTGCGGCTCGGCACCCGCGTCGACGCGATCGAGCGCGATGTGCAGCGCGTGCGGCTCGACGACGGGGCGACGTTGCCGTACGGCAAGCTCGTGCTCGCGACGGGTTCGCGTGTGCGCACGTTCGGCGGGGCGATCGACGAAGGTGTCGCGGTGCATTACGTGCGCACGGTCGACGATGCGCGTGCGTTGCGTGCGCAACTGGCGCCCGGGCGCCGCGTGGCGGTGCTCGGCGGCGGCTTCATCGGCCTCGAGGTCGCGGCGGCCGCGCGCCAGCTCGGCTGCGACGTGACGGTGATCGATCCGGCGCCGCGGTTGCTGCAGCGCGCGCTGCCGGAAGTCGTCGGCGCATATGCGCGGCAATTGCACGATGCGCGCGGCGTGCTGTTCCGGATGGCGACGCTGCCGCGCGCGATCCGGCGCGCGCCGGGCGGCGGCGCGGTCGTCGAGACCGATCAGGGCGACGTGCCGGCCGACGTCGTCGTGGTCGGCATCGGCGTGGTGCCGAATGTCGAGCTGGCGCAGGCGGCCGGGCTCGACGTCGACAACGGGATACGCGTCGACGCGGGCTGCCGCACGGCCGATGCCGCGATCTTCGCGGCGGGCGAGGTGACGATGCACTTCAACCCGCTGCTCGGGCGGCATGTGCGGATCGAATCGTGGCAGGTGGCCGAAAACCAGCCGGCCGTCGCGGCCGCGAACCTGCTCGGTGCCGACGAGACCTATGCCGAGCTGCCGTGGCTGTGGTCGGATCAGTACGACTGCAACCTGCAGATGCTCGGGCTGTTCGGCAGCGAGCGCACGATCGTCGTGCGCGGCGAGCCGGCGAGCGGGCCGTTCACGGTGTTCGCGCTCGGCGACGACGGCAGGATCGTCGCGGTGGCCGCGGCGAACCTCGGACGCGACATCGGCGCGTCGCGCCGGCTGATCGCGGCAGGGGCGGTGCCCGATCCGGTGAAGCTGGCCGATCCGGCCGTCAACCTGAAGACGTTCATGTAGCAGCGGTGCGCGCGGTGCGTGCCCGCGCGGGCCGCGGGTTTGTCGGCTGCGGCGAAATCGGGGATATTAGCGGCATCGCCGATCCGCTCGTCCTCCATGACGCCAGACAAAGCCCTCGAACTGAAACGAAGCAAGCGCCGTGCGCTGTGGCTGCTGCTCGCGGCCGTCGCGGTGTTCGTCACCACCATCGTGCTGCCGCGCGGCCCGTGGGTCGACGGTTTCAAGGCCGTCGCGGAAGCCGCGATGGTCGGCGCGCTCGCCGACTGGTTCGCGGTCGTCGCGCTGTTCCGCCGCGTGCCGATCCCGTTCGTGTCGCGCCACACCGAGATCATCCCGAAGAACAAGGACAAGATCGCCGACAACCTCGCGGTGTTCGTGCGCGAGAAATTCCTCGGCCCCGACGCGCTCGCCGCGCAGATCCGCCAGCACGATCCCGCGCAGAAGCTCGGCGCATGGCTCGGCGAGCCGGCGAACACCGACGCGCTCGGCGGCTACGTGACGAAGCTGATGAGTTTCGCGCTCGACATGACCGACGACGCGCGGATCCAGTCGTTCGTCCACGATGCGTTCCGCGCGGTGATCGACCGGGTCGACCTGTCGCAATCGGCCGGCGCGATCCTCGATACGCTGACGAAGGACGGCCGCCACCAGGCGCTGCTCGACGACGCGATCGAACAGGTGGTCGACGTGCTCGACAAGGAAGAGAACCGCGAGGTGATCGCGGGCTTCATCGTCGAATGGCTGAAGACGCAATACCCGAAGGTCGAGAAGATCATGCCGACGCAATGGTTCGGCGAGAACGGCGCGCGGATGCTCGCCAGCGCGGTGAGCCGCGTGCTCGAAGGCGTCGCGGCCGACCCCGAGCACGAGTTGCGGCAACGCTTCGACCGGACGGTCGTGCGGCTGACCGAGCGGCTGAAGCACGACCCCGCGTTCCTCGCGAAGGGCGACGAGATCAAGCGCTATATTCGCGACGGCGACGCGTTCAACGAGTACGTGCGCGACTTGTGGGACCAGTTGCGTGCGTGGCTGAAGGCCGATCTCGCGCGCCCCGATTCGGCGCTGCACCGGCAGGCCGCGACGCTCGGCGGCTGGCTCGGCGCGCGGCTCGCCGAGAGCCCGGCGCTGCGCGCGTCGCTCAACGAACATGTGGAGCGGGCCGTGCACGAGATGGCGCCCGATTTCGCCGATTTCCTGATGCGTCACATTCGCGACACGGTGCGCAACTGGGACGCGCGCGAGATGTCGCGCCAGATCGAGCTGAACATCGGCAAGGATCTGCAGTACATCCGCATCAACGGCACGCTGGTCGGCGGCCTGATCGGGCTCGGCTTGTATCTCGTGTCGCTGGTGCCGCGCTGGGCGGCCGGGTGGCTGCACTGACACGGGCACGGACGTTGCGCACGTGGCGCGACGCCGTGCGCCGCCGGATCACGCGGCAGCCTTGGCGCCGTGCAATTGCAGGCCGAGCGCTTTGATGACTTTCAGGATCGTGCCGAAGCTCGGATTGCCGTCGTGCGACAGCGCCTTGTACAGCCCTTCGCGCGACAGGCCCGCATCGCGTGCGACCTGCGACATGCCGCGTGCGCGGGCGATCACGCCGAGCGCATGCGCGATGAAGGCCGGATCGTCGCCGGCCTCCTGCAGGCATGCGTCGAAGTAGTCGGCCATGTCGTCTTCGGTTTTCAGGTGTTCGGCCGAATCCCACGGCCGCGTCTTGATCTTGTCCATCGATCACTCCATGTCGAGGTGCGCGAGCATTGCGTGCGCGGCGCGGATGTCGGCCTGTTGCGTCGATTGATCGCCGCCGCACAGCAGGATGACCCATATCGTTCCGCGCCTCACGTCATAGACGCGATAGCCCGGGCCGTGGTCGATACGCATTTCGACGACGGGGAGCCGGCGGATTTCCAGTCGCCCGGATTGCCCATCGGCAGGCGGTCGATGCGCGCCTGGATGCGGCGTTTGGCGAGGCGATCGGGCAGGCCGGCAAACCAGGCGTCGAAGACGTCGGTGGTCCGGATGCTGAATGCAGGAGGACTGTAGGGCATGCATTGCAATGTGTAAACCATGGTTCACATGTCTGTTGAATGGAACATCGTTGCCATGCCAGCCCGCCGGTCGCGTCACCGGGTGTCGACTGGCCGTCAGGCCGATCTTTCCGCTGCCGGAGCCGGCCATCCGGTCGAAGCCGGAGTTGCGCGAATCCGTCTACAATCAAAAACGTCTTTGCCGCCTGCGCGTGCTTGCCGCGTGCGGGCGGGTCCGTCCGTCCTCCGGTGTTCGGGGGCGTCGCCGCGCATCACGCATCGCGTCGTGCGCGGCGGGCAGTGCCGTGGTCAGTGTCCAGTAGGTAAGGCGTCCGCGTGCCGTAGGCCGGCGCGCGTCATGAACGCCGCGTGTCCGTAGGCCGGGCAGGCGGCATAACCGAGAGTCCCCATGAAAGCATCGGATCTGTTCGTGAAGGCGCTGGAAGCCGAAGGCGTCGAGTACGTGTTCGGCATTCCAGGAGAAGAAAACCTCGATCTGCTCGAATCGCTGCGGCGATCGAAGATCAAGCTCGTGCTGACCCGGCACGAGCAGGCGGCCGGGTTCATGGCCGCCACCTACGGCCGTCTCACGGGCCGCACCGGCGTGTGTCTCGCGACGCTCGGGCCGGGCGCGACGAACTTCGTGACGGCCGCCGCGTATGCGCAGCTCGGCGGGATGCCGATGCTGATGATCACCGGGCAGAAGCCGATCAAGTCCAGCAAGCAGGGCCACTTCCAGATCGTCGACGTGGTCGACATGATGCAGCCGCTCACGAAGTTCACGCGGCAGATCGTGTCGATCGGCAACATCCCGTCGGCCGTGCGCGAGGCGTTCCGCCGTGCGGAGGAGGAGCGCCCGGGCGCCGCGCACCTCGAACTGCCCGAAGACATCGCGCACGAGGAGGGCGACGGCAAGCCGATCCCGCGCAGCTACAGCCGGCGGCCGGTGGCCGAGGAGAAGGCGGTCGCGCATGCGGTCGACGCGATCCAGGCCGCGCGCCATCCGCTCTTGATGATCGGCGCGGGCGGCAACCGCAAGACCACCTGCAAGATGCTGCTCGAATTCGTCGACAAGACGGGCATTCCGTTCTTCACGACGCAGATGGGCAAGGGCGTGATCGACGAGACGCACCCGCTGTGGCTCGGCAACGCGACGCTGTCCGACGGCGATTTCGTGCATCGCGCGATCGAGCACGCGGATTGCATCATCAACGTCGGCCACGACGTGATCGAGAAGCCGCCGTTCTTCATGCGCACCGACGACAAGACCGTGATCCACGTGAACTTCCTCGGCGCGCAGGTCGACCCCGTCTATTTCCCGCAGATCGAGGTGGTGGGCGACATCGCGAACGCGGTGTGGCAGATGAAGGAGGCGTTGACGCCGCAATCGCACTGGGATTTCGAGCGCTTCAAGATGATCAAGGCGCATTTCGACGCGCACCTGGAAAAGGGCCAGCACGATCCGCGGTTCCCGATGTACCCGGTGCGGATCGTCAACGACCTGTACAACGCGTTGCCGGTGGACGGCATCGTCTGTCTCGACAACGGGATGTACAAGATCTGGTTCGCACGCTACTGGCGTGCGCACGAGCCGAACTCGCTGCTGCTCGACAACGCGCTCGCGTCGATGGGCGCGGGCCTGCCGTCGGCGATCGCGACCAAGATCGTGCATCCGCAGCGCAAGGTGATCGCCGTGTGCGGCGACGGCGGCTTCATGATGAATTCTCAGGAGCTCGAAACGGCCGTGCGGCTGAAGCTCGACATCGTCGTGATGATCCTGCGCGACGACGCGTTCGGGATGATTCGCTGGAAGCAGGAGAACATGAATTTCCCCGATTTCGCGATGACGCTGCAGAACCCCGATTTCGTGTCGTACGCGCAAAGCTACGGCGCGCACGGGCATCGCGTCGAGTCGGCCGACGATCTCGAGCCGCTGCTGCGCGAGTGCTTCTCGTCGCCGGGCGTGCACGTGATCGACGTGCCGATCGACTACTCGGACAACGAGCGCGTGCTGAACCGCGAGATCAAGCGCCTGTCGGCGCAACTCTGAATACCCGTTCACAGGAAGGAGTCGTTCCATGTTGAAGGAAACCTATCCGTACTACCTCGCCAACGAAGCCGTCTACGCGAACACCGATCTGGAGGTGACCGACAAGTTCAGCGGCAAGGTCGCCACGCGCGTCGCGCTGGCCGACGCGAAGGCGATCGATGCGGCGATCGCCGCGGCCGTCGACGCCACGAAGCCGATGCGCGAGATGCCGGCCTACCGGCGGCAGGCCGTGCTCGATCATTGCGTCGCGCGCTTTCGCGAACGGTTCGACGAGCTGGCCGAGGCGTTGTGCATCGAGGCCGGCAAGCCGATCAACGATTCGAAGGGCGAAGTCACGCGGCTGATCGACACGTTCCGCGTCGCGTCCGAGGAATCGGTGCGCATCGACGGCGAGATCGTCAACCTCGAGATCTCCGCGCGTGCGCAGGGCTATACGGGCTACACGAAGCGCGTGCCGGTCGGCCCGTGCTCGTTCATCTCGCCGTTCAACTTCCCGCTGAACCTCGCCGCGCACAAGGTCGCGCCCGCGCTCGCGGCCGGCTGTCCGTTCGTGCTGAAGCCGGCGAGCCGCACGCCGATCGGCGCGCTGATCATCGGCGAGGTGCTCGCGGAGACCGACCTGCCGAAGGGCGCGTTCTCGGTGCTGCCCGCGCATCGCGACGGCGCCGACCTGTTCACGACCGACGAGCGCTTCAAGCTGCTGTCGTTTACCGGCTCGCCGGCCGTCGGCTGGGCGCTGAAGGAGAAGGCCGGCAAGAAGAAAGTCGTGCTGGAGCTCGGCGGCAACGCGGCCGCGATCGTCGATGCCGACCAGCGCGACCGGCTCGACTACGTGGTCGAGCGGCTCGCGTTCGGCGCGTACTACCAGTCGGGCCAGAGCTGCATCGGCGTGCAGCGGATCCTCGTGCATGCCGATCTTTACGACGCGCTGCGCGAGAAGCTGATCGCGAAGACGCGTTCGCTGAAGATGGGCGATCCGAAGGATCCGTCGACGTTCGTCGGCCCGATGATCTCGGAATCCGAGTCGCGCCGGCTGTCGGGCTGGATGGATGCGGCCGTCGCGGCAGGCGCGAAGATCGTCGCGGGCGGCAAGGTCGACGGCGCGATGTTCGAGGCGACGCTGCTGGAGAACGTCGGGCGCGAGCAGGACCTGTACCGCAAGGAGGCGTTCGGCCCGGTCGCGATCCTCGAGAAGTTCGACCGCTTCGACGACGCGCTCGCGCGCGTGAACGACAGCGACTTCGGGCTGCAGGCCGGTGTGTTCACCGATTCGCTCGCGCATGCGCACCGCGCATGGGACGAACTGGAGGTCGGCGGCGTCGTGATCAACGACGTGCCGTCGTTCCGCGTCGACAACATGCCGTACGGTGGCGTGAAGGATTCGGGCCTCGGCCGGGAAGGGATCCGCTACGCGATCGAGGACATGACCGAGCCGCGGCTGATGGTGGTGCGGCGCCGGTAACGCGCGGCAGGCAGCGCGGCGCCGCGGCGGCACGCGGGCGGGCGATCGGGCCGGCCTGCGTGCCGTTTTGCATGGCGGCGCGTGGAGCGGCACGGCGCCGCGCATGTGCCCTGCATGTGCCGCGCCGCGGGCCGCCTGAAACAGGCTCGACTGCGGGCCTCGCCTCGTGATGTAATCGCGCGAAACTGCCGACCGGGGTACGACGCCGGAACGCGCGAATTCATTCTTCACGAGGTCGATTCATGTCCCCCGTCTCGGCATTCAAGCTGGTTCTGTTGTCATTCCTCGCGATCGTCGCGCTCGAATGCATCGCCAAGCGGCTGCGGCTGCCGCCCGCGGCCGCGCTGCTGATCGGCGGCATCGGCATCGCGTTCATTCCCGGCCTGCCGCCGATCAACCTCGATCCCGAGCTGGTGCTGCTGGTGTTCCTGCCGCCGCTGCTGATGGACGGCGCGTACTTCTCCGTGTGGGAAGAGTTCAAGCGCAACGTCGGCGGCATTCTGATGCTGGCGATCGGCGCGGTCGTGTTCACGACGTTCGCGGTCGGCTTCGCCGTGCACTGGGTGGTGCCGGAGCTGCCGTGGGCCGCGTGTTTCGCGCTCGGCGCGATCGTGTCGCCGCCCGATGCGGTCGCGGCGAAAGCCGTGCTCGAACGCGTTGCGCTGCCGCGCCGGCTGATGGTGCTGCTCGAAGGCGAGAGCCTGCTGAACGACGCGGCCGGCCTCGTGCTGTTCCGCTTCGCGGTCGCGGCCGCGCTCACCGGCGCGTTCAGCCTCGAGCACGCGGTCGTGCGCTTTGCGGAGCTCGGGCTCGGCGGCGTGGTGGTCGGCTTCGTGGTCGGCAAGCTCGTCGTGTGGTTCCTGAAGCTGCTCGACGACGACTATCTCGTGATCACCGTCGCGGTGATCGCCGGCTGGATTTCTTACATCGCGGGCGAAATGGTCGAGGTGTCGGGCGTGATCGCGACCGTCACGACCGGCATGATCGTCGGCTGGCATCAGCACGAGGTGTTCTCGGCGGCCGTGCGCACGCGTGGCACGGCATTCTGGCAGGTCATCGTGTTCCTGCTCGAGGCGATGGTGTTCGTGTTGATCGGGCTGTCGCTGCGCGGTGCGATCCATCGGCTCGGCGGTTTCGAACAGGTGCTGGGCACGATGGTGCCGCCGGTGCTCGCGGTGCTGGCGGCGGTGATCGTGTCGCGCTTCGTGTGGATCTACGCGGTCGAGGCGCTGAAGTGGCCGGTGCGCGGCGTCGTACGGCGCGGCGAGGCGCCCGACTGGAAGGCCGCGACGATCATGAGCTGGGCCGGCATGCGCGGCGTGGTGACGCTGGCGATCGCGCTGTCGCTGCCCGAGGCGTTGCCCGGCCGCGACGTGATCCTGGTCGCGTCGTTCGCGGTGATCCTTGTCACCGTGCTGCTGCAGGGCACGACGATCGGGCCGCTGATCCGGCTGCTGCGCCTGCCGCAGCGCGACGAGCGGGCCGCGCACCATCTGACCGAGCCGCAGACATGGGCGTACGTCGAGGCCGCGCAGCTCGCGGCGATCCAGCCGCTCGTGCGCGACGAGAACGGCGTCGTGATCCATCCGCGCCTGCTCGAGCAATACACGTATCGCGCCGAACTGACCGAACGCTCGAAGAACGAGCCCGCGTATCCGGCGGAAGTGCGCATGGCGCACTACGACGTGGTGCTGGCCGCGATCCGGGCCGGGCGTGCCGAACTGTTGCGCCTGCACCGGTCGGGGCGCATTCACGACGAGATGCTGCACGCGCTCGAACGCGACCTGGATCTGCAGGAAGTATCCGCGCAGCACGCGCGCGGCTAGGGCGCCCGGCTCGCGAATCGCACGGGCCGGCGCCCTGCCGGCCCTGACCCGCGCGCGGGGCGAGCCACCCCGTCGCGCGATTTTTCCCCTCCCGCCTGCCGATTTGGAGTATCTGAATCCGGCCCTCAATATGACCGACTCTGAGCCTTGCAGCGCATGCAAACCTCATGGCGCCGGTCTCGCAAACGTTATCGTCTCTCGAATCCGGAAATGATCTGATTTAACTGTTTCCGTCTCTTTCTGCATATTTGGCAAAACTAAACCGGAAGGAGATAGATGCTGTGTTCTAATTTCATTTAGAATCAGCCGGTTATGTTTATTGAGAGAAAGAATGCGGAGGTAATGCGGTCGTCGACGGGGGAACAAGCGGCGTCCAAAGCCCCGCAAGGCAGTGCCGACAGGCCAAATCGGCGGAATCAGGCGGGTTTTTCAACTGCCAATATAAGATAGCGTCCAAGTCGGATAAACAACTCCTATGAAAGAATCGATTGGAGATTCGGCGTTTGAAACTGTATTTATGAAAGAATCGAGCAGTGATAATGCCTCGGATTACCTCGAATCGGGGTTATCGGTCCTCCTGGTCGACGACCAGCCGTTCGTCGGCGAGGTGATCCGCCGCGCGTTGCGCAGCGAGCACGACATCGACCTGCACGTGTGCACCGACGCACACCGGGCGATGGCGGTCGCGCGCGACGTGAAGCCGACGGTCATCCTGCAGGATCTCGTGATGCCGGAGATCGACGGCCTCGATCTCGTGCGTGCGTGGCGCGCCGACGCCGGCACCGCCCGCGTGCCGATCATCGTGCTGTCCGCGAAGGAGGAGCCGATCGTCAAGCGCGAGGCGTTCATCGCCGGCGCGAACGACTATCTGGTGAAGCTCCCCGACGCGATGGAGCTGACCGCGCGCATCCGCTATCACTCGAATTCTTACCTGATGTCGCGGCAGCGCGACGAGGCGCTCGATTTCCTGTCGCACGACATGCGTTCGCCGCAGACGTCGATCCTCGCGCTGCTCGACGTCTACCGGACCGAACACGGCGACATGCCGGCGATCATGGAGCGCATCGCCGGCCATGCGCGGCGCGCGCTCGCGCTCGCCGACGGTTTCATCCACCTGACCCGCGCGCAGTCGGAGCGCCGCGCGCACGAGGTCGTGAGTCTCAACGAGATCGTGCTCGACGCCGTCGACCAGCTGTGGGAGAAGGCGGCCGGGCTCGGCTGCCGGGTGATCGCGCACGTGCCCGATACCGAGTGCGTGACGATGGGCGACCGCATGATGCTGACGCGCGCGGTCGCGAACCTGGTCGACAACGGGCTGAAATACGGGCCGGCCGGGATGGACGTACATTGCACGCTGGGCGGCGAGGACGGCGCCTGGCTGATCGGCGTCGAGGACGCCGGCGCGGGCATCGCGCCGGAACAGCGCACGGCCGCGACCGAGTCGTTCGTGCAGCTCGAATCCGCGCACGGCGCGGCGCGCGGCGGCTTCGGCCTCGGCCTCGCGTTCGTCCGCGCGACGGCGGCGCGGCATCGCGGCCAGATCCTGATGCGCAATACGGCGCGCGGCTTCATGGTCGCGCTTCGGCTGCCGGCGCAAGCGGAGCGGTGATTTCGCGGCGCGGCCTGCCGGCGCCGCGCCGCTCGCGAGACCCCGATGCGCTCGTGGCGCGCCACCCGGCGCGCATGCGGACGCGGATTTTTTCAACGCTGAATTTAGAAAGCCCATAACGAACATGGCCACCGTGACGCCCCGCGCGACCAATGAAAGCCTGCATCCGACCATCGGCGCTGGCCGGCTGACGCTCGGCAATCGCATCCTGCTCAGCTTCGGCGTGCTGTTCGTGCTGATGCTGGTGACCGCCGGCGTGTCGTACGAGCGACTGCGCGCGATCAACGCCGAAGCCATCAGCATCGAGCGCGACTCGCTGCCCGGCGTCTACCTCGCGTCGACGCTGCGCGGCTCGGTCAACGAATCGTTCACGCTGCTGCAGCAGGCGACCTTCGTCGATACCGAACCCGAAACCGTGCAGCGCGATCTCGCGAAGATCCCCGACGTGCTGAAGGACATCGAGTCGCTGTCGGTGGACTACCAGAACACGACGTTCCGCGACGACGACCGGCAGCGCTTCGTGGCGTTCCGCGGCGCCTACGATCATTACGCGCCGCTGCTGAACGAAGCGGTGCAGAAGGGCCGCGTGTCGCACGAGGAAGCGGTCGCCGCGTACGCGAAAGTGCTGCCCGCGTGGACCGAGGTCGTGCGCAACGCGAACGTGCTGGTGCAGGAGAACCGCAAGTTCGCCGAGCAATCCGCGAAGCTGATCCGCGAATCGGTGCAGGACACCGAGATCGTGCTCGCGACCGCGCTGGCGTTCGTGCTGCTGTCCGCGCTCGGGCTCGGGTACGTGCTGTACCGTTCGGTCACCGTGCCGATGGCGCGGCTCGTCGAGGTGCACGACGTGATGCGTACCGGCAACCTGACGCGTCGCCTCGATCTGCGCCGTCGCGACGAATTCGGCACGCTCGAGACGGGTTTCAACCGGATGGCCGACGAGCTGACCGAGCTGGTCTCGCGCGCGCAGCAGTCGTCGCTGCAGGTGACGACGTCGGTGGCCGAGATCGCCGCGACGTCGCGCGAGCAGCAGGCGACCGCGAACGAGACCGCGGCGACGACGACCGAGATCGGCGCGACCTCGCGCGAGATCTTCGCGACGTCGCGCGACCTGCTGCGCACGATGAACGAGGTGGCCGGCGTGGCCGAGCAGTCGGCGACGCTCGCGGGCGTGAGCCAGAGCGGACTCACGCGGATGGGCGAGACGATGCGCAGCGTGATGGATGCGGCCGGCTCGGTGAACGCGAAGCTCGCGATCCTCAACGAGAAGGCGCTGAACATCAACCAGGTGGTCGCGACCATCACCAAGGTGGCCGACCAGACCAACCTGCTGTCGCTGAACGCGGCGATCGAGGCCGAGAAGGCCGGCGAGTACGGCCGCGGCTTCGCGGTCGTCGCGACCGAGATCCGCCGCCTGGCCGACCAGACGGCCGTCGCGACCTACGACATCGAGCAGACGGTCAAGGAAATCCAGTCGGCCGTGTCGGCGGGCGTGATGGGGATGGACAAGTTCTCCGAGGAAGTGCGCCGCGGGATGCTCGACGTGCAGCAGGTCGGCGGGCAGCTGTCGCAGATCATCGCCGAGGTGCAGACGCTCGCGCCGCGCTTCCAGATGGTCAACGAAGGGATGCAGACGCAGGCGAACGGCGCCGAGCAGATCACGCAGGCGCTGTCGCAACTGTCGGAGGCCGCGCAGCAGACCGCCGAATCGCTGCGCCAGTCGTCGCAGGCGATCGACGACCTGACGCTCGTCGCGAACCAGCTGCGCACCAGCGTGTCGCGCTTCAAGGTCGACGCGTGACGCGCGCCGATCCGCAGAACGGCGCCCACGCGCTGTTCCTGATGTTCGAGCTCGACGGCGAGCGCTATGCGCTCGACGCGGCCGGCATCGACGAGGTGCTGCCGCTCGCCGTCATGAAGGCGGTGCCCGGCGCGCCGGACTGGATCGCCGGGCTGCTGATGCGCGGCGGGCAGCCGGTGCCGGTGATCGACCTGCCGATGCTGGCGCTCGGGCGGCGCGCGCAGGCGCTGCGCTCGACGCGGCTCGTGATGGTCCGCTGTCGCGCGAGTCACGCCGGCCACGCCGACGGCGAACGCACGATCGGCCTGATCGTCGAGCGCGCGACGCAGACGATGCGGATTGACCGCGCGGCGTTCCGCGTGAGCGGCATCGCGACCGCGCGCACGCGCTGGCTCGGGCGGGTCGCGAACACGCCCGACGGCGTCGTGCAGCAGGTGTCGGTGTCCGACCTGATCGACGACGTCGCACGCCTGTCTCTGTTCGACGGCCTGCCGGGCCACGGGGAGGAGTCCGCATGAACGTGTCCGAATCGCGATTTCGCGGCTGGTTGCTGCGCGAGACCGGCATCGACCCCGATTCGCTCGGCAACGATTTCCTGATGCGCGCGCTGACCGATCGCATCCATGCGTGGCAGGCGGACGGCGAGCGCGTGCCGTCGGCCGCGCGGCCGCCCGTGACGCCGGAAGCGCTCGACGCGTACTGGCAGCAGCTCAACGCGTCGGCCGACGAACGGCGCGCGCTGATCGAGCTGTTCGTCGTCCCGGAAACGTGGTTCTTTCGCGACCGCGAGGCGTTCGCGACGCTTGCGCGGCTGGCCGCCGAACGGCTCGCCGCGATGCCTGGCCGCGTGATCCGCGTGCTGAGCGCGCCGTGCTCGACGGGCGAGGAGCCGTATTCGGCGGCGATGGCGCTGCTGGATGCGGGGCTCGAACCGGCCAGCTTCGCGATCGACGCGATCGACCTCAGCCCGCGCGCGATCGAGCAGGCGCGGCTCGGCTGTTACGGGCGCAATGCGTTCCGCGGGACGGCGACGGAGTTTCGTACGCGCTACTTCACGCCGACCCGCGACGGCTGGCTGCTCGACGAGCGCGTGCGGGCGTGCGTGCAGTTCAGTCACGCGAACCTCGTCGAACCGCTGGCCGATACCGGCATTCGCTACGACTTCGTGTTCTGTCGCAACGTGCTGATCTATTTCGACCGCGACGCGCAGGATCGCGTGATCCGCTCGCTCGACGAGCGTCTTGCCGACGACGGCGTGCTGTTCGTCGGGCCGGCGGAGACGGGTGTCGCGATGCGGCACGGAATGCGCTCGGCGCGGGTGCCGCTGGCGTTCGCGTTTCATCGCGAGCCGGCCGGCGCGGCGGCCGAGGCTGGCGCGGCGCGACCGGTCGCGCCGCTGTCCGCGGCGGCGCCGTATCGGGGCGCGGAGCGCTTCACGATCGAACCGCTCGCCGCGCCGCGCCCGGTGGTGGCCGTCGCGCCGCCCGCCTGGCTCGGCGACGTGCGTCAGCCGTTCGCGGCGGTGCCGCCGCCGGTCGTGCCGGCGGCCGCGATCGACGCCCGGGCCGACCTCGCGCTGGCAACCGCCGGGACGGCCGCCCCGGCCAACGACGGCATCGCGGCGGCGCTCGACGATGCTCCGACGCTGGAGGATGCGCAGGCGCTGGCGAACGCGGGCGCGTTCGACGAGGCCGAGCGTGTGCTCGCGCAGTTCTCGGCGCGCGTCGGCCCGCATGCCGATGCGTTTTATCTGAACGGACTGATCGCGGATGCGCGCGGGCGCGCCGCGGAAGCCGGCGACTTCTACCGCAAGGCGCTGTACCTGCGCCCCACGCATCACGAGGCGCTGACGCATCTCGCGACGCTGCTCGACGTCGGCGGCGATCGTGCGGGCGCGCAATGGCTGCTCGAACGCGCCCGGCGTTCGGCCGGCTGACACGATGACGGAAACGGGATCGACACCGCGATGACCAGAGGAATTCATGAACCGCGACGCCGCTGCCACTGACGACGCGACGCTCGACGTCGACGATTGCTGGAACCGGATCGGCACGCGCGGCGACCGCTCGTGCGAGCGGCTGAACGACTGCCTGCGCTGCCTGAACTGCCCGGTCTACGCGTCGCACGCGGCGAAGCTGCTCGAGCGTCCGCTCGACGTGGCCGAGATGACCGACGTCACGCGCCGGATGAGCGCGTTCGGCACCGCGCAAGCGGGCGACGACGGCGATACGCGCCATGCGGCGCTCGCGTTCCGGGTGGCCGACGAATGGCTCGCGCTGCCGATCGGCGTGCTGCGCGAGATCGCCGGCACGCGTCCGATCCATTCCTTGCCGCATCGCCGCAATTCGGCCGTGCGCGGGGTGGTCAACATCCGCGGCACGCTGCGCATCGCGATCTCGATCGGCGCGCTGCTCGGCCTCGATGCCGGCAAGGCGGGCAGCGGCAGCGACGACGGCCGGTTCACGCGGCTGCTGGTGGCCGCGCACCAGGGCGAACCGGTCGTGTTTCCGGTCGACGAAGTCGAGGGCGTGCTGCGCTTCGGCGCGTCCGACTGGGTGCCGGTGCCCGCGACGGTCGGGCGCGCGAGCGCCGGCCTGTCGCGCGGCGTGCTGGCGTGGCGCGGCAAGTCGGTGGGGCTGCTCGACGACGATCGTCTGTTCGACGCCGTGACACGGAGCATGCGATGAGCGGCGATGACGACCTGAGCCACCTGTCGCTGCTCGAGCTGTATCGCGAGGAGACGCGCACGCAGACCCAGGCGCTGTCGGAGCGGCTGCTCGCGCTCGAATCGGGCGAGCCCGATTCCGTCGCGCTGGAAGCATGCATGCGCGCCGCGCATTCGCTGAAGGGCGCCGCGCGGATCGTCGGCGTGCCGCTCGGCGTCGACATCGCCGGGCGGATGGAAGAATGCTTCGTCGCCGCGCAGGCCGGCACGATCGCGCTGACGGCCACGCACGTCGACGTGCTGCTGGCCGGCGTCGACTTGCTGGTGCGCGTCGGCGATCCGCAAGGGCCGCCCGTATCGCAGACCGAGATCGACGTGTTCGCGGCGGCACTGACGGGCGCCGACGGCGCGCAGACGATGCAGGCGCCGGCCGCCGTGCCGCCGCCGATACCGCCGTCGGTCGTGCCGTATCGCGATCACGACGGCGCCGCCAACGAGCCGGTCGGCGCGAGTGCCGCGGTGCCGCCGCTCGCCGTGTCGGGCACGGTGCCCGATCCGGCCCAGGCCGGCCGCGTGGCGGGTGCCGGCGCGATGCGCCGCGTGCGCGCCGATACGCTGAACCGGCTGCTGAGCCTGTCCGGCGAATCGCTGGTCGAATCGCGGTGGCTGAAGCCCTTCGCCGAATCGATGCTGCGCGTGAAGCGTGCGCAGCGCGACGCGGCCCGTTCGCTCGACCTGATGTACGAGCAGTTCGCCGACGATCTCGACGCCGGCATGCTCGCGTCGATGAACGAAGTGCGGCACATGCTCAACGACCTGCAGCGCTCGCTCGCCGAGCGCATGGACGAATTCGACCGCTTCGAGCGGCGCAGCACGCATATCGCCGAGCAGCTGTACGACGAGGCGCTGCAGTGCCGGATGCGCCCGTTCGGCGACGCGACCCGCGCGTATCCGCGCATCGTGCGCGATCTCGCGCGCTCGCTCGGCAAGCAGGTGCGTTTCTCGATCGTCGGCGAAGGCACGCAGGTCGATCGCGACATCCTCGACCTGCTCGACGCGCCGCTCGGCCATCTGCTGCGCAACGCGATCGACCACGGCGTCGATTCGCCCGACGCGCGCCACGCGCGCGGCAAGCCGGCCGAGGCGAGCGTCACGCTCGAGGCGCGTCACAGCGCCGGCTCGCTGCTCGTCAGCGTGATCGACGACGGGCCGGGCGTCGACATGGACGCGCTGCGCGCGGCCGTCGTGCGCCAGCGCCTGACCGACGACGAGACGGCCGCGCGGCTGTCCGATCCCGAATTGCTCGAATTCCTGCTGCTGCCCGGATTCTCGATGCGCGATGCGGTGACCGACGTGTCGGGGCGCGGCGTCGGCCTCGACGCGGTGCAGGAGATGGTGCGCGGCGTGCGCGGCGCGGTGCGGATCTTCAACGAGCCGGGCGCCGGCATGCGCTTCGTGCTGCAGTTGCCGCTCACGCTGTCGGTGATCCGCAGCCTGCTCGTCGAGGTCGGCGGCGAGCCGTATGCGTTTCCGCTCGCGCACGTGCGCCGCACGCTCGAACTCGCGCATGACGACATCGACGTGCTCGAAGGGCAGCCGCATTTTCCGTTCGACGGCCGGCGCGCGGGCCTCGTCGCCGCGCACCAGCTGCTCGACGCGGGCGAGCCCGACGTGGCGCGCGCCAGCACGGCGGTCGTGGTCGTCGGCGGCGAACCCGAGCTGTACGGCGTCGCGGTCGACCGCTTCCTCGGCGAGCGGATGCTCGTCGTGCAGCCGCTCGACAGCCGCCTGCACAAGATCCAGAACATCGCGGCCGGCGCGCTGCTCGAGAACGGCGACCCGGTGCTGATCGTCGACGTCGAGGACCTGATCCGCTCGGTCGACAAGCTCGTGCGCGGCGGCCAGCTCGCGCGGCTCACGCGCGATCCGCAACTCGCGCTCGCCGACCGGCGCCGTCGCGTGCTCGTCGTCGACGATTCGCTGACGGTGCGCGAGCTCGAACGCAAGCTGCTGGAAAAGCGCGGCTACGACGTGACGGTCGCGGTCGACGGGATGGAAGGGTGGAACGCGGTGCGCAGCGATGCGTTCGATCTCGTCGTGACCGACGTCGACATGCCGCGCATGGACGGCATCGAACTCGTCACGCTGATCAAGAGCGACCCGATGCTCAAGCGCGTGCCGGTGATGATCGTGTCGTACAAGGATCGCGACGAGGATCGCCGGCGCGGGCTCGATGCCGGCGCCGATTACTACCTCGCGAAGAGCAGCTTCCACGACGAGGCGCTGCTCGATGCCGTGCACGACCTGATCGGAGATGCGCGCGGATGAACATCGGCATCGTCAACGACCTGCCGCTGGCCGTGGAGGCGCTGCGCCGCGTGATCGCGCTGCGTGCGGACCATCGCGTGCTGTGGGTCGCGACCGATGGCGACGAGGCGGTGGATTTCTGCGTCGCGCATCCGCCCGACGTCGTGCTGATGGATCTCGTGATGCCGAAAGTCGACGGCGTCGCCGCGACGCGCCGGATCATGGCGCGCGCGCCGTGCGCGATCCTGATCGTGACGGCGAGCGTCAGCGCGAACACGTCGTCGGTGTACGAGGCGATGGGCGCCGGCGCGCTCGATGCGGTCGACACGCCGACGCTCGCGCTCGGGCTGTCGACCGACGCATCGCCGCAGGCGCTGCTTGCGAAGATCGACCAGATCGGCCGGCTGCTCGAAAGCCGCTCCGTGGCGCTCGTGCCGCCGGGGCCGGCGCCCACGCGCGGACAGCCGACGCTCGTCGCGATCGGTGCGTCGGCGGGCGGGCCGACCGCGCTCACCGCGCTGCTGCGCGCGTTGCCGGCCGATTTCCCGGCCGCGATCGTGATCGTCCAGCACGTCGATCAGGCATTCGCGTACGGCATGGCCGAATGGCTCGACGGCTATACGCGGCTGCCGGTGCGCGTCGCGCGGCAGGGCAGCGTGCCCGAGGCCGGCGCGGTGCTGCTCGCGGCGACCAACGACCATCTGACGCTATCGCCGCGCGGCGTGCTCGGCTATACGCGGCATCCGGCCGAAACGCCGTACCGGCCGTCGATCGACGTGTTCTTCAACAGCGTCGCGGACGGCTGGCAGAGCGAGGCGCTCGGCGTGCTGCTGACCGGCATGGGGCGCGACGGCGCGCTCGGCCTGAAGGCGATGCGGGCGAAGGGCTGCTACACGATCGCGCAGGACGAAGCGACCAGCGCCGTGTACGGGATGCCGAAGGCGGCGGCGGCGATCGGCGCGGCGTCGGCGATCCTGCCGCTCGAACAGATCGCGCCCCAGTTGATCGCGCGGATCGCGCTCGCGCCGCGCGACTGACCGCGCGCCGGGCACGCGCTGTCGCTGCGTGGCGGCGCGGCGCCTGCATTGCGTGCGTGGCGCGGCGTCGCGTACAATGGCGGCCTGCGGAGATGGCATGCCTCCCTGCGGTCGTTGCCGGCGCGTAGCGTGCGGTGCGGCCCTCAACCGCCGGTTTGCCCGGCTGATGATGCCTGCGTGTTCCTGGGTCGTCAGGAGGTCGCAGGCCGTCCACGCGGTATTCTGCCGCCCAGGTTTTGATGTTCCGTCGAATCTGGAAATCATGTTTTTCACGACTTCTGCCGATCTGTTCGCGACCGCGCGCTACGTGTGCCGCTGGCTCGCGCTTTCAGCCCTGCTCGGCGCGCTGGCCGGCACGGCTTCCGCGCTGTTCCTGATCGCGCTCGACTGGGCGACCGGTACGCGTGTCGCGCATCCGTGGCTGCTGTGGGGGCTGCCGGCCGCCGGTTTCGCCACCGGCTGGATCTACCATCGATTCGGCCAGTCGGTCGCGCGCGGCAACAACCTGCTGATCGACGAGATTCACGACCCGAAGGCGCTCGTGCCGAAGCGGATGGCGCCGCTCGTGCTGGTCGCGACCGTCGTCACGCACCTGTTCGGCGGCTCGGCCGGCCGCGAGGGCACGGCCGTGCAGATGGGCGGCGCGCTCGCCGATCGCGTCACGCACGTGTTCCGTCTCGATCGCGAACATCGCCGCGTGCTGCTGATGGGCGGCATCGCGGCCGGCTTCGCGTCGGTGTTCGGCACGCCGCTCGCGGGCGCGGTATTCGGGCTCGAGGTGCTCGCGATCGGGCGCGTGCGGTACGACGCGCTGCTGACCTGCGTCGCGTCGGCGATCGTCGCGGACGTCGTGTGCCGCGCGTGGGGCGTCCATCACACGGCCTATGCGATTCCGTTCGTGCCGGCCGTATCGGCGACCGGGCTGGCCGTGACGGTCGTCGCGGGCATCGCGTTCGGCGTGGTCGGGCGGCTGTTCGCGTTTGCGACGCATGCGCTGACCGCGTGGTTTCGCCGCGTGATCCGCTATGCGCCGCTGCAGCCCGTGCTCGGCGGCCTGATGGTCGCCGTGGCCGCGACCGTGTTGAACGTGCCGCAGTATCTCGGTCTCGGCATCCCGACGATCGAGGCCGCGTTCCACGGCCCGCTGCCGCTTTACGATTTCGCGGGCAAGTTCGCGTTCACCGTCGTCACGCTCGCGTCGGGGTTCAAGGGCGGCGAGGTGACGCCGCTGTTCTACATCGGCGCGACGCTCGGCAATGCGCTCGGCCAGGTGTTGGCGCTGCCGGCGCCCGTGCTCGCGGGGCTCGGCTTCGTCGCGGTGTTCGCGGGCGCGGCGAACACGCCGATCGCGTCGACGATCATGGCGATCGAACTGTTCGGCGCGGATATCGGCGTGTATGCGATCGTCGCCTGTGTCGTCGCGTATCTGTTTTCGGGACACGCGGGGATTTATCGCGCACAGCGTGTGGCGGTAGGGAAGGGCGCGCAGGTGGAGGCGGAGTGACGCAGGGTGGCAGCCGTGGTGCGAAGTCGTTCGAGCGCGGCGGCCCCGTGCGATATCCGGAGTACAAGAATCGACTGACGGACGCTCAATGACACTGGAAGACTTTCTGACCGAAGCGAAGCGCCTCGCCAGGCCGTGCCACGCGTACCGCTTCGCGGCCGGCGGCGAACCCGTCACCGGCTACTGGCATGGGATCGACGCCGGCGCGTCGTGCATCTCTGTGGAGCGCGACGGCGCCTGGCTGAACGTGTATCTCGACGAAAGCGGTACGGGCGGCCGCGTGGAGACTTCCACGCAACCTGTCCGCTCGGATCACCCGCTGTGCCGATCCGGTGCAACGTCGCTTCCGCCCGTCGATGCGGTGTTCCGCTTCGGCTCGGCCGCGATCGGCGCGTACCTCGACGCACACGGCTGGCAGCGCGACTGGGGATTCAACGACAACTTCAAGGGCGCGGCCGCGCACGACTACGCGCGCGAATGGATGGCGCAATGCCCGCTCTACACGGGCGGGGTGGTGGCCGTCACGGGCGGATGGAACATGCCGTGGCCCGACGACGACTGGCATGAACTGACGGACCTCGACCTCGTCCTCTGGACATTCGAGGAGTCGGAGCCGTGGATCGAGGTGTTTTCCGACGGCACCCGGTTCTCGGTGATCCAGCGGATCACCTAGCACGGTGGAAATTCGCCGTTACTGCTTCGGCAGCCGCGCGACGTTGCGCGCCAGCAATTCCTCGATATCGATGCCTTTTTCCGCCAGCAGCGCGGTGACGACGCCGTTCAATTCGCCGAGCGTCTCCTTGACCGATTCCCGGATCGTATCCACGACGACCTGGGTGCTGCGTTCGATCTCGATGTTGACCTTGTCGTTGACGCCCTTCGCATCGAACGTGGTCGCGCGGCGCGTTTCGGGAATCAGCCAGACCTCGAACCAGCCTTCGTCGCGATTGACGTCCGACACGGTGAGGCTGCAGCCGTTGATCGCGATGTAGCCCTTCGCGAACACATAGCGCTTGAACTCGGCCGGCACGCCGATGCGGATCATCCGGTTGTGCTCGGACGATGCGATGTGCATGATGGTCCCCGTGAAATCGACGTGACCGGACAGCGGATGCCCGCCGATCTCCGCGCCGTCCTTCGCGGCCCGCTCGACGTTGACGCGCGCGCCGGTCGTGAGGTCGGCCAGCGTGGTGATCCGCAGGCTCGGCAGCATCACGTCGAAGTCGATCAGCACCGGCGAATGGATGGTCGTCACCGTCAGGCACACGCCGTCGACCGACACGCTCGCACCGATCTCGATATCGTCGGTGAACCGCTCGGGGAATGCGATGCTGAACGTCCTCAGCTCGCCGTGATCCTTGATGGCGTTGATGGTGCCAACACCCTGAACAATGCCTGTAAACATGGTCTGCCTTTCGTCGCGAATTGCCTGGCCGACATGATAAGTGATCCACGGGAGGGGCGCGTGTCCGCGGCGGTCTGACGGCGGCAGGCCGCTTTCATGGAAGTCCCCGCCATGGGCCGGATCACTACGAACAAGGTCGATCGTCGCGAGTTTGCCGCCTATGCCTGCCCGGGCTTTCGCAGGTCACCGGTGCCGGTATCTGATAAACGACCGACACGAATTTCGGGGTCTCGCCACGGCCCGTTACAGTGCCGCCGAGGGACTCAGCGATACGTCGGCTCGGATGGTTCTCCTCGGCAACGGGATAGTTGAAGCGCCGGACGTTGAGCGTCACGCACGCCCATTCCACGACGAGCCTGACCGCCTCTCGTCCGATCCCTTCGCGATGCCGATCTTCGCGGATCCAGACGCCCAGTTCCGGGATGGCCTGCTTGACGTGATGAATCCCCACCAGGCCGAGGAAGGTTCCACCGTCGCGTTGTCGAATCACGAACACGTAGTCTGTGCCGTCGGTTTGTGCATGCAGCCACGTCTGCCAGACGCGATCGAAACTTTCCCTGTTCGCCGGAGGGTCCCAGCCCATATAGCGAGTCAGCGACGGCGTAATGCATGCAAGCGTCGCATCCGCGTCGTTCGCCGAAAACGGTGCGAGCGAAAGGCGATTCGATTCGATACGGGTTTCGTCCGGTTGAAACATCATTTCCTCGTCGTGCGTCGATCACGCCAATCGGATCGCCGGCATGGCCCGGCGATTGAAGCCATGTCGCCGGGTCATGTGACGACCTGCCTGCATCAAACCTCCGCCGGCTCTCCCAACGGCCCGGCATCGCGATCGGCCACGCGCCGCGGCGAATCGGCGAGCCCTTTCGCCAGCTCCAGCGCCTGCCGCTCGAACAGCCGGCGGTAGATGCCGCCGTCGATGCGGATCAGCGCGTCGTGATTGCCTTCCTCGATCACCTTGCCGCGATCGAGCACCAGCAGCCGGTCGAGCGAGCGCACCGTCGACAGCCGGTGCGCGACGACGAGCGTCGTGCGGCCGACCATCAGCCGCTCCATCGCCTGCTGGATCAGCAGCTCGCTTTCGCTGTCGAGGCTCGACGTCGCTTCATCGAGGATCAGGATCGGCGCATCGGCGAGGAACGCACGCGCGATCGCGACGCGCTGGCGTTCGCCGCCCGACAGCTTGATCCCGCGTTCGCCGACCAGCGTGTCATAGCCGTCCGGCAGTGCGACGATGAAGTCGTGCGCGCTGGCCAGGCGCGCGGCGCGCTCGATGTCCGCGCGGCTCGCATCGGGGCGTGCATACGCGATGTTCTCCGCGAGCGTGCGGTGAAACAGCACGGGCTCCTGCTGGACGATCGCGATCTGGCTGCGCAGCGAATCCTGCCGCACCTGCGCGATGTCCTGGCCGTCGATCGTGATGCGGCCGCCCGACACGTCGTACAGGCGCTGGATCAGCTTGATGAACGTCGTCTTGCCCGACCCCGAATGGCCGACGAGGCCCACGCGTTCGCCGGGCGCGATCCGCATCGAGAAATCGTCGTACAGCGGCACCGGATGGTTGCCGTAGCGGAACGTCACGTGCTCGAAGCGGATCTCGCCTTGGCCGATCCGGATCGCCGGCGCGCCGGGGCGATCGTCGATGCCGAGCGGCTGGCGTTCGAGCGCGACGAGTTCTTCCATGTCGTTTACCGAGCGCTGCAGGTTGCGGATGTGCATGCCGACGTCGCGCAAATAGCCCTGCAGCATGAAGAACATCGTCAGCGCGAATGCAATGTCGCCGACGCTCGCTTCGTTGTTCACCCACAGCCGCAGCGCGACGCCGATCATCGCGGCCTGCATCGCGACGAGCATCGCACCCTGCAGCCCGCCGTTGAACGTGCCGCGCACCCACGTGCGGCGCGTGCGCTGCCGCCACTTGCCGATCACGCGCGCGAGCCGCGCTTCCTCGCGCGTTTCCGCGCCGAACGCCTTGACGACCGCGTTGCAGCTCACCGCGTCGGCGAGCGCGCCGCCCATCCGCGTATCCCACAGGTTGCCGAGCCGCGCGGCCGGCGCGACGATGCCGAGCGACACCGCGACCGTCACCGCGATGTACAGCAGCGAACCGGCGCCGACGACGAGCCCCATCACGGGCCAGTGCGTGCCAAGCAGCACGGTCGCGCCGACCAGCATCGTGACCGACGGCAGCAGCGCGATCAGCACGGTGTCGTTGAGCAGGTCGAGCGCCCAGATCCCGCGGGTGATCTTGCGCACGGTCGAGCCCGCGAAGCTGTTCGCGTGCCAGTCGGTCGAGAAGCGCTGCACGCGGTGGAACGACGCGGCGGCGATCTCGCTCATCATCTTCAGCGTGAGCGTGATGATGTTCAGGTAGACGCCCTGGCGCAGCACGGTCGCGCCGATGCCGAGCGCGGCGAGCGTGCCGAACGCGGCGAGGGCCGAATGCCACGCGGCGGCGCGGTCGGTCAGGCCGGTCGACAGCGCGTCGACGAGGCGGCCGGCGAACAACGGCGTCAGGACGTCGGCGAGCGCGGCGAGCAACGCGAGGCTCGCGACCGCGGCGATGCGCGCCGGCTGCTTGCGCCAGTAACGAATGGTGAAGCCGAAGACGGCCTGGAATGCATGGCCGCCCAGATGGGAGGTTTTTCTGGTCATGTATCGTTGCCCGGCGCATCGCGCGACGGGGCTTTCCGGTTCGGAGAACGTCGAAAACGCAACAGCCGGGCCGCGCGAAACACGCGGGCGGAACGAAACGGGCTGTCGGGAAAAGCGCGGCTGACGGGTCAGCGGAAAACTCGGGAGCCGGCGCGGACGGCGGGCTGGATCAGCTGCGCCGTGGGACCACGTTCGGGAAGGTGGCTGGCATTCGGAACATCTGCACCTCCCTGAAGTGAACGGTTGAAAGGACGCCGAAAAGACGTGCAAGGATTCTATCAGGACAGCCGCGCACGCTGCAACGTCTGACGAATGCGGCGTTGCAGCGTCGATACGGTTAGTATTCGGGGTTTTGGCCCCTTTTCGCGGACGTTGTGCGCTGGCAGACCGGGGCCGGCGCGCGCATCGATTACACTTGCGCGTCCGCGGCGCGCGACGAGGCGGCCCGTACAGATTCACTTCGAACCATTCCCGAGGAAACGATGAGCGACGTTCAGCAAGGCATCCTGGCTCCGATCGATACGGCAGCGCGATACCTCACTTTCACGATGTCGAACGACGGCAATGTCGCGGCGGCGCTGGCCGCGCTGCGCGAGATCGTCGACGGACGCGACACGGTCGTCGGTTTCGGGCACGCGCTGGCTGCATACCTCGGCCATCCGGTGCCGGGCCTGACCGACTACCCGGCGTTCGCGGTGAACGACCGCACGCTGCCGATGACGCCGGCCGACGTATGGGTCTGGCTGCGCTCGGACGATCGCGGCGAGATCGTGCTGCGCGCGCGGGCGATCGAGCGCGCATTGGCGCCGGCGTTCGTGCTGCAGGAGGCCGTCGACGGCTTCCGCTATTCGAACGATCGCGACCTGTCCGGCTACGAGGACGGTACCGAGAACCCGGAAGGCGACGACGCGGTGGCCGCGGCGATCGTGACGGGGCAGGGCGCGGGGCTCGACGGCGCGAGCTTCGTCGCGGTGCAGCAGTGGCTGCACGACTTCGACCAGATGGAGCGCATTGCGTCGGGCGACATGGACCACATCATCGGGCGCCGCCGGTCGGACAACGAGGAACTCGACGACGCACCCGAATTCGCGCACGTGAAGCGCACCGCGCAGGAAAGCTTCGAGCCCGAGGCGTTCATGCTGCGCCGTTCGTCGCCGTGGTCGGACGCGCGTCGCGCGGGCCTCTACTTCGTCGCGTTCGGCTGCTCGTTCCGCGCGTTCGACGTGCAGATGCGCCGGATGAGCGGCGCGGAAGACGGGATCGTCGACGGCCTGTTCCGCTTCACGCGGCCGCTGACCGGCGCGTATTTCTGGTGCCCGCCGATGAAGGACGGCAAGCTGGACCTGTCCGCGCTCGGACTGTAAGCGCAGGGCGGGATCGATGAACGGGCGGGGCGCGCACGGATGCGCGCCCCGCCCGTTTCGTTTGTCAGGCGGCAGACCGGACGGCCCGCCGCGTGCGTCAGTTCAGCGTCGTTTCGATCCGCGTGCCGCGCTTGATGAACTGCGTCACCGGGGTTTTCTCGCAGATTTCCGCGAGACGCTGGCGTTGCGCATCGTCGAGCGGGCCGTCGAGCGTGACGACGCGGCGCACGTATTGCACACCTTCGCGATCGGCATGCAGCTCGGTGCGCACGGCGATGCGCGCGGCCGGCCACGTCTTGCGCTGCATGTACATGCGCAGCGTCGCGGCCGTGCATTGCGCGAGCCCGGCCAGCACGAATTCGTATGGCGCCGGCCCGCGATCCTGGCCGCCTTCGCGCGGCGCTTCGTCACCGGTCAGCGCATGCGTGCCGGCCTGCAGCTGGACGACGTAGTCGGGCGCGTCGGCATCGAGGACGGCGGCGGCGTGGATGAGCGACATGGCAAGTCTCCGGTAAGCGGATCAAGGAAAGCGGGCGCCGCATGGCGGCGTGCAGCCGTCAGCATACCGTCCCGTTCGCGCGGGCGCCTGCTGCGCTGCTACGCGTCGGCGATGCCGGCGCTGCTGCGCACGAGCGCGGCGATGCGTTCGCGCACCCACTGATGCGCGCGATCGGTGTCGCGCGATTCGTGCCAGTACGCGAGCAGCGGAAACGGCTTGAGCCGCAGCGGCAGCGGTCGCACGACGATCGGCAGCAGCGCGGCCATGCGCAGCGCATAGGTGTGCGGCAGCGTGACGAGCAGGTCGCCGGCCGCGGCGATCTGGCAGGCGGCGAAATAGTGCTGGCACGTGAGCCGGATGTCGCGGAAGCGTCCGTCGTTGCCGAGCAGGACGTCGAGTGATTGCGGCTCGCCGAGCGACGACACGGCGATATGCTGCGCCGCGAAATAGTCGCTGCGTCGCAGCGCGTCGCGCGCGAGCGGATGATCGCGGCGCAGCGCGACGACGAGCGAATCGTCGAGCAGGTGTTCGGTGGCGATGCGCGGGCCGGTCTGTACGCGCCGGTCGACGACGAGGTCGAGATTGCCCGAAGCGAGCTCGCGCTCGATGTCGGACACCGCGATGCGCCGGCTGACGAGCCGCAGGCCCGGCGCTTCGTCGGCGAACGCGGCGACGATGCGCGGCAATGCGATGGATTCGAGCACGTCGCGAATGCCGACCGCGATGCTCAGGTCGAGCGTCGCGGGATCGAAGGCGGCCGGATCGCGCGCGGTGCCTTGCAGACCCTTCAGGTGCAGCTGCACGTCCGCGATGATCGACCGCGTACGCTCCGTCGGCACGACGCGGTTGCCCTGGCGCACGAACAGCGGATCGTCGAAATGCGCGCGCAGCCGGTTGAGCGCATGCGTGACGGCCGGCTGCGTGAGATGCAGCGCGCGGGCGGCCGCGCCGATGCCGCCGTGCACGTAGACGGCGTCGAGCACGCGAAACAGGTTCAGGTCGAGACGGTGAGCGGCGGGCACGGAGCGCGGGCGGCGTGGTGAAGGACGATCGATTCTAAAGGATGTGCAGGCAACGGATGCGCCGGTTGACATGCGCGGCGATCGCGCGCGTTCGATGCGTGTCGATGCCGTTCGGGCCGATACGCGAACGTCTGTTTTGCCGATGGACATCGCTCTCGAATACGCCTGTCATTACACCCGTCATTGCGCATGACGGCCGCAATAATCGACCGCATCGCATACGCGATTCTGTGCCGGCATACCAGCGGCGGGCAGCAGCCTGTAGTAATCCGCCATCATGCTGTCCCCGTCGGCCATTTCGCGCCAAAGGCGCTACCCGTTCGGCTAAGATGCCGTCGCTTCATATTTCGGGATAGCCGTCCTGTCGCACGCATTCAAACCAAATATAAGCCTGACAGTTCGACGGTATTAGAAGAAGTCGAACAAGTCGGGGGCTTGGCCAGTGAATGCAGCAGATCAGCGGTGGGTCGTTATCTATTTGAGTACGGGGTTTTCGTTGGCCCAGGCCGCGCGCCTCGGCGAAGCTTTCAATCTGGCGAATCGCCTGCATGCGTACAGCGCGGATTACCAGCTGAAGTACGTCTCCGAAAGCGGGGGACTGTTGCAGTCGTCGTCCGGCGTGCGCATCGCGGCCGATCCGCTCGGCGACGAACACAGCCGCCGGGCGCTCGCGTTCTTTCATCTTCATGGCGAGCGCGCGGCCGTCAACTGGGACGACGCCTTGCAGCGGCGCCTGACCGACATTCGCCGGCATGCGCGCTGGATCGTCGACGCGATGGATCTGCCCGCGCTCGCCGCCACGCGACGGCCCTCGTCGGCGATCGACGTGCGGCCGGGCAGGGCCGCGCGCCGCGCCACCACGACGATCGAATTGCAGGCCGGCGAGACCGACGTGTTCGCCGCCGCGCTCGACATGTTCCGCGTCGACCTCGGCGACAGCGCCGCGCAGGAGATCGCCAGCAACATGATGCGGCCGGTCGAGCAGCGCTATGCGCAGTCGATGTGGGCGTTCCGCGAACTGAGTGCGAGCCCGTCGATCCGGATGTCCGCGCAACGGCTGCGCGCGCAGAGCGTGAACCGCATCTCGATTGCGAGCGCCGCGCAGGCGGCCGCGATGAGCGAGCGCAATTTCCTGCGGCGCTTCAAGAAGGAAATCGGCGTGACGCCGACCGAGTTCGTCCAGCACGTGCGGCTCGAACGGGCGTGCCACATGCTGATCCATACGACGCTGCCGGCCGACAAGGTCGCGCGGCGCACCGGCTTCGGCAGCGGCGAGCGGCTCGCGAAGCTGTTTCGGCAGCGGCTGCTGATGTCGCCGACCGAGTTTCGCGTCGCCGAGCGGGAAAAGATCCTCGCGCAGGGCGCGGCGTCGCCCGTTCCGGACGAAGGGCGAGCCGCCGCATGTTGCGACGGCGACGTTGACGGAGCGGGGTGCGACGCGTGCGTGGTCGCGCACGATAAAACGGGACGGATACCCGTAAAATCGACGGATCGCGATCTCGATTCCCGGTTTCCATGCCCTTCCTCCCCACTACCGCCACCGCCCCTTTCTGCCCGTCGGAAGTAAAGGGCAGCATCACGATCGACGCCGCCGCGCCGCGCTGGCAGAAGCTCAGGCGTTTCTTCGGCCCCGGCCTGCTGGTCGCGATCGGCTACATGGACCCCGGCAACTGGGCGACCGATATCCAGGCCGGCTCGCAGTTCGGCTATTCGCTGCTGTGGGTCGTCGCGTTCTCGAGCCTCGCGGCGATCTTCCTGCAGATGCTCGCGGCGCGGCTCGGTCTCGTCGCGGGCAAGGATCTCGCGCAGGCCAGCTACGACCGCTACGGCCGGTTCGGCCGCGTGGTGCAGTGGATCACGGCCGAAGTGTCGATCATCGCGTGCGACATCGCGGAAGTGCTCGGCTGCGCGCTCGCGTTCAAGCTGCTGCTCGGCGTGCCGCTCGCGTGGGGCGTCGTGCTCACCGCGCTCGACACGGTGATCGTGCTCGGCCTGCAGGGCAAGGGGTTCCGGCAGATCGAGGCGATCGTGCTCGGGCTGATCGCGACGATGGCGTTCTGCTTCGTCGCGCAGGTGGCGATCACGCCGCCCGACTGGCATGCGGTGGTCGGCGGGCTCGTGCCCGGCGATCCCGGTCACGACCGCAAGGACGCGATCGTGCTCGCGCTCGGCATCGTCGGCGCGACGATCATGCCGCACAACCTGTATCTGCATTCGTCGGTCGTGCAGACGCGGCACGTCGTCGGCGGTGCGCGCGGCGTGATCCGCGACACGCTGGCGCTGGTGCGCATCGATACCTGCGTGTCGCTGTTCGTCGCGATGCTCGTCAACGCGGCGATCCTCGTCGTCGCGGGCGCGGCATTCCATGCGACGGGCCAGCACAACGTGACCGACATCGAGCAGGCGTACCGGCTGATCACGCCGATCGCGGGCGGTGCGGCCGCGCTGTTGTTCGGCATCGCGCTGCTCGCGTCGGGTCAAAGCTCGACGCTGACCGGCACGATCGCCGGCCAGGTCATCATGGACGGTTTCCTGCATACGAAGATCCCGTGTTACCAGCGCCGGCTGATCACGCGCGGGCTCGCGCTCGTGCCGGCGCTGATCGGCGTGCTGTGGCTCGGCGACGGCTCGGTCGGGCAACTGCTCGTGTGGAGCCAGGTGCTGCTGAGCCTGCAATTGCCGTTCGCGATGTGGCCGCTGATCCGCTCGGTCAGCGATCGCCGCACGATGGGCGAGCACGCGATCGGGCGCGGGATGCAGGTGGCCGCGTGGGCGCTGTTCGCCGTGATCACCGGCACGAACCTGCTGTTGATTACCGGTGTCGCCGGTTGATACAGCCTGTCACAGGCTGACACAGGCACGTTGCGTGCCTGCGGTAAACTGCGGTCTTTCGATCGTCTCCGAAGTCCATCATGTGGAGTGAAATCAGCAACATCGGCGATGCCGCGCTGACCCTGCCGATCGCGTTGACCTGCGCGGCGTGGCTCGCGCTGACCGACTGGCGCCTCGCCGCCCGCTGGGGCGTGCTGCTGGCCGCCGGGATGGGCGTCGTCGGCGCCACGAAGATCCTGTATGCCGGCTGCGGCATCGAGCTTGCGCAGTTCGATTTCCGCGTGATCAGCGGCCATACGATGCTGTCGACGTCCGTGTGGACGGTCGCGCTGTCGATGCTGTGGCAGGCGTTCCGGCACGGCAAGGCGCCCGGCATCGCGGCCGGGCTGGCCATCGGCGCGATCACGGCCGTTGCCCGCGTATTCGATCACTCGCACACCGTGCCGGAAGTCGTCGTCGGCTGGGTGCTCGGCGCGCTGGTCGCGCTGGTGTTTCTGCGCGGCTACGACGGCGTGCGGCAGCGCGCGTTCTCGCCGCGCGTCGCGGCGGTCTGCCTGTTGCTCGTGTCGGGTATCGCGTACGGGCACCGTGCGCCGTTCCAGCAGATGATCGACACGCATTCGCCGCAACTCTGCGCGTTCGTGCGCGCGCCGTCGGGCGACGGCTTCTGACGGTTGCCGATGGCGGGCGCTGCGGCCCGCTTTCCTGCCGCCGGCGTTCGTCCGGCGCTTTCCGGCGAGGTGCAGGATTCGACGCCGGATCATCTTCTCGATGGCTTCCTCGCCCACGCGGAACGCACCACCCGTTATCCCGATAATCGACGAGCCGACGCAGCCCATCCGACCGGTCGCGCCGTGGTGTTCGCGCATGGGCGCCGGTACGTTCAGCTCATGAACGGTGCCTATGACCGGGCATAACGAATATTCATTTCATCGATCGGCGGCATTCGCGTACGCTGGCTGTCGTTCGAGCGCGGGCGCGCCGCCCGGCCGGTCCGGCGCGCGCCGCGTTCATCTCGATATACTCCCGGAATCCGTGCGGCGCGCCGTCATGTCGGCGCAGCGGCGACCGGCGCACGTCGGTTGGCAGCGACACGGAAACCCCGTCGCGGCAGCGTTCCGCGACGACGATTCACGACAGGAGCAGGTCACATGACAATCGTTTCTCCGCGCCTCGCTGGCAAGTGCGCATACATCACGGGCGCCGCCGGCGGCCTCGGCCGCGCGATCGCGCGCCGGATGGTCGAGCAGGGCGCGCGCGTGTTCCTGACCGACATCGCGGAAGCGGCGGTCCTCGACGCGTTCGCGCAGGAACTCAACGCGGGCCACGCGACGCCGGTCGCGTTCGCCGCGACCCAGGACGTGCGCGACGAAGCGCGCTGGCAGGCGCTGCTCGCGCAGGCGACCGATGCGATGGGCGCTCTGTCGGTGCTCGTCAACAATGCGGGCGTCGGCTCGATCGGCTCGCCCGCGCAAATCGAGCTGGACGAATGGCGCCGCGTGATGGCGATCAACGTCGAGAGCATCGTGCTCGGCTGCAAGCACGCGCTGTCGTATCTGGCCGAGAGCCATCCCGCGTCGATCATCAACATCTCGTCGGTCGCCGCGTTCAAGGTCGAGCCGGATTTCACCGCGTACAACGCATCGAAGGCGGCGGTCGCGTCGCTGACGAAGTCGATCGCGATCGACTGCGCGCGGCGCGAGATCGACGTGCGCTGCAATTCGATTCACCCGGCGTTCATTCGCACGGGAATCGTCGAGCCGCTGTTCCAGTCGCTCGGCGAACGCGACGCGACGCGCAAGCTCGCGCGCGGCATTCCGCTGCGCCGGCTCGGCGAGCCGGACGACGTCGCGCATGCGGCCGTGTATCTCGCGTCCGACGAGAGCCGTTTCGTGACGGCCGCCGAACTCGTGATCGACGGCGGCATGTGCGCGGTCTGACGCGCATCCCGAATTACAACGATTGGAGGAGTACATCATGTCGACACCCGTGAACCGCCAGCTGCTGCTGAAGACGCGCCCGGAAGGGCGGGTCGGCCGCGACCATTTTTCGCTCGTCGAGACACCGGTGCCGGCGCTCGCCGACGGCGAGGTGCTCGTGCGCGTGCTGTACCTGTCGATGGACCCGACCAACCGCGTGTGGATGAGCGACGTGCCGCAGTACCTGCCGCCCGTCGCGATCGGCGAGGTGATGCGCGCGCTCGGGATCGGCCGCGTGGTCGCGTCGCGCCATGCGGGTTTCGCGGAAGGCGATCTCGTGCAGGGGCTGGTCGGCTGGCAGGACTACGCGGTCGTGCCGGCCGAGCAGGCCGCGCAGCTCGTGAAGCTGCCCGCGCAGTCGGGCCTGCCGCTGCCGACCCTGCTCGGCGCGTGCGGGATGAGCGGGCTGACCGCGTACTACGGGCTGACCGACATCGCGCCGGTGCAACCGGGCGAAACGCTCGTCGTGTCGGCGGCGGCCGGCTCGGTCGGCTCGATCGCCGGGCAGATCGGCAAGATCCACGGCGCGCGGGTGGTCGGCATCGCGGGCGGCGCGGACAAGTGCCGTTACCTGACCGACACGCTCGGCTTCGATGCGGCCGTCGACTACAAGGCCGACGATTTCCGCCAGCAACTGAAGGCGGCGACGCCGGACGGCGTGCACGTGAACTTCGAGAACGTCGGCGGCGAGGTGATGCGGGCGGTGCTGTCGCGGATGGTGATCGGCGGGCGCGTCGCGCTGTGCGGCGTGATCTCGAACTACAACAGCGGCCGCGCGGCGGACGACGTCGGCGTGCTGATCTCGAAGCGATTGACGATGCGCGGCTTTCTGATCCTCGACTACCGCAAGAGCCGCGAAGCCGTGCAGACGCTCGCGGGCTGGCTGCGCGACGGCCGGCTCAAGGCCGAGGAAACCGTGGCCGACGGTCTCGAAAACGCCCCTGACGTGCTGAACCGCCTGTTCGACGGCGACCATCGCGGCAAGCTCGTGCTGCGCGTCGATCCGCACGCGTGACGGGCGTGCGACCTCGGTCGCACCGCGCAGCGGGGCGGTGCCGGCCGCGCTGAGTTCGATCAATTCGGCTGCAGTTTAGGACTTGTCCCATATATTGTCCGGGCCGCTCTCCCTACAGTGATTGCCAGCACACAGGCGGCGTGACCGACACGTCACGCCGCCTGTTTTTCTGGTGACGCGGTAGAGGGGAGGAACCATGCGGAACAACGCGAAGCGGTCGGCAACGGCAACGGCAGGAGGCGCCGGCGTCGTGCGGAAGATGCTGTTCGGGCTCGGTGTCGTACTCGCGATGTCGGCTGCCACGTCGAACGCGATGGCGGCTGGGCAGCCCGCGTCGGATGGCGTCGTCCGGTTCACCGGCTCGCTCGTCGATCTCTACGACGTGACGCTCGATGCCCCGGCGGGTGTGCCCGTCGACGCGGAGCAGGCGGTCGACGGCAGAGCAACGGCCACGGTCCGGTTCGATGCGCATGGCCGGCGTTTGGCCGGTGCGCAGGTGGCGCTGGTCGGGCCCGACGGCGCGCCGTTCGCGCCCGAGAGCGGCACGGCGGTGCGTGCCACGTGGCGCGATGCGCATACCGGGCAAAGCGTGCTGCTGGCGCCGGGCCGGGTGCAGCGCGTCGGCCCGTATGGCGGCGTGATGACGGTCGCGGCGGATGAAGCAACGGGCGCCGTGGCGCCCGTCGTGATCCATATCCGTCATCCTTGACCGCCGCTCTCCGCACGCGTGCGGAGCGCCGGCGGCCGGACGGGCGTCATTCGCCCTGTTCGGAGCGTGCGTAGATGTCCCAACTGGCCATGAACAGCGCGGCGACGAGCGGCCCGATCACGAAGCCGTTGATGCCGAACAGCGCCATCCCGCCGAGCGTCGAGATCAGCACGACCCAGTCGGGCATCTTCGTGTCCTTGCCGACGAGGATCGGGCGCAGCAGGTTGTCGACGAGGCCGATCACGCCGACGCAGAACGCGACGAGGATCACGCACTTCCAGACCGCGCCGATCATCAGGAAGTAGAGCGCGGCCGGCACCCAGACGAGGCTCGCGCCGATCGCGGGCAGCAGCGACAGGAACGCCATCAGCGCGCCCCACAGCACGACGCCCTCGATCCCGAGGATCCAGAAGATCAGCCCGCCGAGCGCGCCCTGGACGAGCGCGACCGCGATGTTGCCCTTCACCGTTGCGCGCACGACCGTCGTGAATTTCGCGAGCAGCAGGTTCTTGTGCTCTTCGTCGAGCGGCAGCGCACGGCGCACGCGGCGGCCGATCTCGCCGCCGTCGCGCAGCAGGAAGAACACCATGTACAGCATCACGCCGAAGCTCACAACGAACTGGAACGTGTTCTGGCCGATGCTGAGCGCCTGGGTGGCCGCGAACTGGCTGATCTGCGCGGCGCCGTCGGTCAGTTTCTTCTGGATGCCCGGGATGTTGGTCAACCCGTATTTCTGCAGCAGGTTCTGGATCGACGTCGGCAGCGCGTGAATGATGTCGTGGAAGTACTGCGAATAATTCGGCTGCGCGTCCTTGAGCTCCTGGTACACGTACGCGATTTCCTGCACGAGCGTCGCCGTGACGAACACGAGCGGCAGGATCACGATCAGGATGATGAGCGACATCGTGACGAGCGCGGCGAGGTTGCGCCGCTTGCCGAAGCGCGCGGCGAGCCAGCGTTGCACGGGCTGGAACAGGATCGCGAGAATGGTGCCCCAGAACACGGCGCCGGAGAACGGCGCGAGGATCCAGCACAGTCCGACGGTGACCGCGAACAGCAGGAAGTAGAAGAATTTTTGGTGGTCGTGTCCGCTATCCATGGGTGACATTCGCGCAGATTGATGCGTGGTTTGATTGAATCTCGTTGTCCCGTGCGCGATCGGTTCGCGAACGTCACGGGTTCGCGGCGCAATGCGCCGCCGGGCGGCCCATGCGGAGTATGCCCGCAAAGGTGCCGCCATCATAGCCGCTGCGTGAGACACATGCGAAAACGCCGCGGCCGGGGCCGCGGCGCTGCCGGGAAGCGAACGCGGCGCGAGGCCGCGTACCGCGTCGTCAGATGTTGAGCTTGGTGACCTTCGTGCCGTTCACCGACAGGTCGCCCATCAGGCCCGCGTTGGTCAGGACCAGCACTTCCACCGGTGCGGTAGCCGTGTTGGAGTCGACCGCGCCGTTCGCGCCGACCTTCACGACCGCGACCGATGCGTCGGCGCCGGCCGACCAGCCGTCCGACTTGCGGAACGAGTCGAGCGCATCCTGCGTCATGAACAGGAACACGACCGCCTTCGACTGCGCGCCGGCCTGCAGGCCGACCGACAGCGACGACGTGTTGTAGTAGCCGACGGTGCTGCCGCCGACCCGCAGCGCGCCGTTGCCGGACTGGGCGCCGACGATGAAGCCGGCCTGCAGCACGTTCGGGAACACGAGGACGCCGCGTGCTTTCGAGACCAGGTCGCGCGAACCCGGCACCGTCGAATACAGGCGCGACAACGTGGCGTTCACGCTGGCGTCGATCGACTGACGCTTCGACGCGCTGGCCGCGGCGCTATCGGGTTTGCCGGACGTGGTCGTGCAGCCGGCGAGGGCGAGGCTGCCCAGCATCACGGCGGCGGCGGCTTTCATGGCGAGGGACTTCTGCATGGCGGTTCTCCTTCGTTGTCTGATGGATGACGGGCGGGGCGGGCGGCGTTGCACGCGGCCCCGTTCAACGGCGGGAAAGGAGCAGGCCCGCAACGAACGCGAGGCCCGCGACGACGCCGGCGGTTTGCCAGGGGTTGTCGTGCACGGCCTGCGATACGCGTTCGGCCGAATCGCGCAGCCGGGCGGCCGCGCTGCCCGACGCGTAGTCGAGCGCGCTGCGCGCTTCATCGAGCCGCGATTGCACGCGTTTGCGCAGGGCGGCGATATCGCCATCGCCATCGTTCTTCAGCAGATCTTCCAGTTCGTCGACTAGCCCGCGCAGATCGTCGGTCACGTCGGCATGCAGGTCGCGGGCCGCCGAGCGCGTCGTGCGGCCCACGCGCCGGCCGGTGCGACGGATGTCGGACAGGCCGCGGTCCAGCTTGTGTTCGATCGAGTCGGTAAGCGCCATGGTGTTTATCCTCCTTTGATTCCAGGCAATTTGAAGATAAGACGAATCGCAGCAACTGATGTGATTCACTTGATCCGATTGAGTTTCGAGACAAATTTTCAATGCGTCGGCAGGATCGCCGGGGAGCCCCGTCGCGCGGGGCCGCGCAGCGGTTGAAAAAATTTCGCGTGTCGGGGCGGTACAGCGTGTCGAGCAGCGGGGCGCAGTGAAGGTCCGGTAAATATGGCGTCGCCAGGGGCATCAGGTAAATAGTGCCGTTGCAGGTTGGTTGTTGATGCAAATGCACTACTCGACGCGTCATCGATGCGCACGATTTGTGCCCGGTGCCGGTTGCGCGGCGGCGTCGTCCAGCGCGACGTCGATGACGACGGGATCGTGGTCCGACGAGCGGTAGGCGTCGGGTGCGTAATAAGTCGACCGGCGCGCGGACGTTTTGTAATCGGGCACGGGTTGCAGAACGAGCGGTTCGTCGGCGTTGATGTGCCAGAACCGCACGGCTTTCACGCGCGCGGCGAGCGGTGGCGTGGCCAGCGCATGGTCGAGATTGCCGGCTTCGCCGCGAAATACGTAGCTGTACGCAGCATCGCCAACGAAGCGCGCCACCAGGTTCGCATAGCCGCGCGCCTCGAGCGCGCGAACCGGGTCTTCCTTCGCATAACTGTTCAGATCGCCGATCAGCAGCACGCCGCCGGCGGCGACGCCCGTCGGCGAGGTGGCGAGCCAGTCGGCGACGCGCGCGGCGGCCCGCGTGCGCGCCGCATTCCAGCAGCCCTGGCCGTCGGACTGGTCGAGATTGGCGCCGCTCGCGTGCGGGCAATTCTTCGACTTCAGGTGATTGACCGCGACGGTGAAAGCGTGCGTGCCGCCGATGCGCCGGAACGTCTGCGCGAGCGGCGGGCGATGGCGGCCGCCGAGGGCGACGGTGGCGGCGCGCCCGACCGGCTCGACCGTGCGGCTGTCGTACAGCAGTGCGACCGCGATCGCGTCGCGACCCAGCCGCGCGGTGCCGGGGTCGACCGTGCGCCAGCCGTCGCCGAGCTGCGCGGCGAGCCGCCGGATGGCGCTCGCGTCGCCGTGGCCGTTGTTCGCGATTTCCATCAGCCCGATCACGTCGGCGCGCAGCGCGCGCAACGCCGCGACGATCTTCGCTTCCTGCCGCGCGAACGCGGCGGGCGTTTTCGCGCCGCGGTTGCCCGGCGCGTCGAATCCGCCGCCATGGCCGTCGCCGTTGAAATAATTGAAGACATTGAACGACACGACGCGCACGTCGGCATCGGGATGCCGGGCCGGTGCCGCGCGACGCGGGTTCGTGGCGGGATCGAAGACGGGCGCCGCGCCGGCCACCGGCTGCAGCCGCCAGGTGCCGTAGCGCCATTCGAGCACGCCTTCGACGCCGCGTATCGTATAGCCCGCGCGCAGCGTGTTGGCGGCGCTCAGCGCGGGCGGCGGATAGCGGACGGTCGCCGGGTCGCGCCGGTTCGACCCATCGTCGAGCACGATGCGGTTCAGTGCGTTGGCCGCGGCGTGCGCGGCGGCGTCGGCCGGCGGCCCGACCTGGGTCGGCGTGCGCAGCCGGCCGTTGCTCAGCACGATGCTGCCGTAGCGGCCGAGTTCGTGGGTATCGCTGACCGTCAGCGTTTGCGGCAGGCGTACGCGCATCGCTTCGTGCGCGGCCAGGACGGCCGGCGACGCGACCGGCAGCGTGAGCGTCGCCGGCGTGACCGTCTGCCCGCGCGCGCAGACGGCCATGCCGCCCGTCAGCGTGAATTGCGTGCGGCCGTATTGCTCGTCGACCTTGCCCGTCAGATGCACGAGATCGCCGGGCGCCGCGCGCGCGTTCGGTGCGTAGACGAACAGGCCTTCCAGGATACCCGGCCGGCGCCGCCGCTGCGCGTCGGCCTGCTGGACGAAGAAGCCGCCCAGGCCGTCGGCGCCACCGAACGCCGCGGTGACGACCGCTTCGATCGACGTCGTTTGCCCGGCGAGCGGCGACGGGCCGCCGGCGCGACGGATCTCGGCGATCGCCGTGGCCGCGCCGCCGCAGCCGCTGCTGACCGGCAGCGCGGCGGCGGGCCGGGCACAGAGGGCCACGGACAGCCCGACGGACGACGCCACGAACGGCGCAACGGCAAACAGGGGAAGCGGGCGTGACATGAGACGGTCCACAGGATCAAAATCCGACAGTTCGGGACCGCATCTTGAAGGCAAAATGTCAGGCTGCGGCCGAAATGGCCGTCCGGCCAGTACCGATTGGCCAACGATGCGGCAAGCCGCCTCGCGGCTGTTACGCTTTCGCACCGGGCGCCCCGTGCCGCTCGCCCGGCGCATGCCGCCGCGCCCCGTCCCCACAGGAGAAATCCATGTCTTACATGCTGTTGATTGTCGAACCGACCGAACAGCGCGCCGAGCGCACCCTCGACGAAGGTCAGGCGCTCTATGCGCGGATGGTCGATTTCGCCGAGTCGCTGAAGGCCCGCGGCGTGCTGCGCGGCGTCGAGTCGCTCGAGCGGTCCGAGCGCGGCACGCGCGTGCAGGTGCGCGACGGCGAGACGCGCCTGCTCGACGGCCCGTTCGCCGAGGCGAAGGAGATGGTCGGCGGCTTCTTCCTCGTCGACGTCGACACGCGCGAGGAAGCGATCGAAATCGCGCGCCAGTGCCCGGCCGCGCAATGGTGCACGGTCGAGGTGCGCGCGGTCGGCCCGTGCTTCCTGTGAACGTCGCGACTCGGTATTTACCCTGATTTGTCGTGGCGCATGTCGATCGGGCCATCTTCCGCCCGTCGTCCGGATAAGGCGCCGCGGAACGGGCGCCGCCTTCCACCGACGACAAGGAGTAAACGATGCGATTCATGATCATGATCCGGGCGAACGCCGTCAGCGAATCCGACGCGTTGCCGGACAACCGGCTGGTCGAGGCCATGACGGTCTATCACGAGGAGCTGGCGAAAGCCGGCGTGCTGCTCGACGCCAACGGCCTGCGGTCGAGCGCCCACGGCTGGCGCGTGCGCTACACGGGCGGCAAGGGCACGGTGATCGACGGCCCGTTCGCCGAAACGAAGGAACTGATCGCCGGCTATACGCTGATCCAGGTGCGCTCGCGCGACGAGGCGCTCGAATGGACGCGCCGGTTCCCCGCGCCGTTCGGCGCCGAACTCGACTGCGAGATCGAGGTGCGGCCGCTGTTCGAGCTCGACGACCTCACGCCGAGCGACGCGGTCGAGCGGTTCCGCGATCTCCACGTCGGCCGCAGCCACGCCTGAATCTCACCTCACCGGAGTATCCGTCATGCACAAGATGGTTTTCATCAACCTGCCGGTAGCCGACCTGCCGCGCGCGAAGACGTTCTACCAGGCGCTCGGCTTCGAGGTCGTGCCGGCCTATACCAACGAGCAGGCCGCCTGCATCAAGATCAGCGACACGATCTTCGCGATGCTGCTGGTGCGGTCGTTTTTCCAGACCTTCACCGACAAGACGATCATCGATCCGGCCACGCATATCCAGGTGTTGTCGTGCCTGTCGTGCGACAGCCGTGCCGAAGTCGACGGGCTCGTCGCGAAGGCGCTGGCGGCCGGCGGGGCCGCGCCGCAGGCGCCGCGCGAGTATCCGAACATGTACGGCCACGGGTTCACCGATCCGGACGGTCATACGTGGGAGCTGATGGCCATGCCGCTGGATGCGTCCGCCCAGGGGCAGGCGTCGTGACGCATGAGGCCACGCATCGTGCGATCGAGGCAGTCTGGCGAATCGAGGCGCCGAAGATCATCGCGCGCGCCGCGCGCGTGGTGCGCGACGTCGGCGTGGCCGAGGAACTGGCGCAGGACACGCTCGTCGCGGCGCTCGAGCACTGGCCCGTCGACGGCGTGCCCGACAACCCGGCCGCCTGGCTGATGACGGCCGTGAAGCGCCGCGCGCTCGACCGGGTCCGGCAGGAGTCGCTTCATGCGGCGAAGCGCGACCAGCTCGGTCACGAGATGGACGCGCTCGAAGCGCACGTCGTCCCCGACATCGCGGACGCGCTCGCCGACGCGAGCGACGACGACATCGGCGACGACCTGCTGCGGCTGATCTTCACGTCGTGCCACCCGGTGCTGTCGACCGACGCGCGCGTCGCGCTGACGCTGCGGCTGCTCGGCGGGCTGACGACGGGCGAGATCGCCCGGGCGTTCCTGACGCCCGAGCCGACGATCGCGCAGCGGATCGTGCGCGCGAAGCGCACGCTCGCGGCGGCGCACGTGCCGTTCGAGGTGCCGGCCGCCGATGCGCGGCCGGCGCGGCTCGCGTCGGTGCTCGAAGTGATCTACCTCGTGTTCAACGAGGGCCATGCGGCGACGGCGGGCGACGACTGGATGCGTCCGGCGCTCTGCGACGAGGCGTTGCGGCTCGGCCGCGTGCTGGCCGGGCTCGCGCCGGATGAAAGCGAAGTGCTCGGGCTCGTCGCGCTGATGGAGCTACAGGCGTCGCGCATGCATGCACGCGTCGATGCACAGGGCCGGCCCGTGCTGCTGCTCGACCAGGACCGCAGCCGCTGGGATCCGTTGCTGATCCGGCGCGGCCTCGCGGCGCTGGAGCGGGCGACGAAGCTCGGCGGCGTGCGCGGGCCGTATGCGCTGCAGGCCGCGCTCGCGGCTTGCCACGCGCGGGCGCGGCAGGCGGCGGACACCGACTGGGCGCAGATCGTCGCGCTGTATGACGCGCTCGCCGAAGTCGCGCCGTCGCCGGTCGTCGAACTGAATCGCGCGGTGGCCGTGGGCATGGCGTTCGGTCCGGCCGCGGCGCTCGAACTCGTCGACGTGCTGCGTGACGATCCGGCGCTCGCGCGCTATCACTGGCTGCCGAGTGTGCGCGGCGATCTGCTCGCGAAGCTCGGCCGCGCCGACGAGGCCAAGCTGGAGTTCCGCCGCGCGGCGGATTTGACGCGCAACGAGCGTGAGCGCGAATTGCTGCTCAAGCGCGCGATGGATGCGTGACGCGCTGCCGTATGACGCGTGACGCATGATGCGTGACGCATGACGCATGACGCGCGCGCTCCGTCTTCCCGACCGTCCGCCTCGCACCCCGCACCCGACACTATCGTCCGCATTGAAAAAGCCTATTGGGTGATGCGAACGCGAGCGCCTAGATTGAAGAGCACGATGCGCGCCCGGCGCACGCATCGTTCCCCACATATCTGATCGGCCCGGCGTCGCACGTGGCCGCGCCGACTCGAACGGAGGCGCAAATGGCTCAACTCAAGGGCAGCAAAACCGAAGAGAACCTGAAGGCCGCATTCGCGGGCGAATCGCAGGCGAATCGACGCTATCTGTATTTCGCTTCGAAGGCCGACGTCGAGGGGCAGAACGACGTCGCCGCGCTGTTCCGCTCGACCGCCGAAGGCGAAACCGGCCATGCGCACGGCCATCTCGAATACCTGGAAGCCGTCGGCGATCCGGCCACGGGCTTGCCGTTCGGTTCGTCGCGCCTGAATCTCGAATCGGCGATCGCCGGCGAAACGCACGAATACACCGACATGTATCCGGGCATGGCGAAGACCGCGCGCGACGAAGGTTTCGACGAAATCGCGAACTGGTTCGAGACGCTCGCGAAAGCCGAACGCAGCCACGCGAACCGCTACACGAAGGCGCTGGACAGTCTCGTCGACTGACGAGCCGCCGCGGGCCGCACGGCATCGCCGTGCGACCGGCCCGCAGCCGGCCGTTCGTTCCGTCGCCGCCCGCAGCGCGCGGGCGGTGCGCTTGCGCACATGCGCGCCACGCGGGAGCGTCCCATGCCCCACAAGGAAGGCAGTCTCGAAGCGCCGACCCGGCATCCGCTCGACTGGCAGTCCGAAGCGTTCTACGACCAGGCCGCGATCGATGCGGAAATGACGCGTGTATTCGACATCTGCGCCGGCTGCCGGCGCTGCGTGTCGCTGTGCGGCGCGTTTCCGGCGCTGTTCGACCTGGTCGACGACACGCCGACGGGCGACATCGAGGAAGTGCCGAAGGCCGCGTTCGGCAAGATCGTCGACCAGTGCTATCTGTGCGACCTCTGCTACATGACGAAATGCCCGTACGTGCCGCCGCACGCGTGGAACGTCGATTTCCCGCACCTGATGCTGCGCGGCAAGGCCGCGCGTTACAAACGCGGCGAAGCGACGTTGCGCGACAAGGTGCTGTCGAATACCGATGCGCTCGGCCATTTCGCGGGCATTCCGGTCGTCACGCAGGCGGTCAACGCGGTGAACCGCACGCCGCCCGCGCGCCACGCGCTCGAAGCGGCGCTCGGCGTCGATCGTCATGCGTGGCTGCCGGAATTCGCGCCGCGCAAGTTCCGGCGCGCCGCCAGACGTTCGGACAACCCGCCCGTGCGCGACGGCGAACGCACGCCCGGCAAGGTCGCGATCTATGCGACCTGCTACGTGAACTTCAACGAGCCGGGAATCGGCCACGACCTGCTCGCGATCCTCGCGCACAACGAGATCCCGTACGAACTCGTCGCGCGCGAAGCGTGCTGCGGGATGCCGCTGCTCGAGCAGGGCAATCTCGACGGCGTCGCCGCGAAGCAGGCCGTCAACATCCCGGTGCTCGAACGCTACGCGCGCGACGGCTATGCGCTGATCGGCGCGATTCCGAGCTGCGTGCTGATGTACAAGAGCGAGCTGCCGCTGATGTTCCCTGATGACGCAGCCGTGCGCGCGGTGGCCGACGCGTTCTGGGACCCGTTCGAATACGTGATCGCGCGGCATCGCGACGGACTGCTGAAGACCGATTTCAAGACCGGCCTCGGCACCGTGTCGTATCACGTGCCGTGCCATGCGCGCGTGCAGAACATCGGCCGCAAGACGGCCGATGCGCTGTCGCTCGTGCCCGATACGCGCGTGAACGTGGTCGAGCGTTGCTCGGGCCACGCGGGCACGTTCGGCGTGAAGAAGGCATTTCATGCGGATGCGATGCGGATCGGCGCGCCGGTGTTCAAGGCGATGGCCGAGCCGCAGCCGGACGTCGTGTCGTCAGACTGCGCGCTCGCCGGCCATCACATCGTGCAGGGCATCGACGAAAAGGGGCTGCCGCACGCGCCGCTCGCGCATCCGCTGACGCTGCTGCGCCGCGCGTACGGCATCTGAGCCGCTGCCGGCCATCCACGAGGACATCCATGACGCTGACCCGCGACTCCCTGCTGACGCTCGAAGCGTACGCGAAGATCCGCAAGGCCGAACACGCGCGGCTCGTCGCGTACAAGCGCCGTCGCGCGGTGGCGCTTGGCAACCACCTGCGTTTCCTGTTCGAGGACGAGACGACGATCCGCTATCAGATCCAGGAGATGCTGCACATCGAGAAGATCTTCGACGAGGCCGGCATCGAAGGGGAGCTCGACGCGTATCTGCCGCTGGTGCCCGACGGCACCAACCTGAAGGCGACGATGCAGATCGAGTACGAGCATGAAATCGAACGGCGCGCGGCGCTCGCGCGGCTGATCGGCGTGGAGGATCGCGTGTACCTGCGGGTCGACGGGCACGCGAGCGTCTACGCGATCGCCGACGAGGATCTCGAGCGCGACAACGCGGAGAAGACGTCGGCCGTGCACTTCGTGCGCTTCGAGTTCGATGCGCCGATGCGCGCGGCGCTCAAGGGCGGCGCGGCGCTGTCGATCGGCTGCGATCACCCGGCCTACACGATGCCGACGCAGCGGGTGGACGCGGACGTGACCGCGTCGCTGGCCGGCGATCTGCGCTAGCGCCAGGGCCTCCCCGCGCCGCGTGCCGCGCACGCGGGCTTGCGCTTTTCCGTTCCGACCCGAGGAAACCCGCGCCCCGCGCCGTCCGGCGCGGCCGTGCGGCGCTCGCCGCGAAAATGTAACAAGCGTGACGGATTTGCATGCGGGGACACATTGGGCGCGCGGCGTCAGCGTGTTTTCATCACTCGCAGAGAAACAATAAAGAGATTGTGCATGAAGATAATTTGATTCAGCGAAATTTGAATGATTTACCGATTCGTGAATATCTTGTTACGAATTTTCCCCTGATTTACCGATTTTCTGAGGCTATTCCGGGCGGTGTTGCCGGCAGGGGTCGGAGCAGCCCGAAACCGCCTGTTTCAGCGCATTCTTCAGACGCTGCGGAGCCCCGCCGGACGGGCCTTTGCAGCCATCGGCATAAAGATCTCGCAAAAAAATTCAAGCGTAAATGGATTGCCCGCCCATGGCAGGTTGTTTCAGTGCGTAACATTAAGTCATTGTCATATTGAGATAAACCCTAGGGATGGTATGCTTCGTGCACAAAAATTCCCACATTGGAGTGAGACCGCGATTTGTGCGCCATTGCCGGGAATCGCGGCACCGTGAAAGTGCGGTGTCGCCCGGTATGCACAACGCCGGATAACCATAATGTGCAACCTGGCCGCCCCGCGACGCGATGTGTCGCGACGGCGCCGCCAATCGCAGCCCCGGCCTGGCTGCGTGGAGAGATCGACTATGTTCTTCGATGAGCTTAACGATGAAGAGTGGTTTCGCCTTTCAGCGCTGATCGCCGATGAACCCATCCGGCTGAACCGTCGCGGGCGTCCACGCGCCGAACCGCGTGTCGTCGCCAACGCGGTGCTGTGGATCCTGACGACCGGGGAAGCCTGGTCCAAGCTGCCCGGTCGCTATCCGTCCGGGCCGACGTGCCGTCGTCGCTACGAGGAGTGGCTCGCGAACGGCACGCTGCTGCAGATGATCGACGTGCTGACCCAGTTCAGCGGGCGCACGTTCGCGTATATTCCGCCGCCGCCGGAGGCCGTCGTGCCGGCTCGCCGCGCGGAGCCCGTGCCCGACAACGATCGTCTGCGTGGCGTGTTCTGGCAAAACCCCGAGTCGTGGCAATTGCCGGTTGCGCAGGCAAACGTTTGGGAGGGCGAGGGTGCGTCGTTGAGCACGATGTCGGCCGACCAGGTGGACGGCCGCGCCGACGTGTCGTTCTCGGTGCCCGGCGCGCCGGCCACGGAACTGCGCCATGCGCGGGCGTCGTCCGCGAGCTTCTCGTCGGCCGAGCCGCAGATCGACGAGTATCGCGGCTATACGATCAGCGGCACCGCGCAGCCCGTGCAGAACCTGATGTATCGCGCGTGGGCCGAGATCTCGCAGGACGACCGGCGCGTCGAACGCTCGGGCCTGATCGGCCCGCGATTCACCGATGCCGAGGAAGCCGAGCAGTATGCGCTCGACTGGGCGCGTCAGTGGATCGATCGCCACGGTGCGAGCGACGCGCCGGCGCGCGAGCCGCAAGGCGAAGTGCTGGCCGGTTTGTCGGCGCTGGCGCGTGCGGAATCGGACATCAAGCGCTTCATCGCCGAGCGTCGCGCGGGTGCGTTGTCGGAAAGCCGCAACGATCCCGTGCAGTCGGAGCGTCGCGAATACGCGTATCGCGTCGGTTGATCGTCGTCCCCGCGCGACGCGCGGGCCGTCGTGTGCCACGATGCTCGCGCCGCGCGCCCGTCCGGTTTTTCCATCATGTCCGTATTGCCCGGGCGCCGCCGTCGAAGCGGCGCCCGGGGTGCATGGCGCGTTACTGCCGGCCGTAGGTATCGTCGAAGCGGACGATGTCGTCCTCGCCGAGATACGCACCCGACTGCACTTCGATCAGTTCGAGCGGCATCTTGCCCGGGTTCTCCAGGCGGTGCGATACGCCGAGCGGAATGTACGTCGATTCGTTTTCGGACAGCAGGAACGTTTCGTCGCCGCGCGTGATGCGCGCGGTGCCGCGCACGACGATCCAGTGCTCGGCGCGGTGGTGGTGCATCTGCAGCGACAGTTGCGCGCCCGGCTTCACGACGATGCGTTTCACCTGGAACCGCTCGCCCGTGTCGACCGAGTCGTAGTGGCCCCACGGACGATGGACCTTGCGGTGATCGGTCGCTTCGGTGCCTTGTCGCGCCTTGATGTGCCCGACGATCTTCTTCACGTCCTGCACGCGCGATTTGTCCGCGACGAGCACGGCGTCGGGCGTTTCGACGACGACCAGGTTCTGCGTGCCGACGCACGCGACGAGGCGGCTTTCCGAATGCGCGAACGTCGATTCGGCGCCTTCGAACAGCACGTGGCCGCGGCCGACGTTGCCGGTCTCGTCCTTCGCCGAGATCTGCCAGATCGCGTCCCACGAACCGACGTCCGACCAGCCCGCGTCGAGCGGCACGACCACGCTCTCGCACAGTTGCGGCTGGCTCGCGAGCGGCTCCATCACCGCATAGTCGATCGAGTTCGACGGCGACGCGGCGAACGCGTCGCGATCGACGCGGAAGAAATCGCCATCGTCCCGGCCCTGGGCGACGGCCTGTTCGCAGGCTGCGTAGATCGCGGGTTCCAGCTGCCGGATCGCCTTCAGCCAGACCGACGCGCGCACGATGAAGATGCCGCTGTTCCACCAGTATTCGCCCGACGCGACGTACTGCTGCGCGAGTTCGAGGTGCGGCTTCTCGACGAAACGGTCGAGGCGGCGCACGTCGAGGGTGCCGGTCCCGGCGTCGCCGAGCGGCGCGCCGACGCGGATGTAGCCGTAGCCGGTCTCCGCGTGCTTGGGCACGATGCCCATGGTCGCAATCTTGCCTTGCGCGGCGCAGTGCACGCCGGCCGCGACGGCCGCGTGAAAGCGCGGCAGGTCGGCGACCGCATGGTCGGCCGGCATCACGGTCATCACCGCATCGTTGCCGTCGGCGACGAGCCGCAGCGCGGCGAGCGTCAGCGCGGGCGCGGTGTCGCGGCCGAGCGGCTCGAGCATGATGGTCGCGCGCTTGGCCGTCAGGCGCAGCTGTTCGGCGGTCGTGAAGCGATGATCCTCGCCGCATACGATCAGCACGTCGTCGTTCAGCGGGTGATCGGCCGTCAGGCCGTCGAGGCGCAGCGCGGTCGACTGCAGCAGCGAATGATCGCCGAGCAGGCCGATCAGCTGTTTCGGGAAACGCTCGCGCGACATCGGCCACAGGCGCGTGCCGGAACCGCCGGCAAGAATCACGGGCTGCACGGCGAGACGCATACCGGCTGCGGGCATACCGGCGCCGGGCGTGCCGACGGCGGTTGCGGCGGAAGAAGAATGGCGCGTTTCGGCGGCCACTGCCGGAGCATTCATGATGACACTCTCCACGGTTGAAGTCAGTGCCTGTCGTTGTAGCATGAAGTAAATCGACAATAAAACCGGACCCAATGCCGAATATCCGCCACGCATTCATCCGGAAGAATTTTCCTCGATGGCATCGGCTGGAAATAAAAAAATAAAAAATAATTCCGGTCGCCGGCCGGATGTGCCCGCCCGCAAAGGGTGCACGGCAAGCGTAACGAGTCTGAAAAAATCCCCGTTTCCGCCCGATTCGGGAAAACCTGCCGATTTAATTAAAAAAGATCGCGGCAAGAATTTCCGATTATTTTTCGAAATACTTGTGCGCTTGAGGGGGAATTTTCTTGTCGCTTCAATAGCATCATGCAACGTTTGAATCGAAGGTGCGGCACGGGTCGCACGAGGAGCTGTTCGGCAAACGCCTGTTCAAAGAAGAGGAAACGGACATGTTGAGCGTGCTGGCGAGAGTCATCGATATCGCGATGGTCGTGACGGGCGCGCTGATCGCGGCCGCGCTGCACGACGGCAGCATCGGGCTCAGCGACCTGCAGCGCACGACGGTGCTGTTCGACTGCCTGCTGGTCGTCGTGTTCTTTCCGGCCGTCGGCATCTACCAGTCGTGGCGCGGCAAACGTCTCGTCGGGCTGATGGGGCGTGTCGCGTTCGCGTGGCTCGCGGTCGAGCTCGCGGGCATCCTGATGAGCTTCAGCTTTCACCAGTCGGGCGACCTGTCGAGGCTGTGGCTGGGTTACTGGGCGCTGGTGACGATGGCGCTGCTCGCCGGCTCGAAGGCCTGCGTGCACGTCGTGCTGCGGCAGTTGCGCCGCGGCGGCTACAACCTGAAGGCGGTCGCGATCGTCGGCGGCACGCCGGCGGCGCGGCGGCTGATCGCGCAGATGCGGGCGCGGCCGGAAGCCGGCTTCAACCCGGTGTGCGTGTACGACGAAAGCGAGGCGCCGGGCGAAGTCGCGCTCGACGACGTGCGCATCGAGCGGCAGTTCGAATCGCTGGTGTGGCTGGTGCGCAGCCGCGCGATCAGCGAGCTGTGGCTCACGCTGCCGATCACGGAGGAGCGCCGGATTCACCAGATCGTGACGGTGTTTCGCCACGACTTCGTGAACATCCGCTTCATTCCGGACGTGCGCACGCTGTCGTTCTTCAATCAGGAAGTGGTCGAGGTGCTCGGCGTGCCGGCGATCAACCTCGCGGCGTCGCCGATCACCGACGTGCGGATCCTGCCGAAGTTCGTGTTCGACCGGCTGTTCGCGCTGGCGGCGCTCACGGCGCTCGCGCCGGTGATGGTGCTGATCGCGGCGCTGATCAAGCTGACCTCGCGCGGGCCGGTGTTCTTTCGGCAGAAGCGCAAGGGCATCGACGGGCACGAGTTCGAGATCTACAAGTTTCGCTCGATGAAGGTGCATCAGGAAGTGGCCGGGCAGGTCACGCAGGCAACCAAGAACGACTCGCGCGTGACGCCGGTCGGCCGGTTCCTGCGCCGCACGAGCCTCGACGAGCTGCCGCAGTTCATCAACGTGCTGAAGGGCGAGATGTCGGTGGTGGGGCCGCGCCCGCATGCGCTCGCGCACGACGACATCTACAAGGATCTGGTCAAGGGCTACATGTTCCGCTACCGGATCAAGCCCGGCATCACCGGGTGGGCGCAGATCAACGGCTTTCGCGGCGAAACCGACCAGATCGAGAAGATGATGGGCCGCGTGAAGCTCGACCTGTACTACATGCAGAACTGGTCGTTCTGGCTCGACATCAAGATCGTCGTGCTGACGCTGTGGAAAGGGTTCACCGGCAGCAACGCGTACTGACACCGACGCGCTGCGTCACGCAGGCATTCCGGTTTTACGAATTTCGAATCATTGGTCAAGGGGTCCGACACATCATGAATCTGACTATCATCGGCAGCGGTTACGTAGGGCTTGTCACCGGCGCCTGTCTCGCCGACATCGGGCACGACGTGTTCTGTCTCGACGTCGACCAGGCGAAGATCGACATCCTGAACGACGGCGGCGTGCCGATCCACGAGCCGGGCCTGAAGGAAGTGATCGCGCGCAACCGTTCGGCCGGCCGCCTGCGCTTCTCGACCGACATCGAGGCCGCGGTCGCGCACGGTGACGTGCAGTTCATCGCGGTCGGCACGCCGCCCGACGAGGACGGCTCGGCCGACCTGCAGTACGTGCTCGCGGCGGCGCGCAACATCGGCCGCTACATGACCGGCTTCAAGGTGATCGTCGACAAGTCGACGGTGCCGGTCGGCACGGCCGAGCGCGTGCGCGCGGCGGTCGCCGAGGAGCTCGCGAAGCGCGGCGGCGACCAGATGTTCTCGGTCGTGTCGAATCCGGAATTCCTGAAGGAAGGCGCGGCCGTCGACGATTTCACGCGGCCGGACCGCATCGTGATCGGCTGCGACGACGACGTGCCGGGCGAGCGCGCCCGCGAGCTGATGAAGAAGCTCTACGCGCCGTTCAACCGCAATCACGAGCGCACGCTGTACATGGACGTGCGCTCGGCCGAGTTCACGAAGTACGCGGCGAATGCGATGCTCGCGACGCGCATCTCGTTCATGAACGAGCTGGCGAACCTCGCCGACCGTTTCGGCGCGGACATCGAGGCCGTGCGCCGCGGGATCGGCTCCGATCCGCGCATCGGCTACCACTTCCTGTACGCCGGCTGCGGCTACGGCGGCTCGTGCTTCCCGAAGGACGTCGAGGCGCTGATCCGCACGGCCGACGAGCACGGCCAGTCGCTGCAGATCCTGAAGGCCGTGTCGTCGGTCAACGCGACGCAAAAGCGCGTGCTCGCCGACAAGATCGTCGCGCGCTTCGGCGAGGACCTGAGCGGCCGCACGTTCGCGCTGTGGGGCCTCGCGTTCAAGCCGAACACCGACGACATGCGCGAGGCGCCGAGCCGCGAGCTGATCGCCGAGCTGCTGTCGCGCGGCGCGCGCGTCGCCGCGTACGACCCGGTCGCGCAGCAGGAAGCGCGCCGCGTGATCGCGCTCGATCTGGCCGATCACCCGAGCTGGCTCGAACGCCTCACCTTCGTCGACGACGAGGCGCAGGCCGCGCGCGACGCCGACGCGCTCGTGATCGTCACCGAATGGAAGGCGTTCAAGAGCCCCGACTTCGTCGCGCTTGGCTGCCTGTGGAAGACGCCGGTGATCTTCGACGGCCGCAACCTGTACGAGCCGGAGACGATGAGCGAGCAGGGCATCGAGTATCACCCGATCGGGCGGCCGGGCTCGCGCCAGGCGGTCGCCGCCCGCGTGCCGGGCGCCGCGCGCGCCAGCGCGTAACCCGTTTTCCGTCACTCGTTACGAGACGCCATGTTCCGGAACATCCTGATCGTCTGCCACGCGAACGTCTGCCGCAGTCCGGCGGCGGAAATGCTGTTCAAGTCGCACGCCGCGTCGCGCGGCGGCCCGCGTCCGACGTTCCATTCGGCCGGCGTGCACGCGAACGACGGCGACGGCATCGATCCGGTGATGCGGCAACTGCTGGCCGAGCGCGGCGTCGATGCGACGACCCACCGCTCGCGGCGGCTGTCGCGCCGGATCGTGCGCGACGCCGACCTGATTCTCGTCAGCGAGCGCCGACAGATCGCGGCCGTCGAAGCGGTCGATCCGTTCGCGCGCGGCAAGGTTCACCTGCTCGGCAAGTGGGAAGGGGCCGAGATTGCGGACCCGCACGGCGGCCCGGAGGCCGACTACCGCGAGAGCTACTCACTGATCGAACGTCTGGTTCAAGGATGGCTACAGAAACTATGCTGAAACGCCCGATGCGCCCGGTGGCGCTTGCCGTCGCGCTGACGACTTTCCTGTCAGCCTGTGCAACCGCGCCCGGCAACTACCTCGACTCGTCGAACCTGAAGGACGAAGGCCGGCAGGAAGCGGCCGAAACCTATCCGGTTCATTACATCGATGCCAAAGTGGTGATGGACCAGCTGCAGAAAGCGCAGGTCGATCACCCGCTGCCGCCGGGACGTTACACCGATCCGTCGCAGTACACGTATCGCGTCGGCCCGCAGGACATCCTCGGCGTCACCGTGTGGGATCACCCGGAGCTGACGACGCCGCAGGGCCAGTCGTTCTCGAGCGGCGGCAACACGACGCAATCGGTCGCGGGCGCGCTGCAGCAGCCGTATACGACCGCGCTGCCGGGCCAGGCCGATCCGTACGGCCAGACGGTCGCCGCCGACGGCACGATCTTCTTCCCGTTCGTCGGCCGCATCCGCGTGGCGGGCAAGACGGTCGCGCAGATCCGCGACGAGATGGCGTCTAGCCTCGCGCGCTACGTGAAGAATCCGCAGCTCGACGTGCGCGTGCTGTCGTTCCGCAGCCAGAAGGTGCAGGTGACGGGCGAGGTCAAGCAGCCGGGTCCGCTCGCGGTGAGCGACGTGCCGCTCACGCTCGTCGACGCGATCTCGCGCTCGGGCGGCTCGACCGCCGAGGCCGACCTGCAGCGCGTGCGCCTGACGCGCGACGGCAAGCTGTACACGCTCGACGCGAACGGCGTGCTCGATCGCGGCGAAGTGAAGCAGAACGTGATGCTGCAGCCGGGCGACATCGTCAACGTGCCGGACCGCAGCGACAGCCGCGTGTTCATCATGGGCGAGGTCAAGACGCCGGTCACGGTGCCGATGCTCAAGGGCCGGCTGACCATCGCCGATGCGCTGACCGCGGGCGGCGGGATTCTCGACACCGATGCGAACCCGCGCAAGATCTACGTGATGCGCGGGATGCGCGACAACCCGACGAAGCCTGAAGTGTTCCGTCTCGACATGACGCAGCCCGACGCGCTGATGCTGTCGAGTCGCTTCCCGCTTCAACCGCTCGACGTCGTCTACGTCAGCACGGCCAGCTCGGTGCAGTTCAACCGCGTGCTGCAGCAGGTGCTGCCGACGATCCAGACGATCTTCTACATGCGGCAAATCACGCGCTGATAGCCCGCCGGGGTGGCGTCCGCCCCCTCGGCACCACTCAAGCGGGAACGAATGGTGAACACGCAAGCGAAACACTCCTACGCGGACCTGACCGCGAAGACCGAGGAAGAGGACGTCGTCCTCGGCCAGTTGCTCCAGGTCATCATGGACGACATCTGGCTGCTGCTCGGCATCGCGGTGACGGTCGTCGCGCTCGCCGGCCTCTACTGCTTCATCGCGAAGCCGGTCTACCAGGCGGACGTGCACGTGCGGGTCGAGGGCAACGACAACACGTCGCAGGCGCTCACGCAGACGCAGACGGGCGCGTCGATCAACAGCGGCCCGCAGCAGGCGCCGACCGACGCGGAAATCGAGATCATCAAGAGCCGCGGCGTCGTCGCGCCGGTCGTCGACCAGTTCAAGCTGAACTTCACGGTCGCGCCGAAGACGCTGCCGGTGATCGGCAGCCTCGCCGCGCGCCTCGCGACGCCGGGCACGCCGTCGCGGCCGTGGCTCGGCCTGAAATCGTATGCGTGGGGCGGCGAAGTCGCCGACATCGACACGATCAACGTCGTGCCCGCGCTCGAAGGCAAGAAGCTGACGCTGACGGCCGGCCCGAACGGCACCTATTCGCTGGTCGACGAGAACGGCACGCGGCTGCTGGCGGGCCGCGTCGGCGAATCGGCGCAGGGCGGCGGCGTGACGCTGCTCGTGCAGAAGCTCGTCGCGCGCCCCGGCACGCAGTTCACGGTGGTCCGCTACAACGATCTCGACGCGATCAGCGGGTTCCAGGCCGGCATCCAGGTGAGCGAGCAGGGCAAGCAGACCGGCGTCGTGCAGATTTCGCTCGAAGGCAAGGACCCGGACCAGACCGCGGCGATCGCGAACGCGCTCGCGCAGTCGTACCTGAACCAGCACGTGGTCGCGAAGCAGGCCGAAGCGACCAAGATGCTCGACTTCCTGAAGGGCGAGGAGCCGCGCCTGAAGGCCGACCTCGAACGCGCGGAGGCCGCGCTCACGCAATACCAGCGCACGTCGGGCTCGATCAACGCGAGCGACGAGGCGAAGGTCTACCTCGAAGGCAGCGTGCAGTACGAGCAGCAGATCGCCGCGCAACGCCTGCAGCTCGCGTCGCTCGCGCAGCGCTTCACCGATTCGCACCCGATGGTGATCGCCGCGAAGCAGCAGCTCGCGGAGCTGCAGGGCGAAAAGGACAAGTTCAGCAACCGCTTCCGCAGCCTGCCGGCGACCGAAGTGAAGGCCGTCCAGCTCCAGCGCGACGCGAAGGTCGCCGAGGACATCTACGTGCTGCTGCTGAACCGCGTGCAGGAACTGTCGGTGCAGAAGGCCGGCACGGGCGGCAACATCCACCTGATCGATTCGGCGCTGCGTCCGGGCGCGCCGGTCAAGCCGAAGAAGGTGCTGATCCTGTCGGCCGCCGTGTTCCTCGGGCTGATCCTCGGTACCGGCGTCGTGTTCCTGCGTCGCAACCTGTTCCAGGGCATCGAGGACCCGGACCGCATCGAGCGCGCGTTCAACCTGCCGCTGTACGGGCTGGTGCCGCAAAGCGCCGAGCAGGTGAAGCTCGACGCGGCGGCGGAGAAGGGCGGCAGCCGTGCGCGGCCGATTCTCGCGAGCCTGCGGCCGAAGGACCTGAGCGTCGAGAGCATGCGCATCGCGAGCCTGCGGCCGAAGGACCTGAGCGTCGAGAGCATGCGCAGCCTGCGCACCGCGATGCAGTTCGCGATGATGGACGCGAAGAACCGCGTGATCGTGCTGACCGGCCCGACGCCGGGCATCGGCAAGAGCTTCCTGACGGTCAACCTCGCGGTGCTGCTCGCGCATTCGGGCAAGCGCGTGCTGCTGATCGACGCCGACATGCGGCGCGGGATGCTCGACCGCTACTTCGGCCTCACCGTGCAGCCGGGCCTGTCGGAGCTGCTGAGCGATCAATCGGCGCTTGAGGATGCCGTGCGCGAGACGCCGGTGCAGGGCCTGTCGTTCATCTCGGCCGGCACGCGTCCGCCGAACCCGTCGGAGCTGCTGATGTCGACGCGCCTGCCGCAATACCTCGAAGGGCTCGGCAAGCGCTACGACGTCGTGCTGATCGATTCGCCGCCGGTGCTGGCGGTGACCGACGCGACCATCATCGGCCGCATGGCCGGCTCGACCTTCCTTGTGCTGCGCTCGGGCATGCATACCGAAGGCGAGATCGCTGATGCGATCAAGCGCCTGCGCACCGCGGGCGTCGATCTGGAAGGCGGGATCTTCAATGGCGTGCCGCCGAAGGCGCGCGGCTACGGCCGCGGCTATGCGGCCGTGCACGAATACCTGAGCGCGTGACCGGGTCGCGCGAAACCGGGCCGGCGCCACGCGCGCCGACCCGGCCGACTGGAGAACCTCGAATGAAAATTTCCGTGCTCGTTCCGACCTATCGGCGTCCCGCCGACCTCGCGCGCTGCCTGCTGGCGCTGCAGCGGCAGCAGCGGCTGCCCGACGAGGTGATCGTCGTCGCGCGCCCGGAGGACGACGCCACGCACGAACGGCTCGCCGATCCGGCGGTCGGCGGCGCGCTGCCGCTGCGCCTCGTGCCGGTCGACGTGCCGGGGCAGGTCGCCGCGCTGAACAAGGGGCTCGACTCGGCGAACGGCGACATCGTCGCGATCACCGACGACGATGCGGCGCCGCGTCCCGACTGGCTCGCGCGCATCGAAGCCGCGTTCCTGTCCGATCCGTGCGTGGGCGCGGTCGGTGGACGCGACTGGGTGCACGAGAAAGGCCGCGTGCTCGACGAATCGAGAGAGCTCGTCGGCCAGCTCACGCTGTCCGGCAAGATCGTCGGCAATCATCACCTCGGCGTCGGCGGCGCGCGCGAAGTCGACATGCTCAAGGGCGCCAACATGAGCTACCGGCGCGCGGCGATCGAACGGCTGCGCTTCGACACGCGGCTGCGCGGCGCCGGCGCGCAGGTGCACAACGACATGGGCTTCAGCATGCACGTGCAGCGCGAAGGCTGGAAGCTCGTCTACGACCCGTCGATCGCGGTCGATCACTTCCCGGCCGAGCGCTTCGACGACGACCGGCGCGATGCCGCGTCGCTGAACGCGATCAGCAACGGCGCGTACAACCTGCATCTGATCCTGCGCGAGCATCTGCCGCCGCTGCGGCGCGAGATCGCGTGGTGGTGGTGGACGCTGGTCGGTACGCGCGTCTATCCCGGCTTCGCGCACGTGCTGCTGTCGCTGCCTGGCGCCCGGCGCGAGCGTGTGCTCGCGCACTGGCGCGCGGTGCGCCGCGGCGCGCGCGATGCGCGCCGCACGAATCTCGCCCCCCACCGTGCGGCGATGCCGCCGGTGACGTCTTGAACGGCCCGCGCGCACCGCGCGCGGCCCCCTCCGGAGGGCTCGCATGACCACGAAGGCTGCAACGAAAGTCCACGTCCATCTGTTCCACGGCGCCGATCCGCGTACCTACCGGAAAGGCGACGACATCGGCTGCCTGTACGGCTATCACCACGCCGAATCCGACGAATTCCGGCTGACCTATTCGCAGGACGGCGCCGAAAACCGCGTCGTGAGCGTCGCGCGCCGCGCGCTGAAGGCGGCGCTCGGCTTCGACGTCGTGCATGCGTGGCGCAATCGCGCGGCGTTGCTCGATACCGACGTGATCTGGACGCATACCGAGCAGGAGCATCTGGCTGCCGCGTTGATCCTGAAGCTCGCCGGTGAGCAGGGCAAGCGCCCGCTGCTGCTCGCGCAGAGCGTGTGGCTGTTCGACAAGTGGGGCAGCTTCGGCGGCCCGCGCCGCTGGCTCTACCGCAAGCTGATCGCGCGCGCCGACGCGCTGACCACGCTCGCCCGCGACAACGCCGACCTGTGCCGCCGCTATCTCGGACGCGACGCCGAGTTCGTCTACTACGGGCTGAACACGCAGGATTTCCCGCCGGTCGAGCCGCAGCAATGGACGCCGAACCGGCCGTTGCGGATCGCGGCGATCGGTAACGACCGCGACCGCGACTGGCGCACGTTCCTCGCCGCGTTCGGCGGCGACGCGCGCTACGACGTGCGGCTCGCGACGCGCCGCCGCGTGCCGCGCGAATGGCACGCGCCGAACGTGAAGATCGGCCCCGCGTCGGGGCTCGCGAAGCAGCATGAACTGTACGCGTGGGCCGACGTGATCGTCGTGCCGCTGCGGCCGAATTTCCACGCGTCCGGCATCACGGTGATGCTCGAGGCGGCAGCCGTCGGCAAGCCGATGATCGTGTCCGACGTGGGCGGCCTGAGCGACTACTTCCCGCACGATACGGCCGCCTACGTGCCGGCGTTCGACGCGCAGGCGATGCGCCAGGCCGCCGATCGCTTCGTCGCCGATCCGGTGGCGGCGCTCGACTGCGCGCGGGCGGCCGCCGCGTGCCTGCGCGAGCGCGACCTGACCACGCAGGCGTTCGCCGAGCAGCACGTGCGGATCACGCGCGACATGCTGCGCCGGCGCCGCACGCCCGCGGCGGCCGGCGTCGCGATGCCGCTCGCGGATTCGCGTCCGTCGTCGCGCTGAGAGCGGATCGATGAGTACGATTGCCGCCGAACGTGCGCCGTCGCGCGCCCGCAGCTGGTTCGCCGAGCCGAAGCACTGGGCCGGCCAGGCTGGGCTGTGGACGTTTACCGCCGCGCTGATCGCCATCCACCAGGGCAAGGTGCTGACGCTCGCGTTCCCGGTGCTGGCCATCGCGGTCGGCATCTGGCTGTATTTCAAGAGCCCGGCGCGCTATGTCGGCTTCATGTGGTGGGTGTGGTTCCTGAGCCCGGAAGTGCGTCGCCTGGCCGACTGGTCGAAGGGCGCGTTCACGCCGACGAGCCTGATCCAGGTGGCGCCGCTCGCGGTGACGATGATCGCCGGCCTGGGGCTGCTCAGGCATTACCGCGTGCTCGCGCAGCGGCGCGGCATCCCGGTGCTGCTGATGCTGTTCGGGCTCGCGTATGCGTACCTCGTCGGGATCGTGTCGAGCGGCGTGATGGCCGCGACCTACGATCTCGCGAACTGGGTGTACCCGGTGCTGATCGGCTTCCACATCATGGTCAACGCGCGCGACTATCCCGAGTATCGCGACGTGCTGCTGTCCACGTTCATGTGGGGCATGCTCGTGATGGGCCTGTACGGCATCGTGCAGTACTTCGTGATGCCGCAGTGGGACGTGCTGTGGATGATCGGCTCGGACATGGGCTCGCAGGGCGAGCCGGTGCCGTACGGCGTGCGCGTGTTCAGCACGATGAACTCGTCCGGCCCGTTCGCGTTCGCGATCATGGGCGCGCTGGTGTTCGTGTTCGCGGCGCCGCAGAAGATCCGCTGGTTCGCCGGGGCGGCCGGCTTCGTGTCGTTCGCGCTGTGTCTCGTGCGCTCGACGTGGGGCGGCTGGGTGATCGCGCTCGCGATCCAGCTCGTGCAATCGAGCAACCGCGTGCGGATGCGGATCCTGATCAGCGGCGTCGTGCTGGTCGGGCTGTGCGTGCCGCTGCTGACCGTCGGGCCGGTGGCGGACCGGCTCGGCGCGCGCTTGCAGTCGATCACGAACCTGAAGGACGACCGCAGCTACGACGACCGCAACAAGTTCTACGCGACCTTCGCGCAGACGGCGTTCACCGACGTCGCCGGCGAAGGGATGGGCGCGACCGGCGCGTCCACGAAGCTGTCGAGCGACAGCGGCGAACTCGGCAAATACGGCAGCTTCGACAGCGGCGTGATGAACGTGCCGTTCGTGCTCGGCTGGCCCGGCACGCTGCTGTATCTCGCCGGCGTCGTGATGCTGTTCGGCCGCACGCTGCGCGCGGCGTTCAAGTTGCGCCAGGACAAATTCGTCGCGGCATGCCTGAGCCTGTGCCTGTCGACCTTCGCGATGCTCGTGTTCACGAACTCGCTGATCGGCACCGGCGGCCTGCTGATGTTCACAGCCATTTTTTCGATACTTGCCGCGGCGCACTGGCAGAAGGCGCAACGCCTGCTGGCCGCCGCGCGTTCACGGGGAGGCGACCATTGAGAATCGCGATCGTCACGCACGTCGTGCGACATAACGACGGGCAGGGCCGCGTCAATTACGAAATCGCGCGCGCGGCGCTGGCCGAAAACTACGAGGTCACGCTGGTCGCGTCGCACGTCGCGCCCGAGCTGCTGGCCGACCCGCGCGTGCGCTGGGTGCCGGTGAAGGTCGGCGGCTTCTGGCCGTCGAATCTCGTCAAGCAGCAGGTGTTCGCGCTGAAAAGCGCGGCGTGGCTGCGCGCGCACCGCGGCGAATACGACGTGCTGCACGTGAACGGCTTCATCTCGTGGATCAAGGCCGACGTGAATACCGCGCACTTCGTGCACGGCGGCTGGTTCAAGAGTCCGTACTATCCGTTCGGGCCCACCAAGGGGCTGTGGTCGGCTTACCAGTACGTCTATACGCGCGTGAATACCGGGCTCGAGCGCTGGGCGTACAAGCGTTCGCGCGCGATTACCGCGGTATCGCAGAAGGTGGCCGACGAGATTGCCGGGCTCGGCATCGACAGCCGCAAGATCAGCGTGATCTACAACGGCGTCGACGGCAGCGCGTTCGCGGGCGCGCAGGCCGACCGCGCGGCGTTCAAGCTGCCGGACGACGCGTTCCTGCTGCTGTTCGTCGGCGACCTGCGCACGCCGCGCAAGAACCTCGGCACCGTGCTGAAGGCGCTGACGAAGCTGCCCGCGAACGTGCATCTGGCGGTGGCCGGCTATCTGCCCGGCAGCCCGTATCCGGAAGAAGCGCGCGCGCTCGGCATCGATTCGCGCGTGCATTTCCTCGGTCTCGTGAAGAACATGCCGACGCTGATGCGCTCGGTCGACGCGTATGTGTTTCCGTCGCGCTACGAAGCGATGAGCCTGTCGCTGCTGGAGGCGATGGCGGCCGGGCTGCCGGTCGTCACCGCGCGCACGGCGGGCGGCGCGGAAATCATCACGCGCGAATGCGGGATCGTGCTGGAGGACCCGGACGATCCCGCCGCGCTCGCGCAGGCGATCGGCGCGCTCGCGGCATCGCGCGACACCTGTCGCGCGATGGGCGACGCGGCCCGCGAACTGATGACCCGTTTCGGCTGGGCGCACATGGGCGCCCAGTACGTCGCGCTTTACCGGCGCATCGGCCAACCCACGCAGCCGTCCGCCTTCGAGCGGGTCGAGCATGCAATCACGCAGGAGCAACCGTGATGTCCCAATCTTCCCGGCCGATCAAATCGTTGCAGATCGGCATGCACTGGTTTCCCGAACGCGCGGGCGGCCTCGACCGGATGTACTACTCGCTCGTCGGCGCGCTGCCCGGCGCGGGCGTCGAGGTGCGCGGGCTCGTCGCCGGCTCGCCGAAGGTCGCCGACGACACGGGCGGGGCGATCCAGGGTTTCGGTCCCGCGTCGGAGCCGCTCGCGCGCCGGATGCTCGCCGCGCGGCGCGCGCTGCGCGACGAGATCCGCAGCGCGCGGCCGGACGTGATTTCGTCGCACTTCGCGCTGTACACGTTCCCGGGGCTCGACGTGACGCGCGGGATTCCGCAGGTGTCGCACTTCCAGGGGCCGTGGGCCGACGAAAGCCAGGTCGAGGGCGCCGCGTCGCTCGGACAGCGCGCGAAGCGCTATCTCGAACAGGCCGTCTATACGCGCTCGTCGCGGCTGATCGTGCTGTCGCAGGCATTCGGCCAGATCCTGACGAACCGCTACGGGATCGATCCGTCGCGCGTGCGTGTGATCCCGGGCTGCGTCGATACCGCGCAGTTCGACACGCCGCTCACGCCCGCCGAGGCGCGGCATAAGCTGCAACTGCCGCAGGACCGGCCGATCGTGCTGGCCGTGCGCCGGCTCGTGCGGCGCATGGGGCTGGAGGACCTGATCGATGCGATCGGCCTCGTCAAGCGCCGTCACCCGGACGTGCTGCTGCTGATCGCCGGCAAGGGCAAGATCGGCGAGGAACTGCAGCAGCGCATCGACGAAGCGGGGCTGCAGGACAACGTGAAGCTGCTCGGTTTCGTGCCCGATCATCATCTCGCGGCGTTGTACCGCGCGGCGACGGTCAGCGTCGTGCCGACGGTCGCGCTTGAGGGCTTCGGCTTGATCACCGTCGAATCGCTGGCGTCCGGCACGCCGGTGCTGGTCACGCCGGTCGGCGGGCTGCCGGAGGCGGTCGCCGGGTTGTCGAACGATCTGGTGTTGCCGTCGACGGGCGCCGACGCGATCGCGGAAGGGCTCGGCGGTGCGCTGTCGGGCGCGATCGCGCTGCCCGACGAGGCCGCGTGCAAGCGCTATGCACGCGATCATTTCGACAATGCGGTGATCGCGCGCCGCGTGGCCGGCGTGTACGAGGAGGCGATTCAGGCAGCCGGCTGAACGCCCGCGGCGCGCCGCGGAACCGCAGTGGGACCGACGCGGAACCGCAGCGGAACCGACATGCGCCGCGACGTTGCCGGCGCGCCAGCTTCTCCGCCGCGGGGATGCCCCAAGCCGAACCGAAGCGGAATCGCAGCGAACCGAAAGCCCGACCGGCGCGCGTGCGCGGCCGGTTCGCGTGCCGGCCGCCCGCCGAGGGCGGACCGGCGTTTCCCGGTCGTTCCTCCGCATGGCCGGCGCGCCTCACGCGCGCCTGAGCGTCGCGGCCCACACGCCGAGCGCGGCCACGCTCACCGCCGCACCGAGCACGCAGACGCCGGTCCAGCCGGCGCGCGCGTACATCATCGTCGCCGCAATCGCGCCGAGCCCGCTGCCGGCCGAATAGAACAGCATGTAGCAGCCGACGAGGCGCGCATGCGCGTCGGGCCGCGCGCCGAGAATCATGCTCTGGTTGACGACGTGCACGGCCTGTCCGCCGACGTCGAGCAGCACGATGCCGACGATCAGCAGCGCGATCGACGTATTGCCGAACGCGAGCGGCAGCCACGCGCATGCGAGCAGCGCGAGTGCGGCGCCGGTCGTCGCTTCGCCGCGCCCGCGATCCGCGAGCCGGCCCGCGCGGGCGGCGGCCGCCGCCCCGAGTGCGCCGACGAGGCCGAATGCACCAATTTGCGTGTGCGACATCGCGTGCGGCGGCGCGCTCAGCGGCAGCACGAGCGCGCTCCAGAAGATGCTGAACGCCGCGAACATCAGCAGCGCGATCGCGCCGCGCACGCGCAACACACGTTCATCGCGCAGCAGCGCCACCATCGACCGCAGCAGCGCCGCGTAACCGATGCGTTCGCGCGGTTCGCGCATAGCGGGCAGCAGCCGCGACAACACGACCAGCATCGCGATCGCGAGGGCGCCCGATACGAGATAGACGGCCCGCCACCCCGCGATGTCGGTGACGACACCCGCCAGCGAGCGCGCGGCCAGCAGCCCGACCACGACGCCGCCTTGCGCGGCGCCCACCACGCGCCCGCGTTCGCCTGCGCCGGCGAGGGCGGCCGAGCACGCGATCAGTCCTTGCGTCATCGCGGTGCCGAGCAATCCGACCGCGACCATTCCCGCCAGCAGCGCGATGCGTGTCGACGCGGCGGCCACGCCGATGCAGGCCGCGGTCAGCAGCAGAAGCTGCACGGCGATCAGGCGCTTGCGGTTCAGCAGGTCGCCAAGCGGCACGACGAACAGCAGCGCGAGCGCGCAGCCCAGCTGCGTCGCGGTGACGACGCCGCCGACGGCGGCCAGCGATACGCCGAAATCCCGCGCGATCGAATCGAGCAGCGGCTGCGCGTAGTAGACGTTCGCGACGCTCGCCGCGCAGCAGACGGCAAGCAGCACGACGCGCGCCGACGACAGGCGGGCGCCCTTAGCCGGATGGATCGCGCCGGTTGGCGCGTTCGATGCAACGGTGCCGGAATGGCAGGACGATTCCATGGGTTGCCTCACGCAATGTAGTTGCAATTTGAAACTGGTTTGGAGTGTAGGGAAAGTAGTTTTAAAATGCAACCTGTTGGGTGACGGGCCAGCGGCCCGTGCCCGGATGGCCGGCATGCCTGCGAAGGCGGCCGGCGTGATTGCGGAGAGCAACATGGCCAGGCAGAAAAGTCTTGCGGATTCGCCGTGCCCGGTGGCGCGCGCGACCGATATCGTCGGCGATCGCTGGGCGTTGCTGATCGTGCGCGATGCGTTCGACGGCGTGCGCCGCTTCGGCGATTTCCGCGCGAGCCTCGGCGTCGCGAGCAACATCCTGTCCGACCGGCTGAAGATGCTGGTGGACGCGGGCGTGTTCGCCGTCGTGCCGGCGTCCGACGGCACCGCGTATCAGGAGTACGTGCTGACCAAAAAGGGCGAGGGGCTGTTTCCGGTCATCGTGATGCTGCGGCAGTGGGGCGAGGCCAACCTGTTCGCGCGCGGCGAGCGGCATTCGGTGCTGATCGATCGCGGCACCGGGCGCGCGATCCGCAAGCTCGCGCTGCGGCACGACGACGGCCGGCCTTTGAAGGCGGCCGATACGGTCGTGAAGAAGATCGATGACGAAGCGGGCGCGGCGCGTCGGTGAGCGTCATGCGCGAGGGTCGTGCCGTCGGATGGCATTCGGTGCGACAGCACGAGCGCGGCACTGCCGGCTACGCGAGTCGATTCACGCAGACCTTCTTTCGTCGGCGTTACCTGATCCAGCCTCACCTCGGTGACGCGTGACCGCACGCGTGCGATCGACCGGTGGCGTCGCCCGAGGCGCGGGAGAGGCACCGCGATCCGCATCGGTCCGCACACGGGTCGCGAGCAGTGCGGCCGCGACCAGCAGCGCGACCGACACGGCGGTTTCGATCCGCAACCCGCTGACGACCTGCGCTGCACCGCCGTCGCCGGCGAGCGCACCGAATGCCGCGACGCCGATTGCACCGCCGGCCTGCCGTGCGGTATTCAGCACGGCCGACGCGATGCCGGCCCGGTCGGGCGCGACCGATGCGAGCACGGCCGTCGTCATCGCGGGCACCGCGAAGCCCATGCCCGACGGAATCAGCAGGAACGGCACGAGCAGCGCGCCCAGCGGCGTCGCGGCATCGACGACATGCAGCGACCCGTAGCCGAGCGCGGCGACGAGCGCGCCGGCCACCATCGGCATGCGCGGGCCGTGGCGGGCGACGACGCGTCCGCTCGCGAGATTCGACAGCAGGAACCCGCCGGTGAGCGGCAGGAACGCGAGCCCGGCCTGCAACGCCGATTCGCCGCGTGCGCGTTGCAGGTACAGCGCGAGCACGAACACGGTGCCGTAGTACGTGAGGTTCACGCAGATCCCGAACAGCACGGCCGCACTGAACGAGGGGCGGCGGAACAGCGTCAGCGGCAGCATCGGCGTGGCCGTGCACGATTCGATCGCGACGAACGCGAGCGCGGCCAGCGCCGCCAGCGTGAAGCCGCCGGTCACGACCAGGTGCGTGAAGCCGAGCGGCCGCCATTCGATCACGGCGCCGGTCAGCGCGGTCAGCATCGCGATCGCGACGAACTGGCCGCGCGGATCGAGCGAACGGGCCGAGCGTGCCGGGGCAACCTGCTCGCGGCGCGTGGGCACCCACGCGAACGTAGCGGCGAGCCCCGCCGCGCACAGCGGCAGGTTCACGAGGAAGATGCCGCGCCAGCCCCATGCGGCAATCAGCAGGCCGCCGACGACCGGGCCGGCCGCGATCGCGATGGACCCGGCCGCCGTCCACCCACCGACCGCGCGGGCGCGCAGGCGCGGGTCGTGCCGGCACGCGTCGTTGAGCAGCGCGAGCGAATTCGGCAGCATGGCCGCGGCGCCGACGCCTTGCAGCGCGCGGGCCGCGATCAGCATCGCGGGCGCGACGGCGGCGCCGCATGCAAGCGACGCGAGCGCGAACAGCAGGAGGCCGGCGACGTACAGGCGGCGCGCGCCGAAGCGGTCGCCGAGCGCACCGGCCGACAGCATCAGCACCGCGAACGCGAGCGTGTACGCATCGACGACCCATTGCAGGCCGGCGACCGGCAGGTGCAGGTCGGCGGCGAGATGCGCGAGCGCGATATTGACGATCGTCACGTCGAGCTGCGTGACGACGAAACCGATGCTGACGGTGGCGACGACGCGCGCGAGCGCGGGCGGGAAAGCGGGGGACGGTGTGGTCGTATCCATGCGTCCATCGTAGGCGGCGACGGACAGGCGATGTTTCAGCGGGACGCGAAGCGTCGATACGGATGCCGACGCGAATGCGTGCCGCTGGCTACGTGCGTCGATGCGTATTCGGCGAGGCCGATGCGTTCAATGCCGTTCGCCGCGCCAGCGTCCCGGCGCCACGCCGAAGCGCTTCGTGAACGCATGCGTGAACGTGCTCTGGTCCGCGAAGCCGACGCTGCCCGCGATGTCGACGAGCGCATGCCGGCCGTCGGCGAGCAGCACGATCGCGGCGTCGAGCCGCAGCCGCTGCAGGTAGCGATGGGGCGTTTCGCCGAATGCATCGACGAACAGTTGATGAAAGCGCCGCATCCCGTAGCCGCAGTGCGCGGCGAGATCGGCGATGCGCAGCGGTTCGGCGAGCCGCGCGCGCAGCCAGCGGTCGATGCGCGCGAAATCGAGGCCCGACGCGGGCGCGGCGATGCCCGCATCGTCGAGCAGCGCGTCGCACAGGCGCGCCGCGGCCTGCCACTGAAAGCGGTGCGCGGCGGCCTGCCGTGCGTCGCCGTCCGGCGCATCGTGTTGCGCGGCGGCCGCCGCGACCTGCGCGACGAGCGACGTGAGCGCCGGGTCGATCGACACGGCCCGCGCATGGTCGAACAGCCGCTGCGGTACCGCGAGCGAAGCGGCGGGCAGGTCGATCACGAGCTGGCGATTGTCGCCGAGGCCCGCGTAGTCGTGACGCGCGCCGGCCGGAATCAGCCAGGCCGCGTGCCGGTCGATGCGCTGGCCGATTCCGTCCACCGCCATCACCATCGCGCCATCGACGCCGAGCACGACCTGGTGGAAGTCGTGCACGTCCGACGCTTCGCACGTGGCGTAGCGGCGCAGCGCGATGGCGGGGGAGGCGATGCGTTCCATCGGGAAGAAAACGGCCGGGTGCAGGGTCAGACGTCGAGCAGTTCGACTTCGAACACGAGCGTCGCGTTCGGCGGAATCACGCCGCCTGCGCCGCGCGGGCCGTAGCCGAGTTGCGGCGGGATCGTCAGGCGACGCACGCCGCCGACCTTCATGCCCTGCACGCCTTCGTCCCAGCCCTTGATGACCATGCCGCCGCCGAGCACGAACGCGAACGGGTCGTTGCGATCCTTGCTCGAATCGAATTTCTGACCGTCGGTCAGCCAGCCCGTGTAGTGGACGCTGACGGTCTTGCCGGCTTGCGCTTCCGCGCCGGTGCCTTCGGTCAGGTCTTCGTACTTGAGGCCCGATTCGGTCGTGATGACGGACATGATTTCTCCTGAAAGAGGTTGCGTGAAACCGCTATTGTAGGCGAGCGCGCAGCGGGCCGGCGCGCGTGGATTTCGCGCCGTTTCACGCTGAGCGGCGCAGCGTGGCGGGGCGTGCCGGCGTGAGCGCCCGGAACGCAATTGGAACGCGCGTTTGAATTTTTCGCGAGCCGCGGGGGCGAGGGTGCACCGCGACGGTGCGCGGCGCGTATGAATCGATGCGAACGGCTCACGTGACAGGCTGCTGCACGAGCGTTGCCCGATCCCGCGAAAGGCCCGCCGCACGGGGCCTGCGGGCCGATAGCGGGGCGCCGCGCCGCATCCGGCGCCTCGCCCCGACGCGCGCGCCCGCGTTCGAATCGCGGCCCGGCCGAATGTCGTTCGAGCGCCGTTTTTTCCGTCTTTCCGACCGTGCCCTGTTTGGAAGCGCGCATCTACCGCGCGGCTTGCATGCGCCGGCGCGCGCGGCCTATCGTTACATCTGTCGATGTCAGGATTTTGGCGGCGCGCGATGCGCCGCCCGGGCTTGCGCCGGCCGCGTCGGACGATGCGCCGGACGGCTCCGCAACAGGAGAACGATGAACATGAAGTCAGCCGCTTCCGCCACCGCAGCCGGGATCATGCCGGTGCGCCGCGACCTGCGCTTCGACCTGCCGGTCGAACGCGCGAAGGACTGGCATGGCCTCGGGTCGCACGTGACCCATTTCTTCAACGCGCTGTCGCTGCTGTTTCCGGCCGGCGAGCGCTTCTTCATGGATTCGGTGCGCAACTATCGCGACCGGATCGACGATCCCGTGCTGAAGCAGCAGGTGCTCGGCTTCATCGGCCAGGAAGCGATGCATACGCGCGAGCACATCGAATACAACGAGCTGATGCAGGCGAACCGGCTACCCGCGCGCAAGCTGGACCAGCGCGTATGGACGGTGCTCGGCTACATGAAGCGCAAGCTGCCGCATTCGGTGCAGCTCGCGCATACGGTGGCGGCCGAGCATTACACGGCGATGCTCGCCGACTGGCTGCTGCGCGACCCGACGCGCCTCGACGGTTCGGTCGAAGGCTACCGGCAGATGTGGATCTGGCACGCGCTGGAGGAAACCGAGCACAAGGCCGTGTCGTTCGACGTGTGGAATGCCGCGATGAAGCCGGGGCTGCGTCGCTACCTGATCCGCATCGGCGTGTATCTGCTGACGACGCTGACGTTCTGGCCGACCGTGTTCCTGATGCATGCGACGCTGCTGTGGCGCGATCGCGGCGCCGGCCATCACGTGCGCGGCATGCTGCGGATGATCGCGTTCCTGTACGGGCCGCGTCGCGGGCTGTTCCCGCGCATCGCCGGCGAATGGCTGAGCTTTTTCCGGCCGGGCTTCCACCCGTGGGATCACGACAATCGCCACCATCTCGCGCGGGTCGATGCACTGGCCGCCACCTATGGCGAACACGGCGGCGCGCCGGCCGGCCGCGGCCGCGCGAACACGCCCGCGCCGCTCGCGTCGGGCCGCTGACCCCTCACCCCGCCGCACGGCGGGGCGCCGCGCATGTTGCGTTCGTGCATCAGCCGGCTTCTTCCGACGATTGACGAAAATCAACCGGAACCGGTTGCCCGGGCGTCCGCCTGCCCGGCGGACCGGTTGCGCGGCATGGGCCGGCGCACGAATCAGGCGTGCGCCGCGTCCTCCACGATCGCCGTGCGCCAGCACCGGCGCGGCTTTGCGCGTTCGGGGCCGGGCCTTTCCGGTCGCGCGCGGCGCCCGCCACCGGGATAACACCCATCTAGCCGCGGGCCGGCCGCATCGATATACCGTTCATGACAACGTCGACCTCCGGCGCGATTCATGCGCAGGGGGATTTTATTCGGACGGAAATACGGCCAATATGTCGGTTCGATCGTGTCCGTCGTACGCGGCGGCGAGCCGGCGCGCGATACCAACGCCAAGCGGGGAACAACGATGGTTGCAAGGTCACCCGACGCAAACGGGCAGGCGGCGCCCGAGATGACGGACGTGTCCGTCACCGCCCCCGAGGCCGGACGCAAGCTGTTCGTGATCATGCGCACGCCCGACGAGCCGTTGCTGGCACAACTGCGCGGGCTCGGCTGGGAGATCGCGGTCGCGAAGACGGCCGGCGCCGCGCAGAACATGACCTCCGGCGTGAGCGTGGCCGCGGGGCTCGTCGATTTCACCGGCTTCACGTCGCGCGACTATCCCGCGCTGAAGATGTGTCTGAGCCAGCCGGCGATCGGCTGGATTTCCATCGCGCAGGCCGGCATCACGATCGGCCCCGCCGTGCGCGAACTGATCCGCAGCTATTGTTTCGATTACGTGACGCTGCCGCTGCCGTACGAATGGATTTCGCACGTGCTCGGCCATGCGCGCGGGATGGCCGCGCTCGATCGCGTCGACGGCGCCGCCTACGCGGCGTCGATCGGCGAACACGGGATGATCGGCAACTGCGAGGCGATGCAGCAGCTGTTCAGCACGATCCGCAAGGTCGCGAAGACCGACGCGAGCGTGTTCATCTCGGGCGAGTCGGGCACCGGCAAGGAGCTGACGGCGCTCGCGATTCACGAGCGCTCCGGGCGCGGCAAGGGGCCGTTCGTCGCGATCAACTGCGGCGCGATTCCGCATCACCTGCTGCAGTCGGAGCTGTTCGGCTATGAACGCGGCGCGTTCACCGGCGCGAACCAGCGGCGCGCGGGCCGGATCGAATCGGCGAACGGCGGCACGCTGTTTCTCGACGAGATCGGCGACATGCCGGTCGAAAGCCAGGCAAGCCTGCTGCGCTTCCTGCAAGAGGGCAAGATCGAGCGGCTCGGCGGGCAGGAATCGATCGCGGTGGACGTGCGGATCATCTCGGCCACGCACGTCGATCTCGACGGCGCGGTCGAGGCCGGGCGCTTCCGCGCGGATCTCTATCACCGCCTGTGCGTGCTGCGCATCCACGAGCCGCCGCTGCGCGCGCGCGGCAAGGACATCGACATCCTCGCGCACTACGTGCTGCAGAAATTCAAGGCCGACAGCGGCCGCAAGATCAGCGGCTTCACGTCGGCCGCGCTCGACGCGATGCGGCGCTACGAGTGGCCCGGCAATGTACGCGAACTGATCAACCGCGTGCGGCGCGCGATCGTGATGGCCGAGAGCCGGCTGCTGACGCCGCACGATCTCGGGCTCGACACGCCCGGCGAAACCGAACCGGTGACGCTCGAACAGGCGCGGGCGCTGGCCGAACGCACCGCGATCGAGAATGCGCTGCTGCGCAACGACCACCGGATCAACAAGGCCGCCGCCGAACTCGGCATTTCACGCGTGACGCTCTACCGGATGATGATCGAGCACGGGCTGAACGATCACGACAACAACGGCGGCAGCGGCGGGAATGGCGACAGCGGCGGGCACGACGGCGCGCCGTCGGGCGACGCGGGGCATCAGCGGGTCGGCTGAGCGGCGGGCGCGATGCGTGCGGGCCGGCTCAGCGATAGGTCCACAGCCGGTGCAGCACGAACGTGACGGGCGGCACGCACAGCACGACCGCGACGATGCTCCACGCGCGGGCGAGCCCGAGTGCGTCGGTGCCGTGCGCCAGCAGCATCGTCACGGCGAGGCCGGCCATCGCGACCGCGAGAAAGCGCATGAAGTTGCCCCACGTCACCGGCGACGAAAAACTCCACAGCGTATTGGCGAGATACGAGAACGCCGTCGAGCAGACGAACGCGCTCGCGTTCGCGACGACGGGCGTCGCGTCGAACAGCGCGAACATCGCGGCGGCGATCAGCGCATGCAGCGCGGTCGAGCCCAGGCCCGACACGCCGAAGCGGATCAGTCTGGCACGTTCGGCGGCGAAGGTACGGAGCATCGTGGGCAGTGGTCGGCGTGAAGTCGCGTGAAGCGGTGTCGCAGTATAGCCATGCGATCGGCCGCCGCGTCCAGCGCGATGGACGGTACGCGTCGCCGGCGCCGGCATGTAAAGCGCATGAAACATTTCGCGTCGGCCGCCGGAGGAATTGCCGCGCCGAACCGGTCCGGTCGGCCGGTCCGTCGCCGGTAAAAATTCCGCGCTCCATTGTTCAGCCTTATTCCGCAAGGCCCCGCCGTTGCAGGGCCGGCGCGCGCCGCGGCTCCGATGTTTCAGTTTCGTAACTTCCCGTATGCCACACCCGTGCCGGCCGTCAGCCGGCCTGACCATCGCCTTGTCCGGCCGGGCTCGCGCAGCGCTGGCCCGGTCCTTGCGAAGAGGGACATGCGAGAGTCGACGACGCGAGGTCCGTCCGGTCAGGCGGCGCAAGCCTTCGGTACCGGCCAGGACGCAGTCCGCGGGGATGCGGCGGCCGCGCGCGGGGCAGCAGCCGCGTCGCGGCGAGCACGGGACGTCGTCGCCTGATCGCCGGGGCATCGGCATCGTCCGGTTGCCGGAACAAACATCAGACAGCAAACGGGGTAGAAAAATGATCGATCATCACACGCCGCGGTCCGCTGGCCGCGATCGCCGTGATTCGGGACATCGCCGCTCGAACGTCGCGCTTGCGGCCGACCGGCATGCCTCGACAGGCCATCTCTCCGCGCCCGGTGCGAGGCGGATCCGGCTGGTTGCCGGTCATCCGCGCCGGGTCGGCACTTTCCTGCACGCGAACCCGGTCCGCATGGGCATGTGCACACGGGCGCCGGTACCGCGACGCCCGATCTTCGCCTATTGACCAGAACGGCACGACATCCATTCGCATGGCGTGTCGTTGTCTCAGGGAGTCGATCTGCAGTCCAAACAATAATGCAGGGTCCTGCCGCGTGCCGCATACGACGCAAGACGACCCGCATTCGATGCAACGGCGAACCGCTCGATGCCGTTGCCATCCGGTTGCAAGGGGAGGGGCGGTCGGACGCGCGCGACGGAAGCAGTATCCGTACGCGCGCGACGCCGTTTTCAACTGCCGTAGATGTCGAAGTCGAAGTACTTCGACGCGAGCCGCTTGTAGGTGCCGTCCTTGACCATGTCGAGGATCGCGCGATCGATCTTCGCCTTCAGGTCGGTATCTTCCTGGCGCAAGCCGATGCCCGCGCCGATGCCGAGCACCTTTTCGTCGACGAGCTCGGGCCCGACGAACGTGTAGTTCGCGCCGCGCGGCGATTTCAGGAACCCGATCGCGGCCTGCACTTCATCCTGCAGCGCCGCGTCGAGGCGGCCGGCGATCAGGTCGGCATACACGCCGTCCTGGTTCTGGTACGACACGACGTTCGCGCCTTGCTTGCCCCAGTACGCCTTCGCATACGTCTCCTGCGTCGTGCCCTGTTCGACGCCGATCGATTTGCCCTTCAGCGATTCGGCAGTCGGCAGCAGCGGCGAGCCCTTCTTCACGACGAGCCGCGTCGGCTGGTTGTAGATCTTCGTCGTGAAGCCGATCTGCTGCGCGCGTTGCGGCGTGATCGACATCGACGACAGCACCGCGTCGAACTTCTTCGCCTTCAGCGCCGGAATCATCCCGTCGAAATCGTTCTCGAGCCACACGCATTTCGCCTTCAGGCGCGCGCAGATCTCGTTGCCGAGGTCGATGTCGAAGCCGACGAGCTTGCCGTCGGGCGCCTTCGACTCGAACGGCGCGTAGCTGGCATCGGTGCCGAAGCGGATCGTGGTCCAGTCCTTCGCGACGGCGGGGCCTGCGGATACCGCGAGCAGGGCGATCGAAACAGCGGCAATCAGTCTCTTCATGGTGCGTTCCTTGGCGTGGTGCATCCGGTTTCTGTGCGACACGGTCTCCACGGACACGACCCGCGCCGTGACGCGGGGTCCGCACGGCCATTAACGCAGAAAATAAAATAAGAGTCCAGAATGGACAAAAAATATCGATTTGTCGGATGGACGTGCGCGATCGCTGGGTGCGACCCTTGCAAAAATACGAGAATGGACTAATCTTGTTAGTAGATTCGTTTCGAGACTAACCGTCATGTCACAGCCCGCCTACGATTCGCATTCCGCCTTGCCGCACGCTTCGGTCGCGCAGATGTCGGCGGCCGGCCTGCGCGCGTTTTTCAACATCGCGCGCGACTGGGAACTGACGATCGACGAGCAGATCGTGCTGCTCGGGTCGCCCGGCCGCTCGACGTTCTTCAAGTGGAAGGCCGCGCCGGAATCGGCGCGCCTGCCGCGCGATACGCTCGAGCGCCTGTCGCTGCTGCTCGGCATCTACAAGGGGTTGCAGATCCTGTTGCCGCAGCCCGCCGCGGCCGATGCGTGGGTCAAGCGGCCCAACGATGCGGCGCCGTTCGGCGGCAAGCGCGCACTCGACCGGATGCTGGCCGGCAACGTCGGCGATCTGGTGGCCGTTCGCCAATATCTCGATGCGATGCGGGGTGGCTGGGCGTGACGACACCGACCGACGTCACCCGGTGGCCCACGACCACCGTCGACTGGGCACCGGCCTATCGCGTGATTCCCACCCGTTTTCCTGCCATCAACCTGTTCGACCGCGTCGCGTCCGCGGAGGATTTCGACGCGCTCTATGCACTCGAATCGCTGACCAACGACCGCATCCGCAACGAAGTCGGCACGCTCGAGCTCGTGCCGCCCGCCGAGCGCCGCTACGGGCAGGGCTGGGGGCCGATCATGGCCGCGTTCACGCACCTGAATCCGCTGGGCAGCCGGTTTTCGGACGGCAGCTACGGCGTGTTCTACTGCACCCGCTCGCGCGACACGGCGATTGCCGAAACGCGCTATCACAGCGGGTTGTTCCTCGCCGCGACGAAGGAGCCGCCGATGCGCCAGCAGATGCGGCTCTATACCGTGTTCGCGCACGGCGACGTCGCCGACGTGCGCACGTGGCCGCAGCGCGATCCCGCGCTGCTGGACCCGGTCGACTACCGCGCGGGGCAGGCCTTCGGTCGCGCGGTGCGCAACGCGGGTGGCGCGGGAATCGTCTATCCGTCGGTGCGCGATCCGCGCGGCGAGTGTCTCGCCGCGTTCCGCACGACGCTGCTGCGCGACTGCCAGCATGCGGCCTATCTCGAATACAACTGGAACGGCTCGGCCGTCGATGCGGTGTTCGAACTGAATCAGGTCGGCTAGGGTTCGCGTGGGGACGCAGGCGCCGGCCGGCGCGTCAGGGTAGCGGCCAGTCGCCCGCGTGGCGCTCGCGCGCTTCGGTCTGCGTCATCGACCATGTGCGGCCGGTGCGCGGCTCGGCGAGCGTGAGCCGCCCGGCCGGCGCGAACGCACCCGTGTCGATGAACCATTGCGCGCCGATCCGTTGCGGCTCACGCACCGGTGTGTGCCCGGTGCACGTCAGCGACAGTCCGGCCTGCCGCGCCGGATCGGCGAGCCCCTGGACCAGATCGCGGCCCCAGATCAGCCGCTCGCGCACGTCGTGCGGATAGCTGCCGGTATCGAGCTCCGCGTCCGAGCCGAAGAATTCCGCGTGCAGCACGTTGAAGCGCGTCGGGCCGTCGCCGATCACCCGCACGAGCGGCAGCGCGTCGACGCGCGCCGCATGCGCGCGCAGCCGTTCCGGCGGCAAGTCGGCGCCCCAGTCGCCGCCGATCCTGCGCCACGCGTCGGGCGGCAGCTTGCCGCGCGCGACGAGGCTCAGCACTTCCTCGTGATTGCCGCGCACGACGTGACACCACGGCCGGTCGAGCAGGTCGAGCGCGGTGTCGGAGGCCGGGCCGCGGTCGACGAGATCGCCGACCGAGAACAGCCGGTCGCGCGCCGGATCGAAGCGGACGTCGTGCAGCAGCGCGCGCAGCACGTCCACGCAGCCGTGCAGGTCGCCGACGACGAAGTCGCGGCCGGCCGGGTTCGCGGGATGGCGGCAGAGCAGGGCGGGGGCAGTCATCCCCTTATCTTAGGCGCTCGCGCCCATCGCCACGTGACGACGGAATGGCGATAATCGGGGCGCGTTACCCGCCGGCGCGGCGGTTTTCCCGCGCACCGGCCGAATCCTTTCCATCCGCTTTCGGAATCACACGATGACGCTTTATCCGCAGGTATTACGCAACCGGCCGCGCATGGTCGCGGCGTTCGTCGCCGGCGTGCTGTGCGCGGTCCTGCTGCCGTTTCCGCTGCGCCCGACCGCGCGCGCACTGATTGGCTGGGACTGCGCGGTCTGGCTGTATCTCGTGCTGATGTGGGTGCGCATGGTCACCGCGCATCATCACAAGGTGCGCGAAGTCGCGATCCGCGAGGACGAAAACGCGACGACCGTGCTGACGGTCGTGTGCCTCGCGACCGTCGCGAGCGTGGCGGCGATCGCGATCGAGCTCGCGACCGCGAAGAGCGTCGGCTTCAGCGCGGGGCTCAGCCACTACGCGATCACGGGTGCGACGCTGTTCGGCGCGTGGTTCCTGATCCCGACCATCTTCACGCTGCACTACGCGCGGCTCTATTACGGCTCGCCGAGCAGCGATCGCGCGCTCCGCTTTCCGGACCAACACCCGGAGCCCGATTACTGGGATTTCCTGTATTTCGCGTTCACGCTCGCGGTCGCGTCGCAGACGGCCGACGTGTCGCTCGCGAACCGCTCCGCGCGGCGCTCGGTGCTCGCGCAGTCGATCCTGTCGTTCTACTTCAACATGGCCGTGCTCGGCTTGTCGATCAACGTCGCGGCGGGGCTGCTGAGCTGACGCCGGTTACTTGAGCAGGTCGTACCGGCCGCCGCGCTTCAGCGCCCGCTGGTACGCCGGCCGCGCATGGATCGTGTCGAGAAAGCGCGCGATCGCCGGATACCGGCTGCCGCCGCCGCGCGCGGTCGCGGCTTCGAGCGGGAAGCTCATCTGGATGTCGGCCGCGCTGAAGCCGTCGCCGACGAACCAGCCGCTGCGTGCGAGCGCGCCGTCGACATGGCCGAGATGCAGATCGATCTGCGGATCGACGAAACCCGATTGCAGCGTCGCGGCGATCTTGCGCGCGATCGGCCGCGCGAAGAACGGCATCGGCGCATGCGCGATCCGCAGCGCGACGAGCTTGAGCAGCAGCGGCGGCATCGCCGACCCTTCCGCGTAGTGCAGCCAGTACGTGTAGTCGTGCCGCTCGGGCGAGCCGGGCGGCGGCGCGAGGCGCCCGTTGCCGTAGCGTTCGACCAGGTATTCGATGATCGCGCCCGATTCGGCGAACGTGCGGCCGTCGTCGGTCACGACGGGCGACTTGCCGAGCGGATGGATCGCGCGCAATTCGGCCGGCGCGAGCATCGTTTTCGGATCGCGTGCGTAGCGCACGATCTCGTATGGCACATCCAGTTCTTCGAGCAGCCAGAGCACGCGCTGCGAACGCGAGTTGTTCAGGTGATGGACGGTGAGCATGTCGAGGCCGGAAGGGGGCGGGAACGACATCATACCGAGTGCCTGCGGCGCGTTCGCGAATCGCGTGGTGCGGGCCATCGCGGGCCGCATCGAACCGTCACGCGCGTCGCACCGCGATCCACGCGCCCCAGAACAGGCTCGCGAAAAAGCGCAGCGGCGCGTCGAAGCCCGCGTCGCGCAGCAGCGCGAACACGGCTTCCTCGGATGCGGGCGGATCGGCGCCCTGCAGGATCTTCGCGAGTTGCGCGCGCACCGCGTCGGGCGTGGCACCCTTCATGCGCCAGCGCTGCTGCCACGCATCGAGCAGGCGCGGATGGTCCGCGTAGCGGCGATGGTTGCCGGCGAGCACGAGCGGCGCGCCGGGCTTCAGGCGTCGCGCGATTGCGTGCAGCAGCGCGACTTTCGCGTCGTCGCCCGGCACGTGATGCAGCACGCCGATCAGCGTCGCGCCGTCGAACGCGGGCGCGTCGGGCAATGCGTCGACGCCGTCCTCGACGAACGCGGTACGCGCGCCGAAACCCGCTGCTTCGACGTTCGAGCGCGCGAGCGCGAGCATCGGCGCGGACGGGTCGACGGCCGTGAACCGCCAGCCCGGTTCGAGCGCGGCCGTGACGCAGATTTCCTGCCCCGTACCGCCCGCGCCCGCGACGAGAATCCGGGCATCGGCCGCCCCGATCACTGACGCGAGCATGCACGCGGCGAGTTCGTGGCAGGCATCGTAGCCGGCCAGCGCGATGCGCGATTGCTCGGCGTATTCGTGGGCGCGTGACGGATCGAATTTCGCGGCGCTGGCGGGAAGCGACATGGCGGAGTCCTCGGGTCGGTGCGCGGACGACGTGTCCGCGAGCATCACGCAGAGCGTAGGGGCGCGCGGCCGGCGCAACAAGGCGAGCGATCATTCCGGTATGCCGACTACCCGACTCGCCGGCGCGTGACGGTCGCCCGTTTCCACGGGTGGTTGGCCGGGGTCGATTCGCATTTAAAAATGTCTGACCACGGTGCATCGCGGTGGCGAATCCGGCGCATACTCGTTTCTCTCCCCAGCCTGGCCGTCGCATGCCGGGCCCCGATGCGCTGCGCCAGTGGCGCGGCCATGCCGCTCGGTACGCACGAGGAGCGCATGATGTCCGATTGTCCGCACGATCCGTACGCGCAGCACTACATCCATTGCTTGCCGTTTGGCGCGCAGCCCTGCGGCGCGCTCAGCCCGACGCCGCGCACGCATTTCCGCGTGTGGGCGCCGGGCAGCACCCACGTCCAGCTCGAACTCGATATCGGCTACGGCCCGACGCTCGTGCCGATGACGAGCGCCGGCCCGAACTGGTTCGAAGTCTTCGTCGACTGCGGCGCGGGTGCGCGTTACCGCTATCGGCTCGACGATACCGTGTCGATTCCCGATCCCGCGTCGCGCTCGCAACCCGAAGGGCTCAACGGCCCCAGCGAGGTCGTCGATCCGCGCGCGTTCACGTGGCGCAATACGTTCTGGCACGGGCGCGCGTGGGAAGACATCGCGCTCTACGCGATTCGCCCGCACGCGGTGGGCGGCTTCGACGCCGTGCGCCGTCGCCTGCCGCAGCTCGCGCGCCTCGGCGTGACCGCGCTGGAGCTGCTCGCGTCGCCGCACGACAGCCTGCCGTTCGCGCCGCTCGCGGCCGAAGGCGGCCCCGACGCGCTGAAGGCGCTGATCGACGCCGCGCATGGCTACGGTCTCGCGGTGCTGCTGGAGCTCGACTACGCGCGCTTCGGCAGCGGCACCGATGCGTTGCGCCACTACGCAGGGCCGTTCTTCCATACGCGCGACGATCCGCTGCAGGCCGCGCCGCTCGCGCTCGATCATCCGGAAGTGTGCGATTTCTTCTGCGACAACGCGCTGTACTGGATCGACGAATACCGTTGCGACGGGCTGCGCCTGCGCGAAGCCGACCGGATCGGCGTGTCGTGGCTGCGCGAGATCGCGGACCGCGTGCGCGCGGCCGTGCCGGCCGACCGGCTGATCCATCTCGTGCTCGGCAGCGAGCGGCACCCCGCGCATCTGGCCGATACCCATTTCGACGCGCAGTGGAACGGCTGCGGCGAACGCGCGCTGCACCGGCTCACGGGGCGCGACACGTCGGCCCACGAGGGCATTTCCACGCACCAGTCGATTCACACGCTCGCCCGCGCGCTGACCGCGGCGGGCGCGGCGTACCAGCCGGCCGCGTCGGCGGACGGCATGGCCGCCGATGGCGGACTGGCGCTGACGTCGCTCGTGCTGTCCGATGGCGCATGGCGCGACAGCGGCCACGGCGATCACGGGCAGGCGGCCGGACTGGCCGCGCTCGCGCTGTCGTTGCTCACGCCGCAGATCCCGCTGGTCTTCGACGAAACCGCGCGCGACGTCGATCGTGCGCATTTCGTGCAGTCGGCGCTCGCGGTGCGCGCGAAGCTGATCGCGCCAAGGCTGTCCGATTGCCGGCCGCAGGACGCACGCGCGCTGAAGGCGGACGGCGACGGCGATGCCGACGCGCTGTGCGCATCGTGGCGGCTCGCCGACGACGAAACCTTGACGATCGCGTTGAACCTGTCGCCGGACGCGGTGCCGTTCGACGCACCGGGCGGGCGGGTGGTGTTCGAGACGCCGGCGCGCGCGCGCGACCGGGTCGATGAAGGCGAGTTGCCGCCGTATTCGCTCGTCGCGTGGCTGACGGGCGACGTCAATCGCTACGCGTTGACGCACGACGTGCGTCGCATCGACGACGGTTCGTGGCGCGGGATGCGTGCGAACCTGAATGCATGAGCCGATGAAGTTGTGACGCGGCGGGAGCGCGCGCGGTCGCACCCGGCGGCGCGCCCGGCAGGCCCCGAATTACCAGAACCCGCGAATCCCCGCGATGCCGTACGCGCCATGACGGCGCGCGTCGTCGAGATGCGCGCGCGTCATGCCGCCGAGCGCGAACACGGGCATCGCGGCCTGGGCGGCCAGCGTGTCGAATCGCGCCCAGCCGAGCGTCGGCGCGCCGGGGTGGCTGAGCGTCGGCAGTACCGGCGACAGCGTGACGAAATCCGCGCCGGCCTGTGCGGCCAGCAGCAGGTCGTCTTGCGAGTGGCACGCGGCGGATACCCACCGGTCGGCCGGCAGCGGCCGCTGCGTGACGCCGCGCAAGGCGGCGCCGTCCAGATGCCAGCCGGCGCCGTCGAGCCGCATCACGCCGGCTGCGTCGATCGGGCCGTTCAGCATCAGGTGCGCACCGGCGGCGTCGCAGCGCGCGAGCGCCGCGGCGGCCAGCGCCGCGAACGCGGCCGCGTCGAGCGATTTCACGCGCAGTTGCACGAGCGTTTCGCCGCGCGCGAGCACGGCCGACAGCCGGTCGAGGAACGCGGCCCGATCGGCCGCCGACGCGGACGCCGGTTCCGGCGTGATCACGCAGCAGCGCGGCAGCGGCGCGTTCATCGTGCGCCGCAACGTGCGGCCGTCATTCGTCGGCCTCTTTCGCGATCTTCGGATAGACGCGCACGAGCACGATGCGCGGCCCGTTCATCTTCTTCACGACGACGTCGAAGCGGTCGAACGACACGCGCTGCCCTTCGGTCGGCAGGTCGCTCAACGCCTGGATCACGAGGCCGCCGACCGATTCCGCGCGGCCTTCGTCGATGTCGATGCCGAGCGCCTGCTCGAGCGACACGACAGGTAGGCTGCCCTTGCCCATCAGCGTGCCGTCGTCGAGGCGGCTCCAGTCCGCATCGCCCTGGCGGAACTCGTCGTGGATCTGGCCGACCAGCGCGCCGAGCAGGTTGTCGAGCGTCAGGAAGCCGATCGGCTTCTCGCCCTTGTTGCCGACCAGCGCGAAGTGCGGGGCGCCCTTGCGGAAGCGGCGGAACAGCTCCAGCGCCGGCGTGTCGGGCTTCACGTACTGAACCGGGCGCACGTAGTCGGACAGATCGTCGAGCGCGGCGCCCGCGTGACGCGCGAGCAGCAGGTCCTTCAGGTGGATCAGCCCGCTCACCTGTTCGCGCGACGCATCCTCGAACAGCGGATAGCGGCTGAAACGGTGCCGCGCGACGATCTCCATGTTGTCGGGCAGCGGCAGGTCGCGCCGCAGGCCGATCATTTCATGGGCCGGCCGCATCAGGTCCGACACGGTCATCGACGAAAAATCGAGCGAATGCGCGAGCGTGTTCCATTCGTCGTTGCTGTACGTGCCGCGCGCCGGCTGGGCCGCGTTGCCGGCCGCGCTGCGGCGGCTGCGCAGGATCAGCTTCAGCTCGTCGGTCGAATAGTGCGCGTCGCCGCCGTGGTCGGCCGACAGCCCCGCGAGCCGCAGCACCGCGTTGGCGCTGGTATTGAGCACCCAGATCGCTGGATACATCGCCCAGTAGAACGCGTAGAGCGGCAGCGCGACCCACAGGCCGACCTTCTCCGACTGGCGGATCGCCATCGATTTCGGCGCCAGTTCGCCGACGACGATATGCAGGAACGAGATCAGCGAGAACGCGAACACCAGCGAGATCAGATGCACGACGCGTTCGGACTGCACGCCGATCAGGTCGAGCAGCGGGCCGATCAGTTGCGCGAACGCCGGTTCGCCGACCCAGCCGAGGCCGAGCGACGCGAGCGTGATGCCGAGCTGGCACGCGGAAAGATACGCATCGAGCCGGCCGTGGACGACGGCGAGGATGCGCCCGCGCAGGCCGTGCTTGCGGGCGAGGGTCTTGACGCGCGTCGCGCGGAGTTTGACGAGGCCGAATTCGGCCGCAACGAAGAACCCGTTCAGGGCCACCAGGAACAACGCGCCGATGAGCGCGAAGATCTGTAACAAAGAATCGCTCCGGTTATGACAGGCTCATCAGTATAGAGCCAGAAAGGAATTCGTAATGTATCGGGCGACCGCTTGCTTACACCGGCGCCTCGCAGGGAATCGAGAAGGTGATCGTGGCGGTCGCGCTGTCGGCGAACACGTCGTGCGTGAACGTGCCGCCGTGCGCCAGGGCGACGCGCTGGCACAGCGCGAGTGTCCACGCGCTGCGTTTCGCGTCGCGCTCGCGCAGCATTTCGCGCCGCGCGAACGATTCGAACACGTGCGGTTGTTCCGGGTCGACGAGTACGTCGGCGTTCACCGTGCAGGTGGCGCGCGCGGTGAACTGCGCGCCGTCGCGCGTGCACGCGAACGCCACGCGGCTGCCCGCGGCGCTGGCCTCGACGGCCGTCGTCAGCAGGGTCCACAGCGCCTGCGCGACGCGTTCGCGGTCGACCGTGAGCGACGGCTCGCCGTCCGGCAGCGTCGTGTCGAGCGCGACCTGGCGTGCGTCGGCGAGCGCGACACGCACGAGCGCGATCGTGTCGTCGAGCAGCGCACGCAGCGCGAACGGCCGCGGCGCGAGCGCGAGCGTGCGCGTTTCCGCGCGCGGCGCGTCGAGCACGCCGTCGATCAGCGCGACCTGCTGGTCGATGCCCGTGCGGATGCCCGCGAGCGCGCGCTGCAGGTTCGGATCGGCATTGGCGAGCTGGCGCTCGAGCACGTAGGCCCAGCTGTGCATCGCATTCAGCGGGCTGCGCAGGTCGTGCGACGCGGTGGAGAGCGCCTGGTCGCGCAGGAACAGCGCCGCCTGGGCGGCGTAGTGCGCTGCGCGTTCGCGCAGCAGGTCGGCGGCGGGATCGACGGAAGTGGACGTCACGGAGCAGGCCTGTCGGAAGCGGTTGGCGTGAAAGTCACGCGAATCGCCATTATAGGGACGGTGGGCGTCACGCCGGCAGCGCGTCCTCGTCCTTTTTCCGTGCGTCGCCGTTCGGCAGCAACTGGCACGCGAGCAGGCCGGCGAGCATCAGTGCGCAGCCGACCAGCGCGCGCAGCGTCAGCGTTTCGCCGAGCGCGGCCCAACCGGCGATCGCCGCGAACACGCCTTCCATGCTGAAGATCACGGCCGCGTGCGCGGGCGCCGCGTCGCGTTGCGCGACGACCTGCAGCGTATAGCCGACCCCGACCGACAGCAGCCCGCCGTACAGCAACGTCGGCAGTGCGCCGCGCAGCATCGCGACGCTGACCGGTTCGACGGCCAGCCCGACCGCGAGACACGCGACGCCGCACACGACGAACTGCAGGAACGCGAGCACGAGGGGATCGTGACGTTTCGCGAGATGGCCGACCGCCATCACGTGCGCGGCGATGATGACGGCGCCCGCGAGCTGGAACCAGTCGCCGTAGAGCACCGAGAAGTGCTCGTCGATGCTGAGGAAATACAGGCCGATCGCGGCCAGCAACGCGCCGAACCACGTGCCCGCGCCGATCCGGTGACGCACGAACACGCCCATCAGCGGCACGATCACGACGTACAGCGAGCTGATGAAGCCGGCGTTGGCGATCCGCGTGTATTGCAGGCCGAACTGCTGCAGCGAGATCGACACCGAGAGCAGCCCGCCGAGCGCGACACCCGGCAGCAGCAAAGCCGGTTCGCGCCGGATCGCCGCGAGCTGCGCGCGCGACGCGGTATTGACCGTCAGCAGCGGCACCAGCACGAGCGCGCCGAGCAGGAACCGCAGCCCCGTGAACAGGAACGGCCCGATCACGTCGAGGCTCAGGCGTTGCGCGACGAAAGCGGAACCCCAGATCGCGGCGGCGCCGAGCATCAGCAGGTTGGCGCGGAGGTGCTTGCGGGCTTCGGGCTTCATCGGAATTCGTCTGGAGATTGCGGCGGAGCCCGCTAGTTTACGCCGAGATTGCAAGACTGTCGGCGAACCTGCGCAACGCGGCGGCGGCGCGGGCGTCGCGTACGCGCGAATAGAGCACGACCTGCGATTGCGGCAGCGGCGGCAGCCCGAATTTCGCGCCGACGTCGACCAGCGTGCGCGGCGCGACGCGGCGCGCGAGCGGGCACACGGCCAGCCCTGCCGCGGCGGCGGCCGTGACCGCCGCGACCCCGCCGCCCGTGAAGCGCTCGCGCCACGGCAGCCCCGCGCGGTCGAGCGCGCGCAGCGCGGCGGCCCGCACGCCGCACGGGCCGGCCAGCACCGCGAGCGGCAGCGGCTCGCCGGCGCGCGGCGCCCAGTCGGGCGCGGCGAGCCAGGTCAGCGGCTCGGTGAACAGCAGCGTGCCGTCGTCGCGCGGCGGATCTTCGCCGGGCTCGTGGCGGACGATCACCGCGTCGAACCGCCGTTCGTCGTATTGCGGCAGCAGGCTCGTCGACGCCCCGAGATGCATTTCCAGCGACAGGCCCGGATCCTGCCGGTGCAGGCTCGTGAGCACGGCCGGCAGGTCGGGCACCGCGACGTGCTCGCTGACGCCGAGCGACAGGCGCACCGTGCCGGTCGAGATCGCGCCGAGCGCATGTTCGTGCGCGTCGAGCAGCGCGCGGGCGGCCGGCAGGAAATTCTCACCGTCGGCGGCCAGCTTGACGACGCGCGGCGTGCGCGCCAGCAGCGGCTTGCCGAGATGCGCCTCCAGCCGCTTCAGCTTCAGGCTGACGGCCGATTGGGTGGTGCCGAGTGCATCGGCGGCGCGCGTGAAGCTGGCGAGGTCGGCGACCAGCACGAACGCGCGGACGGCATCGAGATCGAGCACTTTCATTTCAAATGAAAATGAATGAAATATTCATCAATGACTGTTCATTATAAGTTGGCGCGCCTAACCTGACGCTGTGTTTTCGTTCTTCAACGTCACTCACCGACAGGAGCAGCACCATGCCATTCACCCGTATCGCCGTACGCGAAGGCAAACCGGCCGCCTACCGCAGGGCCCTCGTCGACGGCGTGCACCGCGCGCTGATGCACACGTTCAACGTGCCGGAGGACGACATCTTCATGGTCGTGACCGAGCATGCGGCCGAGAACTTCGTGTTCGGCCGTCACTACTACGATATCGAGCGCAGCGACGACCTCGTGATGATCCAGATCACCGCGAACAACACGCGCACGCTCGAGCAGAAGCGGGCGCTGTACCGGACGATCGCCGAGAACCTCGCGCAGCAGCCCGGCGTGCGACAGGAAGACGTATTCATCAGTCTGGTCGAAGTGCTGAAGGAGGACTGGTCGTTCGGCAACGGCATCGCGCAATACGCGGTCTGACGTGCCGGCTTGACCTGCCACAGGGCGGCGGGGCCGGATCGACGCCTGCGCGTTTGGGCGGCGTGTACTATGGAAGCTGCTTCACGAGCGACGCCGGCGCGGTCGATGCGCCGGCGGTCCTTCATGTGCAGGAGCCTCCATGTCGCGTGTGCTGGAAATCGTGTTGTCGCTGTCGCTGGAAGGGTGGCCGGTCAAGGCCGCGAGCCGCGCCCGGGGCGCGCAGCGCGAGTTCGGCGCCGAACTCGTGCGCGCGTGGCGGATCTGCCCGCAGGTCCGGATGCGGCGCGGCCACGAGCGCGTGACGATCGAGCCGTGCCAGATCGAGGAGGCCGAGCGGAGCCCCGGCGCGAACTGGTGGACCTGGGTCGAATCGAACGCGCACGGCACGCGGGTCGTCGCCTCGCGCACGCAGACGTTCGCTCCCGGCGTCACGCAGCGTGAACTGTTCGACGCGGAGCACGCGGGGATCGTCGTCGCGACGCCGCTGCCGATACCCGCGACACGTACCGCAGCCGAGGCCGAGGCCGATGCGGCGGCCGCCGAAACCGGCGGCGTTGCACCGGACACCGACGAAGCGCGCGCCCAGGCGGCGGCGCTGCGCATCGTCAGCGAGCGGCGGCGCGGGCGCTGGGCCGACGACAGCGGCGTCGTGGTCGAGATGACGCTCGACGACATCACGCTGCACGGCGGCGGCGAGCCGCCGCGCCGCTACGTCGAGCTGCGCCTGGCCGCGCCCGACTGGGAAACCGTCGCCGCGCGCACGGCGGCGCTGCATGCGCTGTTTGCCGCGGCGCGCGAACTGAGCGGCGCGTGGCCCGCCTTCGTGCAACTGACGAGCGTGATCGACCGCGCCTGTGCGGGCGGACCGGTGGCCGCCGTGCTGGTCAAGGCGCAGTCCGTCGACCTGACCGGCATCCGCACGCAGCGCGCCGCGTTGTTCGCGCTGTCCGGCGACATCACCGCGCAATGGCTCGGCAACGAATGCGGCGTGCTCGAGCGCGACGATCCCGAATTCGTGCACCAGATGCGCGTCGCGCTGCGCCGTCTGCGCACGCTGATGCGCTTCTTCCCGCGCTTTACCGACGATCAATGGAAGGACACGCTCGGCGTCGACCTGCGCTGGCTCGCCGCGCTGCTCGGCACGGTGCGCGATTGGGACGTGTTCGCGACCGAGAGCCTGCCCGCGCTGATCGCGGCCGACGGCGGCGGCAGCGACTGGGACGGCACGCTCGACGCCGCCCGCGCGCAGTCGATGGCCGCGCGCGTCGAGCTGCGCCAGGCGCTGCATTCGGCCCGCTATGCGCGGCTGACGCTCGGCTGGCTCGAATGGCTGAGCGCGCTCGCGCTGCCGGCGGCCGACGGCGACGACGCACCGTCGCTGCGGCGTCACGCGACCAAGCGCGTGCGGCGGTTGTTCGGTCATCTCTATGGATCGCCGTCGCTCACGTCGCTCGACACGGCGGCACGCCATCAGGTGCGGATCGACGCGAAGCGGCTGCGCTACGCGCTCGAATTCTTCGCGTCGCTCGCGTCGCGCCGCACGCGCAACGAGACGGTCAAGACGCTCACGCGCGTGCAGAGCGTGCTCGGCGAAGCGAACGACGCGATGGTTGCGCTGCACCATCTCGAGCAACTCGCGGCGCCGCCGTATCAGCTCGGTTTCGTGCGCGGCTACGGCGCCGCGCTCGAACAGCGCGCGGCGCGCGACGCCGAGACGCTGCTGGCCAGCCTGCGGCCGCCGAAGCTCGACGGCAAGCCGGGCTGAGCGCTGCGCGCCGACCCTATAATGGCCGCCCGTTTCCCGCACGCATGCCGATGATGACCGACGCTCCGCATTCCTCCTCGTCCGCCGAACCGCTCGAACTGGGCGGCGAGCTGTGGCTGCGCGCCGGCGACCAGACGCTCGGCGGCGCGACGCGCATCGCGTTGCTCGCGGCGATCGGCGACACCGGTTCGATCACGCGCGCGGCGAAGGCCGTCGGCCTCAGCTACAAGGCCGCGTGGGATGCGGTCGACACGATGAACAATCTCGCCGGCGAACCGCTCGTCGCGCGTTCGACGGGCGGCAAGGGCGGCGGCGGCACGACGCTGACGCCGCGCGCGACGTCGCTGATCGCCGCATTCCGCACGATCGAGCGCGAGCATCGCCGCTTCATCGAGGCCGCGAGCGCGGCCGTGGCCGGCTTCGACGTCGACTGGGCGCTGATCGGCCGGATCGGGATGAAGACCAGCGCGCGCAACCAGTTGTTCGGCAAGGTCGCGTCGATCGTGCGCGGCACCGTCAACGACGAGGTGACGCTTGCGTTGCCCGGCGGACAGTCGGTCGTCGCCGTGCTGACGCACGAAAGCGCCGACGCGCTGGGGCTGCGGGAAGGGGCGGACGCGTGCGCGCTGGTGAAGGCGTCGTGGGTCGTGCTCGCGGTCGACGATGGCGGGCCCGATCTGAAAGTGTCCGCGCGCAACCGGCTGCACGGCAGCGTCGACGCCGTCGCGGCGGGCGCGGTGAACAGCGAGGTGACGCTCGCGCTCGACGGCGGCGGGACGCTGACGGCCGTCGTGACCAACGACAGCGTCGATGCGTTGCAGCTCGACGCCGGCCGGCGCGCGATCGCGCTGTTCAAGGCGTCGAGCGTGATCCTGGCGGTGACGGGCTGACCCGGCCGCCCGCGCGGCTCCCGGGGCCGGCGTGCGGTGACGGCGCGAAGCCGGTGCCGCGTTCGTCCGCATCGCACCGGCTTCGTGTCCGCTTTCAGCATGTGCCGCGCTGCGGCTTCTCTCAGGCTCCAACGTGGCGACCGGCGCCACGCTCACGACCATGGCGTCGCGCGTTCAGGTGACGCGCGTCGGCCACTCGGCGTGCGGCGGGCTCGCCTGCACGCGTCCTTCGCTCAACTGCACGACCTGGTCGCCGAACGCGGCGACGTCGTCGGGGTCGTGCGAGATCAGCACCATCGGGATGTCGAGCCGCGCCTGCAGTTCGGCGAGCTCGTGGCGCATGCGCTGGCGCATCGCGCCGTCGAGCGCCGCGAACGGTTCGTCGAGCAGCAGGATGCGCGGCTGCGCGACCAGCGCACGCGCGAGCGCCACGCGCTGCTTCTGCCCGCCTGACAACTGCGACGGATATTGCCCCGCGAGCGCTTCGAGGTCGAACGCGCGCAGCCAGTACGCGACCTCCGGCGGCACCGTCTTCGCGCGCGGGTTGCGCAGCCCGGACGTGAGCCCGAACGCGATGTTCTGCCGCACGTTCAGATGCGGGAACAGCGCGTAGTCCTGGAACAGGTACGCGACCCGGCGTTCGCGGGTCGGCACGTCGATGCGGCGCGCGGCGTCGAACAGCGGCTCGCCGTTCAGCGTGATCGTGCCCGCGTCGGGCGTCAGCAGCCCGGCGATCGCCTGCAGCGTCATGCTCTTGCCCGCGCCCGACGGCCCGAACAGCACGACGCGCTGCGTCGTCGCGGTGAACGACATGTCGAGCGTGAAGCGCCGCTCGGCGTTCGCGTAGGTCTTGCGGATGTCGACGACGAGGCTCATGCGGGCCTCCGCCGCGGCAGGCCGCTAGCCGGACGGCGCCGGCGATACGGATGGAACAGGTGCTTCATGTCAGCTGGCTCCGCCGGGCGCGCGACGGCACGAGCCATCCGGTCGCGAGCAGCACGAGCACGCAGGTGATCGACGTCACCAGTACGAGGAAATTGGCCGTGTTGTCGTCGCCCGCCTGCACGGCCGCGTAGATCGCGACCGACAGCGTCTGCGTGCGGCCGGGCAGGTTGCCCGCGATCATCAGCGTCGCGCCGAATTCGCCGAGCGCGCGCGCGAACGCGAGCAGCGCGCCCGCGAGAATCCCGCGCGTGGCGAGCGGCAGCGTCACGCGGAAGAACACCGCGACTTCGCCGAGCCCGAGCGTGCGCGCGGCGCGCTCGAGATGCGGGTCGACGCCTTCGAACGCTGCGCGCGCCGATTTCAGGATCAGCGGAAACGCGACGACCATCGACGCGATCACCGCACCTTGCCACGTGAACACCAGCTCGATGCCGAGCGTGTCGAGCCATGCGCCGAACACGCCGCGCCGGCCGAGCAGCACGAGCAGGTAATAGCCCAGCACCGTCGGCGGCAGCACGAGCGGCAGCGTCAGCACGGAGTCGACGACGTCGCGCAACGGCGAGCGCCAGCGCGCGAGCACGAACGCGGCCGCGACGCCGAGCACGATGTCGAGCGCGGTCGCCCAGCCGGCGACCTTCAGCGACAGCAGCAGCGGGACCCAGGCGTCTTGCATCGCGAGTCGCTCACTTGGCGGGCTTGAAGCCGAACGTCGACAGCACGGCCTGGCCCTGGGACGACGCGACGAAATCGATGAACGACTGCGCCTGCGCGGCGTGGCGGCTGTCCTTGACCACGGCGATCGGGTAGGTGATGGCCGTCCGGGTCGGCACCGTCAGCGCGACCTTCACGCGGCCCGGCATGATCGCGGCGTCGGTGCCGAACACGAAGCCCGCGTCGACTTCGCCGCGGGCGACGTAGTCGAGGCTCTGGCGCACGTTGGCGGCCAGCACGCCCTTCGCGCTGACCGCATCCCACACGCCGGCCGCGCGCAGCGCGCCCTCGGTGTAGCGGCCGACCGGCACCGAGGCCGGGTCGCCGTACGCGATGCGTTTCACGCCGGGCGCGGTCAGGTCGTTCAGCGACGTCGGCGCGGCCGCGTGGCTGTCCGCCGGCACGATCAGCACCAGCGAGTTCGCCGCGAAATCGCGGCGCGTGCCGGGCACGATCACCTTTTCGTTCACCGCGCGATCCATCGCCTTCTGGTCGGCCGACGCGAACACGTCGGCCGGCGCGCCCTTGGCGATCTGCTGCATCAGCACGTCCGATGCGCCGAAGTTGAACAGCACCTTGGTGTCCGGATGCTGCTTCTCGTACGCGTCGCCGACGGCCTTGAATGCGTTCGTCAGGCTGGCGGCGGCCGACACGACCAGTTCGTCGGCGGCGGAAGCGGGCGCGCTGAACGCGAACCCGGCGGCAAGCGTGGCGATCGGCAGCAGGCGAAGCAGGGTGCGGCGAAGCGGACGGACGGTTGAGCGCATGGTGGATTCGTTTCGAATGGGTGGAAACCGTAATCGTAATATAGGGCGGGTTATAACGCTCGACATACTGTTCATGCGACGGTGCGCATGAAATGGTCAGACGTGAAAAGGGGCGGGCGTGACGGCCGGGCTGCCGGTCACGTGTGAAGCGTGCGCGGCGCCGATTCGGTGCGCTGCAGCGACGACGGCTGCGACGCGGGATGGTAGTTCGGGTTGGCCTTCCAGCGCGCGCGGACGAACGGGCGCTCGTGGCCCGACAGTTGCAGCGCGACCTTCGTGACCCAGCGATGCGACGGCACCGTGATGCCGTGCAGCGCCACGGTGACGAGCGCGAGGCTCGCGACGACCGCGGGCACCGACCAGCGGTGCGGCGCCGCGCGCCACGAGCCGGCGATGAACGCGAGCGCGGCGGTCGCGCCGACGATGCAGCCGGTGATCGATTCGGACGGCGAATGCGCGTCGAGCGCGACGCGCGACACGCCCACCGCGATGCCGGCCGCCAGGCCGAGCGCGATGCCGGCGATCCGCACCGGCGTGCGCGTGCGGATCAGCGCGAGGAAAATCGCGACCGGATACACCGACGTCGACAGCATCGCATGGCCGCTGAACCCGGTGAAATCCCACGCGCGAATGCCGATGCCCCAGCCGAGGAACGCGATCTTGGTGAGCGCCACCACGCCGATCGCGGCCGCGAGCACGCCGAGCCATGCGGCCGCGCGCTGCCACGAGTAGCCGAGCGCGAGCCAGACGGCAATCGTGATCGCGAGCGGCAAGGTCAGGCCGGCGCCGCCGAACGCGGTGATCATGATCCACAGGTGAGAGGACAGGTCGAACATCGGAAGGGGACGAACGAAGGCGGGGAGAATGCTTAAATCAACGCGCGAGCCGGGAAGAACGACTACAACGGATACAAGCGGCGAAACCCCAGTATAGCGCCGCGTCCGCATGAGGCCCGTTTTTTGCGCCGCCGGGAACTATCGGCGCGCAGGAAAAATCCCAGAAACAATGTTATGGTGCATTGCACAAAGTCGAACGATGCACCCGTTGTGGTGCCTTCATGGCGCCCCTATTTTTCCTGACTGCGAGCCCGATCGATGACCAAAAGTCTGACCAAGGTATGGCTGGGCGGCATGAAACGCATGCTGTCTCCGGCCGCCAAGCGCGCGGCGCGCGATGCGCAGCGCATCACACGCGACGCACTCGAGGCCGCCACCTCTTCCGCCGTATCCGATCCGTCCCCGCCACGCGAATCGCGCGTGCGGCCGCGCGCGGCCGCGTGGGCCGCGGGCGAATGGACGCGCGGCGAGCATCCGATGGCGCCCGCGCTCGGCCGCCTCGTCCAGAATCTCGCGTACGGGCTCTACGTGCCGCCCGGCCGCCGGCGCGGCGCGATGCCGCTCGTCGTGATGCTGCACGGCTGCCAGCAGTCGGTCGACGAATTCGCGCAGGGCACGCGGATGAACCTGCTGGCCGACAAGCACGGCTTCGCGGTGCTGTATCCGGAACAGTCGCTGCGCGCGCACGCGCACGGCTGCTGGCACTGGTATGAGGACACCGACCGCGCGGGGCGCGGCGAGGCGAATGCGGTGGTGTCGCTGGTCGACGCGCTGGTCGACGAACACGGCTTCGACGCGTCGCGCGTCTACGTGGCGGGGCTGTCGGCCGGCGCCGGTCTGGCGTCGCTTCTTGCACTGCACCATCCGGACCGTTTCGCGGCGGTCGCATTGCACTCGGGGCCGGCGCTGGGCGAGGCGAATTCCGGCATCACCGCGATGGACGTGATGCGGCGCGGCCTGCGGCAGAACCCGGCCGCGGCGGTCGATGCGCTGGTCGAGGCCGGCGCGTATCCGGGCATGCCCGCGCTGATCGTCCAGGGCGACGGCGATCATGTCGTCGCGCCGAAGAATGCCGATCAACTGACCGTGCAGTTCATGCGTCTGAACGGGCTCGCCGACAGCCGCGGCGCGCTGCGCGGCGGCGAACGGGTCGAGACGCGCGAAACGGGCGCCCAGATCACCGATGTGTGCCGCGACGGCGAGCCGGTGGTGCGGCTGTGCCATGTGAAAGGGCTCGATCACGCATGGGCCGGCGGCGACGAAGCCGTGCCGTTTCATGCGGCAGTCGGCCCCGACGCAAGCGCGATGATCTGGGCCTTTTTCGAAGCCAATCAGCGCACTGTGGCGACCGAACGACGCATCGTTTGATCGACGCTGGTCAAAGACTAGGGTTTTCCCTATAATTCGGGAAAACCCTAGTCCAGAACCTTTGAATAGCGAGATCGAACATGTACCTGCTGAGCCACCTCTTCCTGATGCTGACCAAGAACGCTGAAAAGGCCGCGAAAGAGCGCACCGACGCGTACCTGGCCGAAGCCACCGACATCTACGATCTCGAATTCCGCATGCGCAAGATCGATCGCGACGCGGCGCTGAACCGCCCGTATTCGATCGGCGCGCGCTAAGCGGCGCACGCGGGCCTGCCGGCCCGCCATTTCGACGAATCGCGCAAAAGGGCGCGTGCGGCATGTGCCGCACGCGCCCTTTTTGTATTTTTCCTGGCCCTGCGTCGCGTCAGACGACCGTCAGGCGCACCGGCACGTTGTTGCGCGTGGCGTTCGAGTACGGGCACACGTGGTGCGCCTTGTCGACCAGCGCCTGCGCGTCGGCCTTGTCGAGCCCCGGCAGCGACACGCGCAGTTCGATGTCGAGCCCGAAGCCGCCAGCGTCGTTCGGGCCGATGCCCACTTCCGCCGTCACCTGCGTATCGGCCGGCAGCGTCTGCTTGTTCTGGCCCGCGACGAATTTCATCGCACTCAGGAAACAGGCCGAGTAACCTGCGGCAAACAGTTGCTCCGGATTCGTGCCTTCCGCGCCCGTGCCGCCGAGTTCGCGCGGCGCGGCCAGCTTCACTTCCAGCTTGTGGTCGGCGGATACCGCGCGGCCGTCGCGGCCGCCCGTGCTCGTGGCGCTGGTCTTGTACAGAATGTTCATCGTGCAGCTCCTGTCGGGAAGAGGGAGAAAAGCGGTCCGGTCAGACGGGTGTCGCCGGCCACGAGTGAAATATAGAGCACAAATCATTAGTGTGCAAATGAAATTTTGAAGAAAAACCCGGCAGCGCCGGGCGAGGTCGTCTGCGCTTGGCGCGTCAGCGTTCGTTGGCCGCCGACAATGCGTCGCGCAACTGCTGGAGATCGGCGCGCAGCCGGATCAGGAATTCGGGCGTTTGCTGCATCGCGCAAAAGAGCTCGGCGGGCACCGAGCGCGCGCGATCCTTCAGCGCACGGCCGGCCGACGTCACACGCACGTTGACGACGCGTTCGTCAGCCGCGCTGCGCACGCGCTCGACGTAGCCGAGCGCTTCCAGCCGCTTCAGCAGCGGCGTGACCGTCGCGGGATCGAGGTCGAGCCGCGCGGCAATGTCCTTCACGGCCATGTCGTCGCGCTCCCACAGCACGAGCATCGCGAGATATTGGGGATAGGTCAGCGACAGCTTGTCGAGCAGCGGCTTGTACGCCTTCGTCATCGCGTGCGAAGTCGCGTAAAGCGCGAAGCACAATTGCTCGTCGAGCGTCTGGGGCAGCGGGGGCAGGCGATCCATGGTTCGGGAAGCGCGGCGATGCGCGAACGATTTGTACGCAAATTATTTTGCGCGCAAAAGATTCGATTGAACAGGGGCGGCCGGAGGAAAGCGAGACGGGAAAGGGGAATCGGAAGAAGCGCGCCGGGCGACGACCCGGCGCGAAACAGTGCGACGGCGGGCGACATGCGCCGGCCGAAAGAGCGGGTTCAGCGGCCGGACATCGTCGTCGGCGCGCCCGGTTCCTGCACGCCGAAGCAGCCGCGATAGGTCGCGTAGAACGAGCAGTACAGCATCGTGACGATGATGATCGTCACCGGCATCATGATCGTCAGCGCATACGCGCCGGCGCCGAGCGCCTGCAGCAGCAGCGACAGCGCGAGCGACGTGCCGAGCGCGACGGCGAACCACAGCACGCCGTATACGACGAACGCGCCGCGATTGCGCCAGCAACTGACGACGCTGAAGAACAGCGCCTTCGCCGGCGGGACGTCATGCCATGCGACCAGCACCGGCGCGAACCAGAACAGCATCGCGACCGGCAGATAGAGCAGCGTCGCGAAGAACAGCGCGCCGAGCGTGCCTTGCGCGGCGAGCGTCTCGGGCGTCGTGTTCGCTTCGTCGGCCGCGCCCATCATCACGTGGAACAGCGCGCCGCCGTCCACGAACGACGAAGCGGCGAACACCAGCACCATCGACGCGACGTAGATCACGCCGAGCGCGAGCAGCCGCTGGGTCGCGACGGTGCCGTACGAGCGAAAGCCGTCGACGAGGATCGTCGGCATCACGGTCTTGCCGGCCACGGTGTCGCGGCACGCGGCCATGAAGCCGACCGCGATGCCGGGAATGAACACCAGCGGCAGCGCGGAGCCGATCACCGGCACCATCGACACGAGCGTGATGGCGAGCAGGTACGTGAAGAACAGCGTGATGAACGCGAGCGGATTCCGGCGGAACAGCCAGATGCCTTGACGGAACCAGACATAGCCCGTTTTCGCGGGCACTTCGATCAGTTGCATGCGGTTTGGATCTCGGGAAGCGCGGGCGTATGCGCGATACGCTCGCGCAGGATGCGTTCGAAATGGCCGGGGTCGTGCGGCTTGAGCATCTCGGCCGCGCGCGGCAGGTAGAAATCGTACAGGCGCGACACCCAGAAGCGGTACGCACCGGCGCGCAGCATGTCGCTCCAGTGGCGACGTTCCTCGGCCGTGAACGGCCGGACGGTCTGGTACGCGCGCAGCAGCGCATCGGCGCGCGCGACGTCGAGCACGCCGGTCGCGAGGTCGACGCACCAGTCGTTGACGGTCACCGCGACGTCGAACAGCCACTTGTCGCAGCCCGCGAAGTAGAAGTCGAAGAAGCCGCCGAGGCGTACGTCGTGACCGGTGCCGGGCGCCGCGTGCGCGAACAGCACGTTGTCGCGGAACAGGTCGCAATGGCATGGCCCGGCCGGCAGCGCCGCATAGTCGTCCGACGCGAAGAAGCCGGCCTGGTGCGCGAGCTCGCCTTCGAGCAGCGTGCGTTGCGCGTCCGTGATGAACGGCACGATGGCCGGTACGTTCTCCTGCCACCACGGCAGGCTGCGCAGGTTCGGCTGGCTGCGCGGATAGTCGCGGCCCGCGAGGTGCAGGCGCGCGAGCATCTGTCCGACCTCGATGCAGTGTTCGACCCCCGGCGCGAGTTCGGCCGCGCCGTCGAGCTTCGTGACGATCGCGGCCGGCTTGCCGTGCAGTTCGCCGAACAGCGCGCCGTCGTCACGCGGGATCGGGTCCGGGACCGGCACGCCGTGGGCGGCCAGATGGCGCATCAGGTCGAGGTAGAACGGCAGCTGCTGCGCCGTCAGCTTTTCGAAGATCGTGAGGACGTATTCGCCGCGCGTCGTCGTCAGGAAGAAATTGCTGTTTTCGATACCGGACGGAATGCCGCGGAACGCAAGCACGTCGCCCAGTTCGTAGTGGCGCATCCATTGCGCGAGATCGGAGTCGGAAACAGCGGTGAAAACGGCCATGCGGGATGCGTCAGGTCAGGGTGTCGGCACGCGGGCGGCGTGCATCGCGACAGCAGGTGAAGGGGCGGCGCGGCGCCCGGTGCGCCACGCCACGGAATCAGTAGCGCAGGTTCAGCGACGGCAGGCGCGTGATCGGGATGCCCGCGTCGTGCGGCTTCGGCGACGTGTCGGGCGTCGAGCTCATCTGGTAGCGCGTGCCGAAGTTCGATTTCACGTCGATCTCGACCGGCTTGCCGCGGTCGCGGTACTCGGTGACTTCGGTGCCGTTCTTGCTCTTTTCGTGGAAGCTCGGCGTGCGGCGGATGTCGGCGAAGTCCACTTTCGACGTGACTTCGGCGCCCGGCCGGTTGATCTTGCGGAGATCGGGCAGGCCGGCGGCTTCGTTGGCCTCGGCCCGGGCCTGCGCGTCGGCGTCAGGCGTGCCGCCGGCGGCGTGAGCGACGCCGGCGGCGGCAAACGCGACGGCAGCGGCGACGAAAATGAGCGGCTTCATGATGAGTCTCCAGTGAACCTACCGATTTTAGCAAATACTGCGCGCCATCCGGCCCCTGCGTGCGCAGGGGCGGCCATAAGGGCGACCGGGTTCCGTGGTAATGTCGTCGGATCTGACGAGGTGATGAAAATGAAAAACGATTTGAGCCGCCGGCACCGTGTGCTGTCGCCCGAAAGCCCGTCGGTCGAGGCTTTCGACGATCCGGTCGCCGCCGTCGCGCGGCTGTCCGCCATTTACGACACGAATACGGGCTTCCTGCGCGATGCGTTCGCGCGCTATCGCCGCCACGAAGCGATTACCGAGCACGTGCGCGCGTGCTACCCGTTCGTGCGGATCCGGACCGACGTCAACACGCACGTCGATTCGCGCCGCTCGTACGGCTTCGTCGCGGGTCCCGGCGTATTCGAGACGACCGTCACGCGCCCCGATCTCTTCGCGAACTACTACCGCGAGCAACTGCGTCTGCTGTCGAAGAACCACCATGTCAAGATCGAGATCGGCGTGTCGTCGCAGCCGATTCCGATCCATTTCGCGTTTCCGGAAGGCATCCATCTCGAGGGCGAACTCGATCGCGACCGCCTGCTCGCGATGCGCGACATCTTCGACACGCCCGACCTGTCGTATCTCGATGACCGCATCGTCAACGGCACGTTCGAGCCGGCGCCGGGCGAGCCGCATCCGCTCGCGCTGTTCACGGCGGCCCGCGTCGACTTCTCGCTGCACCGGCTGCGTCACTACACGGCGACGTCGCCCACGCATTTCCAGAACTACGTGCTCTACACGAACTACCAGTTCTACATCGACGAGTTCGTGAAGCTCGGCCGCACGCTGATGACCGAAAGCGACGACCCCGAGGTGCGCGCGTACCGCAGCGAGTACAGCGCGTTCGTCGAGCCGGGCGACGTCGTCACGTACAACGCGAACCTCGGCAGCGAGCCGGCCGAGGGCACCGCGCCGCCGCGCCTGCCGCAGATGCCCGCGTATCACCTGAAGCGCGCGGACGGCAGCGGGATCACGATGGTCAACATCGGCGTCGGCCCGTCGAACGCGAAGACGATCACCGATCACATCGCGGTGCTGCGTCCGCACGCTTGGGTGATGCTCGGTCACTGCGCGGGGCTGCGCAACACGCAGCGCCTCGGCGACTACGTGCTCGCGCACGGTTACGTGCGGGAAGATCACGTGCTCGACGCCGACCTGCCGCTGTGGGTGCCGATTCCGGCGCTGGCCGAAGTGCAGCTCGCGCTCGAGCGCGGCGTGGCCGAGGTCACGCGGCTGGAGGGCGCGGAACTGAAGCGGGTGATGCGTACGGGCACGGTCGCGAGCGTCGACAACCGCAACTGGGAACTGCGCGACCATCGCGAGCCCGTGCAGCGGCTGTCGCAGAGCCGCGCGATCGCGCTCGACATGGAAAGCGCGACGATCGCAGCCAACGGCTTCCGCTTCCGGGTGCCGTACGGCACGTTGCTGTGCGTATCGGACAAGCCGCTGCACGGCGAGCTGAAACTGCCGGGCATGGCCGACACGTTCTATCGCGGGCAGGTCGACCAGCATCTGCAGATCGGCGTGAAGGCGATGGAGATCCTGCGCACGAACGGGCTCGACAAGCTGCATAGCCGCAAGCTGCGGAGCTTTGCGGAAGTGGCGTTCCAGTAACGCCACCGCGCAGCGGCATGCGCAACGACAAAGGCCGCACGCGAACCTTCGTTCGCGTGCGGCCTTCATTTTTCTGCTTCCGCGTGCGGGCCTGACGGGCCTTCGCTCGGGCGCTCAGCACTCGCCCTTTTTCGCGTGTCCCGGCGGGCAGTGATAGCCGCCACGACCGCGATAGCGCTGGTGATCCTCCCACTCGCGGCGCTCCCAGTAGCGGCGGCCGTCCCAGTAGCGGTCGCCATGCCAGCCGACGATGATCGCCGGCGCCGGGGCGACCACGACGGGCGCGGGGGCGACGACGACCGGCGCGGGCGTGCCGATGTTGACGTCGACGTTGACGGCGTGAGCGAGGCCGGACAGCGAAAGGCCGAGGCCGGCAAAGGCGAGGGCGATCAGCGAGCGTTGCATGTTCTTTTCCGTGGTGTCGTGATGAATAGGCCGGCGCGACGCGATGGAAGCGAGGGGGACCGTTCCACCGGGGGAACGCCGCGCCGACACAATGCAGTGTGCTGCGGCACGACGGAAAAGGCGAGTCGTGATTATTACGGAGGATTGGCGGCGCGCAGGCACGCGATGGGCCCGCCGTTTGACATTGGGGGCCGGCTGGTGCGGCCGATCCCGCCGCATGGTGCAGCGCCGGCTGCGGAGATTTGACATTCGACCGCGCGCGGCGGTGAACGGGTATTAACAGCGCGTTACAAAGTCACGCCCGGCGAGCCGCCGGAGCGCACTTCCGTCGCATGAAAAGCACAACAGCCGGCGCTCGGCCGGCTGTCGTCACCGACCGGTTACAGATAGAACATCCGGTCTTCTTCCGGGCGCGGCGGATGATCCTCCTCGTCCGAACCCTCTTCCTCGCCGCTGTCCTCGTAGAACGCGAGCACCGCGTCGAGCACCTGGTCGGGGTCGTCGATCACCTGCATCAGATCCATGTCTTCCGGATTGATCAGGCCCATCGGAATCAGTTGATCGCGGAACCACTGCAGCAGCCCCTGCCAGAATTCGCTGCCGACGAGGATGATCGGCACGAGGCGCGATTTTTTCGTCTGGATCAGCGTGAGCACTTCGGACAGTTCGTCGAGCGTGCCGAAACCGCCCGGCATCACGATCACCGCATCCGAGTTCTTCACGAACGTGACCTTGCGCGTGAAGAAGTGGCGGAAGCGCAGCGAGATGTCCTGATAGTGGTTGCCGGCCTGCTCGTGCGGCAGTTCGATGTTCAGGCCGACCGACGGCGCCTTGCCGGCGTGCGCGCCCTTGTTCGCGGCTTCCATGATGCCGGGGCCGCCGCCGGAGATCACCGCGAAGCCGGCGTCCGACAGCTTGCGCGCGATCTGCGCGGCGAGCTTGTAGTGCGGGGTATCGGGTTTGAGGCGGGCAGAACCGTAGATGCTGACAGCCGGGCGGATCTCCGACAGGTACTCGGTCGCCTCGATAAACTCTGCCATAATCGTGAACATCTGCCACGATGCGCGCGCCTTCTTGGCCGTCGCGCGTTCTTGATCTGCGAGCGAACGCAGACTCGGAATCACTTTTCTCTTGTTCATAATGCCTGAAGAACGAAATCTGGAAGGTAAGACCCTGCTATTGGTTGACGGTTCGAGCTATCTGTATCGGGCTTACCATGCGATGCCTGATTTGCGTGGCCCTGGCGGGGAGCCGACCGGAGCGCTCTACGGAATCATCAACATGCTGCGCCGTATGCGCAAGGAAGTCAGTGCAGAGTATAGCGCTTGCGTGTTCGATGCAAAGGGCAAGACGTTCCGCGACGACCTTTATGCCGACTATAAGGCAAACCGTCCGTCGATGCCGCCCGATCTCGCATTGCAGGTCGAGCCGATCCACGGCGCCGTGCGCGCGCTCGGCTGGCCGTTGCTGATGGTCGAAGGCGTGGAGGCCGACGACGTGATCGGCACGCTCGCGCGCGAAGCCGAACGGCACGGGATGAACGTGATCGTGTCGACCGGCGACAAGGATCTCGCGCAGCTCGTGACCGAGCGCGTCACGCTCGTCAACACGATGACCAACGAGACGCTCGACCGCGACGGCGTGATCGCGAAGTTCGGCGTGCCGCCCGAGCGCATCATCGACTATCTCGCGCTGATCGGCGACACCGTCGACAACGTGCCGGGCGTCGAGAAGTGCGGGCCGAAGACGGCCGTGAAGTGGCTGTCGCAATACGAAAGCCTCGACGGCGTCATCGCGCACGCGGCCGACATCAAGGGCGTGGTCGGCGACAACCTTCGCCGTGCGCTCGATTTCCTGCCGCTCGGCCGCAAGCTCGTGACCGTCGACACGTCATGCGATCTCGCGCCGCATCTCGAATCGATCGAAGCGTCGCTGAAGACCGACGGCGAGGCGCGCGAGCTGCTGCGCGACATCTTCGCGCGTTACGGCTTCAAGACCTGGCTGCGCGAAGTCGAGAACGCACCCGCGGAAGGCGGTGGCGCCGATGCGCCGGAAGGCGAGCCGGCCCCGGTGATCGCGGCCGACGTCGTGCGCGAATACGACACGATCCAGACCTGGGAACAGTTCGACGCGTGGTTCGCGAAGATCGACGCGGCCGCGCTGACCGCGTTCGACACCGAGACGACCGCGCTCGATCCGATGCTCGCGCGGCTCGTCGGCCTGTCGTTCTCGGTCGAGCCGGGCAAGGCGGCCTACCTGCCGGTCGCGCACCGCGGCCCCGACATGCCCGAGCAGCTTCCGCTCGACGAAGTGCTCGCGCGCCTGAAGCCGTGGCTCGAATCGGCCGATCGCAAGAAGGTCGGCCAGCACCTGAAGTACGACGCACAGGTGCTCGCGAACTACGACATCGAACTGAACGGCATCGAGCACGACACGCTGCTCGAATCGTACGTGGTCGAATCGCACCGCACGCACGACATGGACAGCCTCGCGCTGCGTCATCTGGGCGTCAAGACGATCAAGTACGAAGACGTGGCGGGCAAGGGCGCGAAGCAGATCGGTTTCGACGAAGTGGCGCTCGCGCAGGCCGCCGAATACGCAGCCGAAGATGCGGACATCACGCTGCAGCTCCATCACGCGCTGTATCCGCAAGTCGCCCGCGAGCCGGGCCTCGAGCGCGTGTACCGCGAGATCGAGATGCCGGTATCGCTCGTGCTGCGCAAGATGGAGCGCACGGGCGTGCTGATCGACGATGCGCGCCTGCACGCGCAGAGCACCGAAATCGCGACGCGCCTGATCGAACTCGAGGGGCAGGCGTACGAACTGGCGGGCGGCGAATTCAATCTCGGCTCGCCGAAGCAGATCGGGCAGATCTTCTTCGAGAAGCTGCAGTTGCCGGTCGTGAAAAAGACGCCGAGCGGCGCGCCGTCGACCGACGAGGAAGTGCTGCAGAAGCTGGCCGAGGACTACCCGCTGCCGAAGCTGCTGCTCGAGCATCGCGGGCTGTCGAAGCTGAAGTCGACCTATACCGACAAGCTCCCGCGCATGGTGAATCCCACCACCGGCCGCGTGCATACGAACTATGCGCAGGCCGTCGCGGTCACGGGCCGCCTGGCGTCGAACGATCCCAATCTTCAGAACATTCCGGTGCGCACGGCCGAAGGCCGGCGCATCCGCGAGGCGTTCATTGCAGCGCCGGGCCACCGGATCGTATCGGCCGACTATTCGCAGATCGAACTGCGGATCATGGCGCACATCTCCGGCGACGCGTCGCTGTTGCGCGCGTTCTCGCAGGGCGAGGACATTCACCGCGCGACGGCCGCCGAGGTGTTCGGCGTGACGCCGCTGGAGGTCAATTCCGACCAGCGCCGGATCGCGAAGGTGATCAACTTCGGGCTCATCTACGGGATGAGCGCGTTCGGGCTCGCATCGAACCTCGGCATCACGCGCGACGCGGCGAAGCTCTATATCGACCGCTATTTCGCCCGCTATCCGGGCGTCGCGCAGTACATGGAAGACACGCGCGCAACCGCGAAGGAGAAGGGCTACGTCGAAACCGTTTTCGGTCGCCGCCTGTGGCTGCCCGAGATCAACGGCGGCAATGGCCCGCGCCGTCAGGCGGCCGAGCGCGCGGCCATCAATGCACCGATGCAGGGCACGGCGGCCGACCTGATCAAGCTGTCGATGATCGCGGTGGACGACTGGCTCACGCGCGACGGGCTTGCATCGCGGATGATCATGCAGGTGCACGACGAACTGGTGCTCGAGGTGCCGGAAGGCGAGCTGTCGCTCGTGCGCGAGAAACTGCCGGAAATGATGTGCGGCGTCGCGAAGCTGAAGGTGCCGCTCGTCGCCGAAGTGGGTGCCGGCGCGAACTGGGAAGAGGCACACTGACGCACCCCCGAGCGATTCCCGTTTCCCGCGGCATATTGTTGCAGGGATGCTGAATATCGAGATGGTTTGCTTGTGGTCAACGCGCAAGCTCCCGGACAATGCATGTCAATCATGTCATTGACGCGGGGCGGCGCGCCCCGCGTTCCGGATCGGATGCATCGAAGTGCTTCGAACTGCACATCGATGATGTCCGAACCGGTTAATCCACCGGGCGGCGCGAGTGCACGGCGTTTGCTTCATCCGGCGGCAGCAGTTTCGAATCGCAAAGGGGGAATCGGATGCATCGGATCATCATCGTAGGCGGAGGTGCCGGCGGCCTGGAACTGGCGACGCGGCTCGGCGACCGTTACGGCGCGCGCGGCAATCGTCCCGCGCGTGCGCTCGTCACGCTCGTCGACCGCAATCCGACGCACATCTGGAAACCGCTGCTGCACGAAGTCGCGGCCGGCAGCATGGACCCGTTCACGCAGGAGCTCGAATATGCGGCGCAGGCGCGCTGGCACGGCTTCGAGTTCCAGCAGGGCGAGCTGACCGGGCTCGACCGCGCGGCGAAGCGCGTCACGCTGTCGCCGATCAACGACAGCGACGGCGCGGAACTGTTGCCGGCACGCGAGCTGGAATACGACACGCTCGTGATCGCGATCGGCAGCACGACCCACTTCTTCGGCGTGCAGGGCGCACCGGAAAACGCGATCGCGCTCGACACGGTCGGGGAGGCCGAACGCTTCCGCAAGCGGCTGATCGCGGCATGCATGCGCGCGGAGCACCAGGCGCCGGCGCCGACCGCGCCGGGCGAGTCGGCCGAGCCGCGTATCCAGGTCGTGATCGTCGGCGGCGGCGCGACGGGCGTCGAACTGTCCGCGGAACTGCGCAATACCGCGCAGGTGTTGTCGGCCTACGGGTTGCACAAACTCGATCCACGGCACGACGTCGGCATCGTGCTGATCGAATCGGGGCCGCGGATCCTCCCGGCGCTGCCGGAGCGCGTCTCGTCGGCGACGGCTGAATTGCTCGGAAAGATCGGCGTGCGGCTGATGCTCGCCGAGCGCGTGACGGAGGTGGCGCCCGGGGCCGTCCACACGGCGAGCGGCAAGGTCGTGCGTGCCGACCTGACGGTCTGGGCTGCCGGCATCAAGGCGCCGTCGGTGCTCGCGAATCTCGATGGGCTCCAGGTCAACAAGCTGGGCCAGCTCGACGTGCGCCGCACGCTGCAAACCTTCACCGACGACAACATATTCGCGCTCGGCGATTGCGCGGCATGCGCATGGCCTGGTAACGAGCGCAACGTGCCGCCGCGTGCGCAGGCCGCGCACCAGCAGGCGAGCTTCCTGCTGAAGGCGATCGGCTGTCGGCTGGAAGGGCGTCCGCTGCCCGAATTCACGTATCGCGACCTGGGCTCGCTCGTGTCGCTCGGCCATTTCAGCGCGGTCGGCAATCTGATGGGCGGGTTGATCGGCGGCAACATGCTGATCGAAGGGCTGTTCGCACGCTTCATGTACATGTCGCTGTACCGGATGCACATTGCCGCGCTGCACGGTTATCCGCGGATGATGCTCGACACGATTGCGCACTGGCTGCGACGCACGACGCTGCCGCGCGTCAAGCTGCACTGATCGCGCTCGTGTGCGGAGCGGGCGGGGAATGCGCATGTCCTGCGTATTCCCCGCCCGTTTTTCTTTTCGATTCGCAAGGATTCGGTCGCGCGGCGATCGTCGCTACGCGCCGCCGCACCGCGTCGTAATCGAGTCTTACACATCTGACAGTTGACGCGACAACGGATTATTGGGCATCTTGTCCGGGTTTTCGTTTGCGGCGGGGTGCCAACCGCCGCAACATCCGCGCCGCGCGCCGGTGCGATGCCCCGTCATGCCGTCTCCGCGATCGTGACGGCGGCGCCCAATCGAGGAGTGCATTCATGTTGAAACCCGAAGTCGACAGCCTGGTCCCCCATGTCCCGTTCTCGCGCCGCAAGTTCATGCAGGCTGCGCTCGGCGGCACCTTCGCGGCGGCCGTGCTGCCCGTGTCGGCGCAGACGGTCACGACCGACAGCGCCGGCCTGGACGTCGACACCATCGAGATCCGCTCGGGCGATGCGAGCGTGCCGGCTTATCGCGCGCAGCCGGTCGACAAGACGAACCTGCCGGTCGTCATCGTGATTCACGAGATCTTCGGCGTGCACGCGCATATCGCCGACGTCTGCCGGCGCTTCGCGAAGCTCGGCTATCTGGCGATCGCGCCGGACCTGTTTGCGCGACAGGGCAACGCGGCGAAATATCCGACGATCCAGGCGCTGGTCGACAACATCGTCAGCAAGGTGCCGGACCGGCAGGTGACGGAGGATCTCGATGCGACGGTCGCGTGGGCAGGCAAGAACGGCGGCGACCTGACGCGCCTCGGCGTGACCGGGTTCTGCTGGGGCGGTCGCCAGGCGTGGCTGTATGCGGAACACAACCCGCACGTGCGGGCCGCGGTGGCGTGGTACGGGTTCGTCGAAGGCAAGACCGACGAGATGACGCCGTTCAACCCGGTCGATCACGCGTCGTTGCTGAAAGTGCCGGTGCTCGGCCTGTACGGCGAGAAGGATCAGAACATCACGCAGGCGTCGCTCGCGAACATGCGCAAGGCGATCCAGGCGAGCGATTCGAAGCTCGCGCGCGAATCGGAGATCGTCGTGTATCCGGATGCCGGCCATGCGTTCTTCGCCGACTACCGGCCGAGCTACGTGAAGGCCGATGCCGAGGATGGCTGGAAACGCGCGATCGAGTGGTTCCACAAGTTCGGCGTGATGTAAACGGCAAGCGGCGGCCGAGGCCGCCGCTGCGTGACTGCCGCGCCGTACGCGCGCTTACGGCGTCGGGCCGGTCGCGATCGGTCGCGACGGATCGGCGCTCCATTCGCTCCACGAACCCGGGTACAGCGACGCGCCGTGCAGGCCCGCCACTTCCAGCGCCAGCGCGTTGTGGCAGGCGGTGACGCCGGAGCCGCATTGCAGGATCACGCGGTTTGGCTCGGTGCCGGCCAGCACGGTGGCGAACGCCTCGCGCAATTCATGGCCGGTCTTGAAGCGGCCGTCGGCGGCCAGGTTGTCCTTGAAGAAGCGGTTGCGCGCACCGGGAATGTGGCCGCCCACCCGATCGATCGTTTCATTCTCGCCGCGATAGCGGTCCGGTGCGCGTGCATCGATCACCACGCGCGCGGCCGACGACACGTTCGCGAGCACGGCCGCTGCATCGACCGTCGATTCGAGCGGCGTTGCGGCGCGGAAGTCGCCGGCGGCCGGTTGCGGCACGTCGGTCGTCAGCGGCTGGCCGGCCGCTTCCCACGCCTGCAGGCCGCCGTCGAGCACCGCGACCGAATCGTGGCCGAGCCAGCGCAGCAGCCACCACAGGCGCGCCGCATAGGCGCCGCCTTGCGCGTCGTACGCGACGACTTGCTGGCCCTGCTTGAGGCCGCGGCTGGCGAGCAGCGTGGCGAGCGCGTCGCGGGTCGGCAGCGGATGGCGGCCGTTGGTGCCCGTCTTGCGGCCCGACAGGTCGCGGTCGAGATGAAGGTATTGCGCGCCGGGAAGGTGGCCGGCCGCGTAGGCGGCTTCGCCGGCGCCGGGATCGGCGAGATCGAAGCGGCAGTCGAACAGCGCCACGCTGCCGGGCGCCGCGGCCAGGCGCTCGGCGAGATTGGCGGCGGAGATGAGCGTGGTGTAATGAGTGTGTGGCATGACGGCTCCCTGGAGTGCAAATGGCCTGACACTCCAAGTCTAAACAAAAAAAGACGGGCCGAAGCCCGTCTTTTCGTTTGCCGGCGGCCGGGCGGCGGCAACGCGCCGCCTCCGCTGTCAGAGGTCGCCGAGGTGGCGGCGCAGGAACTCGTGGAAGTGCTGCATCCCGTCTTCCATCGGGCTCTGGTACGGGCCGACCTGCGACTCGCCACGCGCCATCAGCGCACGGCGGCCCGCGTCCATCCGCATCGCGATCTCGTCGTCCTCGACGGCCGTCTCCATGTAGGCGGCGCGCTCGGCCTCGACGAATTCGCGTTCGAACAGCGCGATTTCCTCGGGGTAATAGAACTCGACGATGTTGGTCGTCTTCTGCGGCCCGCGCGGGATCAGCCACGACACGACCAGTACGTGCGGATACCACTCGATCATCAGGCCCGGGTAGTAGACCATCCAGATCGCGCCGAACTCCGGCGGCACGCCGTTGCGGAACTTCAGCACCTGCTCGTGCCATTTCTGGTAAGTCGCGCTGCCCGGTTTCGCGAGGGCGTTGTGCACGCCGACCGTCTGCACGCTGTACCAGTCGCCGAACTCCCATTTGAGATCGTCGCACGACACGAAGCTGCCGAGGCCCGGGTGGAACGGGACGACGTGATAATCCTCGAGGTAGACCTCGATGAACGTCTTCCAGTTGTAATCGCACTCGTGCACTTCGACGTGATCGAACTGGTACTCGGAGAAGTCGAAGTGATGCTTCGTGCCGAGGTTGGCGAGATCGCGCGCGACGTTGCGGCCCTCGGCCTCGAACAGCAGCCCCTGCCAGTTCTGCAGCGGGCTCTTGCCGAGGTTCAGGCACGGCTTGTCGGGGAAGTGCGGTGCGCCGAGCAGCTCGCCTTCGAGGTCGTACGTCCAGCGGTGCAGCGGGCACACGATGTTCTGCGTGTGGCCGCGCCCGTTGAGCATGATCGCCTGCCGGTGGCGGCACACGTTCGACAGCAGTTCGATCTGGTTCGTCTGGTTGCGGACCAGCACGCGGCCTTCCTTCTCGGACGGCAGCGCAAAATAATCCCCCGCCTCGGGCACCATCAACTCGTGCCCGACGTAACGAGGTCCTTTCTTGAAGAGGGTTTCGATCTCGCGCTCGAGTAGCGCCTCATCGAAATATGCAGTGACTGGAAGCTGGCTGTGGGCCGACTTCAACTGAAGCGCATCGCTCAGATTGGACATTCCCACTCCCGGTGTTAGCGTGAAAGCAGTGAACAACCCAACCATCGAAAAATCGATTTAGGGAAACGGAGAATTATACCCGGTTCGCCTCGCAAGGCTAGGATTAAGTGCCTGATTTGTGTCAATTTTTTGTCGGGCGGCGGTCGAAAGGCGCACACTGTGCATCGAAGATGGGACCGGGATTGTGCGCGGGCGCCCAAGACGGCAGGTCGGAAAATTCTCTTTTGCCGTAGAATGTCCGACTTGTTTTGAAATTTGACACCCTCGTCCATGGCGAAAACCGCATCCCCAGGCGCCACGCCGCCCGGCAATGGCACCGAACCGTTGCCGGACAATTACGAGATGGCGCTCGCGGAACTCGAGACGCTGGTTGCCCGGATGGAAGGCGGCGCGCTGAGCCTCGAGGATTCACTGGCGGCGTATCGCCGCGGTGCGACCCTCGTTGCGTTTTGCCAACAGCAGCTCGAGAAAGTGGAGCAGCAGGTTCGCGTGCTCGACGGCGCGACGCTGAAGCCGCTTTCGTCCGGAACGGCCGCCACGGACGGCGAAGACGACGATCTATGACATTCGAACAATGGATGCGGTCCGTGCTTGACCGTGTCGAGGACGCACTCGGCCACTATCTGCCGGCTGAAACCGCGATGCCCGCGAAACTTCACGAGGCGATGCGCTACGCGGTCCTCGGTGGCGGCAAACGCGTTCGCCCGCTGCTGTGCCATGCAGCAGGCGAGCTGACCGGTGCGACGGAGGCGGCACGCAACGCGGCGGCGGCGGCGCTGGAGATGATCCACGTCTACTCGCTCGTGCACGACGACATGCCGTGCATGGACGACGACGCGCTGCGTCGCGGCAAGCCGACCGTGCACGTGCAGTACGACGAGCCGACGGCGCTGCTGGTCGGCGATGCGCTGCAATCGCAGGCGTTCGTCGCGCTGACCGACGCCGACGCGCTGTCGCCGGTGCAGCAGGCGGCGCTCGTGCGCGAGCTGGCGCTCGCGAGCGGCTCGATCGGCATGGCCGGCGGGCAGGCGATCGACCTGGCGAGCGTCGGCCTGAAGCTGACGCGCGAACAGCTCGAGACGATGCACCGGATGAAGACGGGCGCCTTGCTGCGCGCGGCCGTGCGGATGGGCGCGCTGGCCGGCGAGACGCCTTCGGCGGAAACGATGGCTGCGCTGGACGTGTACGCGGGGGCCGTGGGTCTGGCCTTCCAGGTCGTCGACGACATTCTCGACGTCACGACCGATTCGGCGACGCTTGGCAAGACGGCCGGCAAGGACGCGGCGAACGACAAGCCGACCTATGTATCGATCCTCGGTCTCGAGGCGTCGCGCGAGCTGGCAGCGCAGCTGCGCGCCGAAGCGCACGACGCGCTGAAACCGTTCGGCGCACGCGCACAGCGTCTGGCCGAACTTGCCGACCTGGTAGTGAACCGGGTCAGCTGACGCGAAAGCCCGCCGCCGCGCACACGCTACGGTGCGTGCAAAAGAATGCGGGCGCGTTTGATTTCCTACAATGGAACGACGATGTACGACTTGCTGAAAACCATCGACGACCCGGCGGATTTGCGCCGCCTCGATCGTCGCCAACTGCAACCGCTCGCGGATGAACTGCGCGCGTTCGTGCTCGACAGCGTGTCGAAGACGGGCGGCCATTTGTCGTCCAACCTCGGGACGGTCGAGCTGACGATCGCGTTGCACTACGTGTTCAACACGCCGAACGATCGCATCGTCTGGGACGTGGGTCACCAGACCTACCCGCACAAGATCCTGACGGGCCGCCGCGACCAGATGCATTCGCTGCGTCAGTACGACGGCATCTCGGGCTTCCCGCGTCGCAGCGAATCCGAATACGACACGTTCGGCACCGCGCACTCGAGCACGTCGATCTCGGCGGCGCTCGGCATGGCGATCGGCAGCCAGCTGAACGGCGACGACCGCTTCTCGATCGCCGTGATCGGCGACGGCGCGATGACGGCCGGCATGGCGTTCGAGGCGATGAACAACGCGGGCGTGTCGGAAGATGCGAAGCTGCTCGTGATCCTCAACGACAACGACATGTCGATCTCGCCGCCGGTCGGCGCGCTGAATCGCCATCTCGCCCGCCTGATGTCGGGCCGCTTCTATGCGGCTGCGCGCGCGGGCGTCGAGCGCGTGCTGAGCGTCGCGCCGCCGGTGCTCGAACTCGCGCGCAAGCTCGAGGAGCACGCGAAGGGCATGGTCGTGCCAGCCACGCTGTTCGAGGAGTTCGGCTTCAACTACATCGGCCCGATCGACGGTCACGATCTCGATTCGCTGATCCCGACGCTGCAGAACATCCGTGAACTGCGCGGCCCGCAGTTCCTGCACGTCGTGACGAAGAAAGGCCAGGGCTACAAGCTCGCCGAAGCGGATCCCGTGCTCTATCACGGCCCCGGCAAGTTCAACCCGGCCGAAGGCATCAAGCCGTCGACGACGCCCGCGAAGAAGACGTACACGCAGGTGTTCGGCGAGTGGCTGTGCGATGAAGCCGAGCGCGATACGCGCGTGGTCGGCATCACGCCCGCGATGCGCGAAGGCTCCGGCATGGTCGAGTTCGAGAAGCGCTTCAAGGATCGCTACTACGACGTCGGCATCGCCGAGCAGCATGCGGTGACGTTCGCGGGCGGTCTCGCGACCGAAGGGCTGAAGCCCGTCGTCGCGATCTACTCGACGTTCCTGCAGCGTGCGTACGACCAGCTGATCCACGACGTCGCGCTGCAGAACCTGCCGGTCGTGTTCGCGATCGACCGCGCGGGCCTCGTCGGCGCGGACGGCGCGACGCATGCGGGCGCGTACGATCTCGCGTTCATGCGCTGCATCCCGAACATGACGATCATGGCCGCATCCGACGAGAACGAATGCCGCCAGATGCTGCACACGGCGCTGCAGCAGCCGAACCCGACCGCGGTGCGCTATCCGCGCGGCGCGGGTACGGGCGTGGCGACGGTGAAGGAATTCACCGAGATCCCGCTCGGCAAGGGCGAAGTGCGTCGCCGCACGTCGCAGCCGGAAGGCAAGCGCGTCGCGATCCTCGCGTTCGGCACGATGGTCGCACCGTCGCTCGCCGCGGCCGAGGAACTCGACGCAACGGTCGCGAACATGCGCTTCGTGAAGCCGGTCGACGCAGCGCTCGTGCGCGAGCTCGCCGAAACGCACGACTACGTCGTCACGGTCGAGGAAGGTTGCGTGATGGGCGGCGCGGGCTCGGCCTGCGTGGAAGCCCTGATGGAGAGTGGGGTTATCCGACCCGTACTACAATTGGGCCTCCCTGACCTGTTCATCGATCACGGCGACCCCGCGAAGCTGCTGTCGCAATGCGGCCTCGACGGCGCGGGCATCGCGAAATCGATTCGCGAACGCTTTCTGAATCCGGCGGCCGATGTCGCCGGTCAGGCGAAGCGCGTCGCGTAAGCTGGCGCCGCCCGCGGGCGGCGTCGGTGCGACTGGCGCAACCGGTCTTCATTGATGCGGAAAACATGGGCCTGCGGGCCCATGTTGCTTTTCCGGCTGCCGCATGATGCGGCGTGCGCGTCGTCGGACGCGCGGCTTACAAGGATTGAACAAGATGAACCAGATGAATCCCGCCTTCGTGATGCCCGACGTGCAGAGCACGGTGGATACCCGTCAGATCCCGATTCAGCGCGTCGGCGTGAAGGCGGTCCGGCATCCGTTGACGGTATGCACCGAAAGCGGCGACGTGCAACCGACCGTCGGTGTCTGGAACCTCGACGTCCGTCTGCCGGCCGACCAGAAAGGCACGCACATGTCGCGCTTCGTCGCGCTGCTCGAAGAGAATCGCGCGCCGCTGACGGTCGAGCGCTTCCGCGCGATGCTCGCGTCGATGCTCGAGAAGCTCGAGGCCGAGGCCGGCCGCATCGAAGTCACGTTCCCGTATTTCGTGAACAAGACGGCGCCGGTGTCCGGCGTGCAAAGCCTGCTCGACTATGAAGTGACGCTCGCGGGCGAAAGCCGCAACGGCGATACGCGCCTGTTCCTGAAGGTGCTCGTGCCGGTGACGAGCCTGTGCCCGTGCTCGAAGAAGATCTCGCAGTACGGCGCGCACAACCAGCGCTCGCACGTGACGATCGACGCGGAGCTGGCTGCGGATCTGCCGGTCGAGGCGCTGATCCGCATCGCGGAAGAGGAAGCGTCGTGCGAACTGTGGGGTCTGCTGAAGCGGCCGGACGAGAAGTTCGTGACCGAGCGTGCATACGAGAACCCGAAGTTCGTCGAGGATCTCGTGCGGGACGTCGCGCAGCGTCTCGATGCGGACGAGCGGGTGGTTGCCTACGTGCTCGAAGCCGAGAACTTCGAGTCGATCCACAATCACAGCGCGTATGCGCTGATCGAGCGCGACAAGCGGCAGGCTGCATAACGCTGCGGCGTTTTGTCACGCCAATGAAAAGGCCGCTCGAACGAGCGGCCTTTTTGTTTTCCTGCCGGTGGTGACGCGTGGCGCGTGACGCGAGTCAGCCCGCGAGCGATGCGAGATCCCAGCGCGGCTTCACCGTGAACGCGTAGTCGGCATTCGCCTGTTCGGGCCAGCGGCCGAGCCGCAGTGCGCCCGCGAGCGCGATCATCGCGCCGTTGTCGGTGCAGAGCGCGAGATCGGGGTAGTGCACGTCGAAGCCGCGCTTGGCCGCGGCCGCCGACAGTGCCGCGCGCAACTGGCGGTTCGCGCCGACGCCGCCCGCGACCACGAGGCGCTTGAGCTTCGTCTTCTTCAGCGCGGCGAGCGACTTCGCGACGAGTACGTCGACGGCCGCATCGACGAAGCCGCGCGCGAGGTCGGCCTTCGCGCGTTCGAGCGCTTCGCCGTCGAGCTTCGCCGCTTCGAATTTCTTCATCTGCGTGAGCACGGCCGTCTTCAGGCCGCTGAAGCTGAAGTCGAGATCGCCCGAATGCAGCATCGGGCGCGGCAGCACGACCGCGCCCGGCGTGCCCGTTTCGGCGAGCTTCGATACTTCCGGGCCGCCCGGGTAGCCGAGGCCGATCAGTTTCGCGGTTTTGTCGAACGCTTCGCCGGCCGCGTCGTCGAGTGTTTCGCCGAGCGTCTCGTACACGCCGACGTCGGTCACGCGCATCAGCTGCGTGTGGCCGCCGGACACCAGCAGCGCGACGAACGGGAACGGCGGCGGCGCGTCGACCAGCAACGGCGACAGCAGATGGCCTTCGAGGTGATGGATGCCGACGGTCGGCTTGTTCCATGCGAGCGCGAGCGCATTCGCGATGCTCGCGCCGACCAGCAGCGCGCCGGCGAGGCCGGGGCCCTGCGTGAACGCGATCGCGTCGATGTCGTCGCGGCGCGTGCCGCTTTGGGCCATCACTTCCTCGAGCAATGGCAGCGCGCGGCGGATGTGGTCGCGCGACGCGAGCTCGGGCACGACGCCGCCGTAGTCGCGGTGCATCGCGATCTGCGAATGGAGCGCGTGCGCGAGCAGGCCTCGCTGCGTGTCGTAGAGCGCGAGGCCGGTTTCGTCGCAGGAGCTTTCGATGCCGAGAACGAGCATGGGTGAGGGCGGGGCACGCCGTTTCGGACGCGCCGCAGGTAGGTCAACGTAACCGGAAAGTATAGCAGGCGAGGGCAGGCGGCCGCTGGCGGCGGCCCGGGCCCGACGCCGGGCAGGTACAATCCGCGCCATGGAAACCTATGACATCGCCGTGATCGGCGCGGGCGCCGCCGGCATGATGAGCGCCGCGGTCGCCGGGCAGCTCGGCCGCCGCGTGGTGCTGCTCGATCACGCGCCGCGGCTTGCCGAGAAAATCCGCATCTCGGGCGGCGGCCGCTGCAACTTCACGAACCTGTACGCCGGGCCCGACAACTACCTGTCGTCGAATCCGCATTTCGCGCGCTCGGCGCTCGCGCGCTATACGCCGCGCGACTTCCTCGGGCTGCTCAAGCGCCATCACGTGACCTGGCACGAAAAGCACAAGGGTCAGCTTTTTTGCGACCACGGCAGCGACGCGATCATCGACGTGCTGAAGCACGAGTGCGACGCGGGCGGCATCGCGTGGCGCCGGCCCGTCGTCGTCGACGCGGTGCGCCATGCGCCATCCGACGGCTTCACGCTCGACACGCAGCAGGCGGGGCCGATCGGTGCGCGCGCGCTGATCGTCGCGACCGGCGGCCTGTCGATCCCGAAGATCGGCGCGACCGACTTCGGCTACCGGCTCGCGAAGCAGTTCGGCCACAAACTTGTCGATACGCGGCCGGCGCTCGTGCCGCTGACGTTCGCGCCGCAGGACTGGGCGCCGTTCGCGCCGCTGTCCGGCGTATCGCTCGAAGTGCGCGTTTCGACCGGCGACAAGAAGCGCGGCGGCGAATTCGTCGAGGACCTGTTGCTGACCCATCGCGGGCTGTCCGGGCCGGGCATCCTGCAGATCTCGAGCTATTGGCAGCCCGGCGATCCGATTCGCGTCGACCTGCTGCCGCAGCGCGATACGGTGGCCGACCTGCTCGACGCGAAACGCACGTCGAAGCGTCAGATCGGTTCGCTGCTCGCCGACTGGGTGCCGTCGCGCCTCGCGCATGCGTGGCTCGACACGCATCGCGTCGCGGCCGACGCGCGACTCGCGGACCTGCCGGACAAGACGCTGCGCCAGATCGGCGACGCGCTGTCCGGCTGGATGCTGACGCCGAACGGCACCGAAGGCTACAAGAAGGCCGAAGTGACGAAGGGCGGGGTCGATACGCGCGAGTTGTCGTCGGCGACGATGATGAGCGCGCGCGTGCCGGGGCTGTTCTTCGTCGGCGAGGCGGTGGACGTGACGGGCTGGCTCGGCGGCTACAACTTCCAGTGGGCATGGGCGTCCGGCACGGCGGCCGGGCAGGCCGCGGCCGAGTACGCGCGCGGCGCCTGACGCGCCGGCCGGCGCCCGGTTGGCGGGGCCCGGCCCCGTGCCTTTGGGCAATCGCTCTGCTATACTCGGTAGTCTTTCCCTGCAAACCTTTATTCGTGTCGGATCATGACGATCATTCGCGTTAAAGAGAACGAGCCGTTCGAAGTTGCAATGCGTCGCTTCAAGCGCACGATCGAGAAGAACGGTCTGCTGACCGAGCTTCGCGCGCGCGAGTTTTATGAGAAGCCGACCGCAGAACGCAAGCGCAAGAAGGCTGCTGCGGTGAAGCGTCATTACAAGCGTATTCGCAGCCAGACGCTGCCGAAGAAGCTGTACTGAACGATTGGGCGCCGCGCGGTTCGCTGAGCGGCGCACCGGCGACTCCGTGCGATCGGGTGCGATCGCGCAACCGATCAGGCGGCGAGTCGCCGATGCCGGATTCGAGCAACCCGCTTGAGACACTGTCCCAAGCGGGTTTTTGTGTTGACGCCCGTTCGCGGGCGTCGGATTCACGTTTCCATCCCGGGTGAAAGATGAGTTTGAAAGAGCAGATCAGCGAAGACATGAAGGCCGCGATGCGCGCGAAGGACAGCGAGCGCCTGGCAACGATTCGCCTGCTGATGGCCGCGATCAAGCAGCGCGAAGTCGATGATCGGGTCACGCTCGACGACGCGGGCATCACGGCCGTGATCGACAAGATGATCAAGCAGCGCAAGGATTCGATCAGCCAGTTCCAGGCGGCCGGCCGCGACGATCTCGTCGCGAAGGAGCAGGCCGAGCTGACCGTGCTGGGCGGCTACATGCCCGCGCAACTGTCGGACGCCGAAGTGGCGGCCGAAGTCCAGGCGGCGGTCGCGCAAACCGGCGCAGCCGGCCCGCAGGACATGGGCAAGGTGATGGGTGTGCTGAAGGCCAAGCTCGCCGGCCGTGCCGACATGACGGCCGTTTCCGCGCAGGTCAAGGCCGCGCTCACGAAGTAAAACCCGTTCCCGGCGCGCCCAGCGATGCGTGCGCCGGGCCTCGTATTGTCTTTTTTCGCTCGATCCCACGGTGATTCCGCATTCGTTCCTGCAGGATTTGCTGAACCGCGTCGATATCGTCGACGTGGTGGGTCGGTACGTGCAGCTCAAGAAGGGCGGCGCCAACTTCATGGGGTTGTGCCCGTTCCATAACGAGAAGAGCCCGTCGTTTACCGTCAGTCCGACCAAGCAGTTCTATCACTGCTTCGGTTGCGGCGCGCACGGCACGGCGATCGGCTTCCTGATGGAACATGCGGGGCTCACGTTCCCGGAGGCCGTGCAGGAACTCGCGCAGTCCGTCGGCCTGACCGTGCCGCACGAGCCGTCGATGCGCGGCGGCGGTGGGGGTGGCGGCGGTGGCGGCGACTATCCGGCGCCCGTGTCGAAATCGGTGGCGACCGCGCTGTCCGACGCGATGACGGCGGCGTGCGACTACTATCGCAAGCAGTTGCGCGGCGCGACCGTCGCGATCCAGTACCTGAAGAACCGGGGCCTGACCGGCGAGATCGCCGCGCGCTTCGGGCTCGGCTATGCGCCGGACGGCTGGCAGAACCTCGAGGCCGCGTTCCCGGACTATCGCGACGAGTCGCTCGTCGAGGCGGGGCTCGTGATCGTCAGCGAGAAAACCGACGCGCAGGGCGTCGCGCGCCGCTACGACCGGTTCCGCGAGCGGATCATGTTCCCGATCCGCAACGTGAAGGGGCAGGTGATCGGGTTCGGCGGCCGCGTGCTCGGCAGCGGCGAACCGAAGTACCTGAACTCGCCCGAAACCCCGCTGTTCAACAAGGGCAGCGAGCTGTACGGGCTGTTCGAGGCGCGCCTCGCGATTCGCGAGCGCAAGTACGTGCTGGTCGTCGAAGGCTACATGGACGTCGTCGCGCTCGCGCAGCTCGGCTTTCCGAACGCGGTCGCGACGCTCGGCACCGCGTGCACGCCGATTCACGTGCAGAAGCTGCTGCGCCAGACCGACACGGTCATTTTCAGTTTCGACGGCGATTCGGCCGGGCGGCGCGCGGCGCGGCGCGCGCTCGAGGCATGCCTGCCGCATGCGGGCGACAACCGGACGATCCGATTCCTTTTTCTGCCGGCCGAGCACGATCCGGACAGCTACGTGCGCGAGTTTGGCGCGGAGGCGTTCTCCGAGCAGGTCGAGCGCGCGATGCCGCTGTCGCAATTTCTGTTGAACGAAGCGATTGCCGGCAAGGCGCTCGATCAGCCGGAAGGCCGCGCGAAGGCGCTGTTCGATGCGAAGCCGCTGTTGCAGGCGCTGCCCGCGAACGCGTTGCGCGCGCAGATCATGCACATGTTCGCCGACCGCCTCGATATCCCGTTCGAGGAGGTCGCGGGGCTGTCGGACGTCGACACGCGCATCGCGACGCCGCCGCGCCAGGCGCCCGCGCGCAGCGAGCGGCGCCGCGTGACGGACAGCGAAAAGCGCGCGCTGCGCACGCTGGTGATGCATCCGCGCGTCGCATCGCAGCTCGACGACGAACAGATTGCGACCCTGCGCGCGCTGCCGCGCATCGGCGAGCTGTTCGCGGAAGTCGTCGATCATGCGCGTGCGCTGGGCGACGGCGCGGAGTTCCGGCTGCTGTCGGATGTCCTGAGGACGTCCTCGAACGGGGCGACTTACGAGGAAATCTTCCGCGAAATTCTGGACTATGATGAAAACGTCCGCGATTTGCTGTTACAGAATCCGGAAGACGAGACGGTGCCCGAGCGGCAACGTGAGCAGGAGCGGATTGCGGGGGAGGAGCTGCAGGCAGCGGTGCTCAAGATGCGCTACGACGCCTGCTGCGACCGGCTGGACAGGCTGGCGCGGCAATCCACCTTCACCCCCGAGGAATTGGCCGAATTGACGGAATTGAACCAGCAGCGAACCGACATGAAGCGTCGGCTCGGGCTGTAGGCGGCCGGGGCGCTTAGAGAGGGCTCCCCAGCGTGCTATAATATAAGGTTTCCAGCGGTTTGTTTTCTAAGCAGAGGCGAGAATCGCGATGGCAAAGACGACAGGCGGAAAGAAAGCAACAGGCAAGGGCTCGACGGAGCCGACCAAGAAGGTCACAGCGGCCAAGTCTGCTTCTTCCACCAGGACAACGTCTTCAGCCACGTCAGCCCCTGCAGGAAAGAAAACCGCGGCCGGCACTGCTCAGGCTGCGCCGGCGCCGGCAGCCAGAACACGGGCTGCCGCCAGACCCGACTCCGGGCCGGCCAAGCCGGCGGCGAAGCGGGCAAGTGCGAAAAGCGCAAGGGACACGACTGCCGACGCGGACGAAACGGCAGTACGTACTACTCATGCACCCACGGTTCAACCGGCTGTCGTCCAGCAGCCGCGAGTCGATATAGCCGGTACGGCGAACTCCATGACCAAAAAGCTGAACGAAGTATCCGTCGAAGACGACGCAAATCAGAGCGACGAGCAGCCCGCAGCCGCGGCTGCACCGGGCAAATCCAAGGTGCGCGATCGTCGCGCCAAGGAAAAGGCGCTGCTGAAGGAAGCGTTCGCGACGAGCACGCCGGGCACGGCCGAGGAGCTCGAAGAGCGCCGCGTGAAACTGCGCGCGCTGATCAAGCTCGGCAAGGAGCGCGGCTTCCTGACGTATGCCGAAATCAACGACCACCTGCCGGACAACTTCACCGAGACCGAAGCCCTCGAGGGCATCATCGGCACGTTCAACGACATGGGCGTGGCGGTTTACGAGCAGGCGCCGGACGCGGAAACGCTGCTCCTGAACGACAACGCGCCCGCCGCGTCGTCGGACGATGAAGTCGAAGAGGAAGCGGAAGTCGCGCTGTCCACCGTCGATTCGGAATTCGGCCGTACGACCGATCCGGTCCGGATGTACATGCGCGAGATGGGCACGGTCGAGCTGCTCACGCGCGAAGGCGAAATCGAGATCGCGAAGCGGATCGAGGACGGCCTGCGCCACATGGTGATGGCCATCTCCGCGTGCCCGACGACGATCGCCGACATCCTCGCGATGGCCGAACGCGTCGCGAACGAAGAGATCCGCGTCGACGAGCTCGTCGACGGCCTGCTCGATCCGAATGCTGCGGACGCCGCCGATACGGACGGTTTCTCCGCGAAGGAAGCGGAAGCGATCGAGAACGAGGACGAGGAAGCCGAAGAGGAAGAGGAAGAAGAGGAAGAGGAGGAAGACGACGGTGCCGCGCAGGCATCGGCGAACGCCGCCCAGCTCGAAGCCCTCAAGCGCGCGTCGCTCGAGAAGTTCTCGCAGATCAGCGAGTGGTTCGACAAGATGCGCCGCGCATTCGAGAAGGAAGGCTACAAGTCGAAGGCCTACCTGAAGGCGCAGGAAACGATCCAGAGCGAGCTGATGACGATCCGCTTCACCGCGCGTACCGTCGAACGCCTGTGCGACACGCTGCGTGCGCAGGTGGACGAAGTGCGTCAGGTCGAGCGTCAGATCCTGCACATCGTCGTCGACAAGTGCGGCATGCCGCGTTCGGAATTCATCGCACGCTTCCCGGGCAACGAGACGGATCTCGACTGGGCCGAGAAGATCACCGCGGAAGGCCATTCGTACAGCGCGGTGCTGTCGCGTAACGTCCCGGCGATCCGCGAACAGCAGCAACGCCTGCTCGACCTGCAGGCGCGCGTCGTGCTGCCGCTGAAGGACCTGAAGGAAACCAACCGTCAGATGGCGGCCGGCGAACTGAAGGCACGTCAGGCGAAGCGCGAAATGACCGAGGCCAACCTGCGTCTCGTGATCTCGATCGCGAAGAAGTACACGAACCGCGGCCTGCAGTTCCTCGACCTGATCCAGGAAGGCAACATCGGCCTGATGAAGGCGGTGGACAAGTTCGAATACCGTCGCGGCTACAAGTTCTCGACCTATGCGACGTGGTGGATCCGTCAGGCCATCACGCGCTCGATCGCGGACCAGGCGCGCACGATCCGTATTCCGGTTCACATGATCGAAACGATCAACAAGATGAACCGCATCTCGCGGCAGATCCTGCAGGAAACCGGTCTCGAGCCGGATCCGGCAACGCTCGCCGAGAAGATGGAGATGCCGGAAGACAAGATCCGCAAGATCATGAAGATCGCGAAGGAGCCGATCTCGATGGAAACGCCGATCGGTGACGACGACGATTCCCATCTCGGCGACTTCATCGAGGACACCAACACGGTCGCGCCGGCGGATGCCGCGCTGCATGCCAGCATGCGCGACGTCGTGAAGGACGTGCTCGATTCGCTGACGCCGCGCGAGGCGAAGGTGCTGCGGATGCGTTTCGGTATCGAGATGAGCACCGATCACACGCTCGAGGAAGTCGGCAAGCAGTTCGACGTCACGCGCGAGCGGATCCGTCAGATCGAAGCCAAGGCGCTGCGCAAGCTGCGTCACCCGAGCCGTTCCGACAAGCTGAAGTCGTTCCTCGAAGGGAACTGATTTCCAGCGTCTCCGTTACGAACGCCGCCGGTATCCGCATGATGCCGGTGGCGTTCGTTCCCTCTGTCGTCTTTGTTGTTACAATGCCGGCCCGGCTTCGTTGTCGGGGTGGCGTGTAGCACGCCGCGCTTCTCGTCTGGGCCCCTAGCTCATGCTTGGTTAGAGCAGCGAACTCATAATTCGTTGGTGCCGGGTTCGACTCCCGGGGGGCCCACCAGATTACGTTCCTCGAGCGATCGCGGAACGTCGCAAAACCCGCGATGGCATCATGCGTCGCGGGTTTTTCTTTGTGTGCGGTCCGAATGTGTCGAACGCGTTGAACGGGTGCACGTCGGCGCCGCATGTCGTATTGCCGCCACCGGGGAAACACGGAGGGCGTGCCGTCCCGCTATCAATCGAAGTATGCTGTGGCGCGACCGCCGCGCACGACCGGATTCCCGTCGAGCGCGCGACCGCCGACCCGCGCCGCGCGCGATCGGGCAGCGAGAACAAACACCAACCAACTTTGCCCGACCGTGAGGGGCGGCCATCATGACCATGCTGCGTTCGTGGGGTGCGATTCTCTCGTCGCTGGCGCTCGTCGCGTGCGCCAGTCTTCCGCCGCAGGCCGATCGCGCGCCGACCCATGCATTCACCGATACGGACGATACGCGGCTCGGCGCCGCGTTCCGGCAGCAGGCCGGTACGCATCCCGGGCAGGACGCATTTCATTTGCTGACCGATCCGGTCGATGCGCTGGACGCCCGCGTGTTGCTCGCCGATCGCGCCGACCGCTCGCTGGACCTTCAGTACTACATCTGGCACGACGACCTGACCGGCCACGAACTGGCCGATGCGGTCATCCGCGCGGCCGATCGCGGCGTGCGCGTGCGCGCGCTGCTCGACGATCTCGGCACCAACGCGGACGACCGCAAGCTGCTCGAGATCAGCGCGCATCCGAACATCGAGATCCGGCTGTTCAATCCGGTGGCCACGCGCCGGTTCAAGAAGCTCGGCACGGTATTCGAGTTCTCGCGCGTCAACCGGCGCATGCACAACAAGGCGATGATCGCGGACAACCAGGCGGCGATCGTCGGCGGCCGCAATATCGGCGACGAGTACTTCGGCGCGTCGTCGATGCTGGAGTTCGGCGATCTCGACGTCGTCGTTCACGGCCCGGTCGTGAAGGACATCTCGACCGAATTCGACACGTTCTGGAATTCGCCGTACGCGTATCCGGTCGATACGCTGGTCGGCCACGATGCGGCGCCGGGCGGGCTCGACCGCGAGCGCGAACGGCTGCGCGACTACCTGCGGGCCATGGAGGACAATCCGTACGTGCTGGAAGCCCGGCAGCGGCTCGACCGGATCGTCCACGGGCAGGGCACGGCGCTGTCGTGGGGGCATGCGACGGTGCTGTACGACGATCCGTCGAAGATCGCGCACGCGCCAAAGGACAGCGACGGGCATCTGATGCCGCAGTTGCGTGCGCTCGCGTTGCAGCCGCAGCACGACCTGCTGATCGTGTCGCCGTATTTCGTGCCGGGCAAGGACGTCGTCGAGCGGCTGCGCGCGCTGACGGCGCGCGGCGTGCGCGTGACGGTGCTGACCAATTCGCTCGCGTCGACCGACGTGGCGGCCGTGCATGCCGGCTACCGGCGCTATCGAAGCGATCTGGTGAATGCGGGCGTGCGGCTTTACGAGCGCCGGCCATCGGGCGACAAGAGCATTTCGAAGCAGGTCATCATCGGCTCGTCGCGCGCGTCGCTGCATGCGAAGACCTACGTGTTCGATCACAAGAGCATCTTCATCGGGTCGATGAATCTCGATCCGCGCTCGTTGAACCTCAATACGGAAATCGGCGTTTACTGCGAGAGCCCGGCGATTGCATCGCAGGTCGCCAACGACCTGGAAGGGCGACTCGACCAGATCGCCTGGCGTGTCGAGCCGAGAACCGATCCGGCCGGCAAAGGGCGATTGAAGTGGATTCAGACCGATGGCGGGAAGGTCACCGAGATCGATCACGAGCCGGAGGTGTCCGCCGCGCGGCGGATGGAAGTGTGGTTTCTCGGGCTGTTTCCGATCGAATCGCAACTGTGAGCGACATTCAGCGCCGCGCGCGGCGGTGCCGGTCGATGACGGCCGCGAACTGCATCGCCGCTGTCTCGATCGTCGCGTCGCTCAGGCCTGAATAGCCGAGCACGAAGCCGTTGTACCGGCGGCCGTCGCCGCGGCGGCCGTCGCCGATGCAGTAGCTGCTCAGCGGTTGCAGCAGCAAGCCTTCCGCGGCTGCCGCCCGCGCGACGTCGGTATCGTGCAGCGGCGCGGCGAGATCCGTGGAGAGATGCATGCCGCCCGGGCTTTCCCGCACGCTCAGCGACGTGCCGAGATGGCGCGCGAGTGCCGCTTCGAGGCGGCTGCGCCGGTCCGCGTAGCGCGCCCGCATCTTCCGCAGGTGCCGCGCAAAGAGGCCGGTATCGATGAATTCTGCCATCGCCAGCTGGTCGGCCGAATGGCCGCGATGGACCAGTTCGCGCAGCGTTCTCGTGAAGCGGTCGACCAGCACCGGCGGCACCACCATGAAGCCGAGCCGAAGGGCCGGAAACATCGTCTTGCTGAACGTGCCGAGATAGCACACCGGCGCGTCGGCATGCAGGCCCTGGATCGCGGGCAGCGGCTGGCCGCCGTGACGGAATTCGCTGTCGTAGTCGTCCTCGATGATCCACGCGCCGCAGGCGCGGGCGCGCTCGACGAGCGCCGTGCGCCGCCCGGGGCTCATCAGCGCGCCGAGCGGGTACTGGTGCGACGGCGTCGCATAGATCAGCCGGGGCGGGCGAGTGCGCCACTGCTCGTCGGTCGGCGCCATGCCGTCGCGATCGACCTCGATCGGCACGAGATTCAGGCCGGTCGAGCGGAACGCGGTCCTCGCGCCGTTGTAGCACGGGTTCTCGAGCCAGCCGTTTTCGCCGGGATTCGCGAGCATGCGCGCGCACAATTCGAGGCTGCTCTGCGTGCCGTCGGTGATGAATACCTGGCCCGTGTCGCAGCGCACGCCGCGCGAGACGCGAATGTACGCGGCCACCGCGCGTCGAAGCTCGGGCAGCCCTTCGACCGGTCCGTACGCGAGCCGGGCCGGCGTGATGGTCTTCCATGCGCGCTCGATGCAACGACGCCACTGGGCAACCGGAAATTCGTCGAGCGACGGCAGGCCGGGAACGAACGGCAGCATGCGCTCGGGCTCGGGATCGGCATTTTCCAGCCCGTGCACGCGCGCCGACAGGCGGACCGGTGCGGAGCCGTCTTCATGGCCGGCGCTCGGGTGGGTGCGGCCGTCCCATCGCGTGATCGTGCCGTTGCGCGTGGCGGCCACGAAGCCTTCCTCGGCCAGGCGCTCGTACGCATAGACCGCGGAATTGCGCGCGACGCCCAGCTCGGCCGCGAGCACGCGCGTCGACGCGAGCCGCGTGCCGGGCGGCAGGTGTCCGTCCAGCAGCATGCTGCGCAGGCTCCGGTAGAGGGCTTCCTGCCGACTATGCGTGGTCGCGCCGTCCTGTCCGGCAAGCGACGAGATGAGCAGCGCGAGATCCATGGGCTGGTTCCAGAAATTTTCCTTGTGCTGGTTCTTTCGAAGACGCCGCGCGCATCGTATCGTTCACGTTCTCGCGGGGCAGGCCGGTACACGCGGATTTTGAGTGACGGCGCGACTTGCGGTACGCGCGTATTTTGCTCGATTCGGCCGGCGACTGTCGACGGGCGGCCCGATCGCGCCTCGGGCATGGAGTCGGCACGATGCCGATACGATTAATTTCGCAGTACAGATATATGAACGACCAGACCACGCTCTCTTCCACCTCGCGTACGACCATTCGTCGCCTGCCCGAACTGGCGAGCCACGATCGCACGATGCTCCACCACATCGTGGACGACGCGTACGTCTGTCACATCGCGTTCGGCGACGGGCAGAACACGCACTGCATCCCGACCGCGCACTGGAGAAGGGGCGACGCGCTCTATATCCACGGCTCCAACGGCAGCCGGATGATCAAGGCACTGTCGGCCGGCGCGCAGGCTTGTGTCGCGATGACGCTGCTGGACGGCCTCGTGCTGGCCCGCTCGGCCTTCAACCATTCGATGAATTATCGATCCGCGGTGATCTACGGGCAGTTCGACGTGATCGACAGCAGTGCGGAAAAACGCGCCGCGCTGGATGCGTTGATGGACAAGATCGCGCCGGGCCGCAAGCATGAAGCGCGGCCGGGCAATTCGAAGGAACTCGACGCGACCCGCGTGCTGCGGATTTCGATGGCGGAAGCGGCCGTGAAAATCAGCGATTCGCTGCCGTCCGACAAGGACGAGGATCTCGGGCTGGCGGTCTGGGCCGGGATCCTGCCGCTGAAGACGACACGCGGCGCACCGGTCCATGCGGACGGCAACGTGGCGGTGCCGGACTACGTCCGGAACTGGGCCGATTGAGCGGCACGGCGAGGCTTGCATCGGAGCGGCGAGACGGCGCGGCATGCGGAAAACCCGCGACGGCTTCGCAGCCTTCGCGGGTGGCCGGACGCGGTTGCGTGAGAGACGTCGCGCGCCTGCTCACGCAACCGGTTCGGTCAACGACCCGTCAACGCGCGAAATCCGACGTGCTCTGGATGAACGCGTTCAGCTTCGAGATGTTCACGCTGCCGAAGCCCGTCGTCGCATCCCAGCCGGCCTTCGCCTTGTAGCCGTAAGTGCCGCTGCCGTTGTTGCCGGACGTGACGTCGTGCAGCAGCGCCGCGTTGGTCGGGAAGTACTTGTAGATGCTCGACGCGGGGAACCCGAGCGCATTGTTGTTGGCCGACTGCAGCCGCGCCCAGATGCCCGTGAAGATCGGTGCGGCGAGGCTCGTGCCGCCTTCGTTGTTCAGGTAGCCCGACCCCCACAGCGTGTCGGACGTCTGGCCGTTCACGACGAGAATCGCACCGGTGCGCAGGTCGGCGTCGAAGCCGACGTCGGGCAGCGCGCGCTTGGTCGAACCGGTGAGGGTCGACGACTGCCAAGTCGGCGCGGCTTCGTACTTGCTGTATCCGCCGCCCGTCGACCACACGGTGCCCGGCTGCCAGCTCGGGTCGTTCCACACGATTTCGCTGTTGTACGCGTTGGTCGACGTGTTGGTGAACAGCGTCGTGCCGCCTACCGCGATCACGTACGGCGACGTGGCCGGCTCGCTCACCGTGTAGGTCGAGCGCGACGGCGTGCCGCTCGCGCATTCGTACGCGCCGTGGTCGCCGGCGGAAACGGAGAAGGTCTGCCCTTGCGCGACCGCCTGCTTGAAGATGGTGTCGTCGGTCGCCTGCGAGCCGGTGCTGTACGCGGACGATTCGCACACGCCGAGCGACACGTTGATCACCTTCGCGACGTTGTCGGTCACGGCCTTGTTGTACGCGGCCGTGATCGCGGTGAGCGTCATCGACGGCGCGGTGTAGAACACGACCTGCTTCACGCTGCCGCCGGCCGCGCCGACGATCGACTGGCTGTCGAGGTTCCATTCGACGGTGCCGTCGGTGTCGGTGTACGAGCTGCCGGACGGGCCCGTCTTCACGATGCTGCTGCTGATCGTGCCGAGGCCGTTGTTCGCGGCGAACGTATTGAGGTCGCTCACCGTCTGCGACAGGTCGCCTTCGGAGATGATGCCGACCGTGGTTTGCGACGCCGTCGGCGTGCCGTCGCCGCCGTAGATCGACGAGAACTCGGTCGGGTTGTGCGGCACCGCCGACGCGCCGGCGGGGATCGTCAGGTTGCTGGTGTTGCCTTGCGGCTTGCTGCCCGCGCCCGTATGCATCAACTCGACGTTCTGCAGGCCCAGCACCGCGCCGACGATGTTGCCGATCGCGTTCGGCACTTGCGCGGCGTCGGTGTTCGCATAGACGCTGCGGCCGTTGCGCGTGAAGCGCTTGAGGGTGGTGCGGAACGCGGACTGGACGGTTGCCGCGGTGCCGGACGCGGAGACCAGCAGCCGGTTCGGCGCGACCACGATGTTCACGAAGCCTGCCTTGCGCAGATGGGCGACGACGGAGGCGACCTGCTGGTCGGTCGGCGCATATTGCGCGGCGAATTGCGCGGGCGTGAGGAACTGCCGGTAGTGCGGCGAGCCCGGCGTATGCAGGTCGCGCAGGTACTGGTCGAGCTGGGCTTCGTTGCGCAGGTTCAGCCCGAGCACGATGTCCACCGATTCGCCCGGTGCCATGTCGATGGCAGCGGCGGCGGTGCTGGCGGCGGGCGCGCCGGCCGTACCGGCTTCGTTTTGCTGCACGAGCGGCAGGAAGCCCTTGGTACGCGTTTCCGTCCAGCCGGCCGCGGGCGCGGCATGGGCGGTCGCCATGCCGAACGAAGCGGCTGCCGCGGCGGCGAATGCGAGTTTGACGAGGCGAATGTGCTTGTGTTTCTTGTTTGCAACCTGATTCATTTGAATTACCCCTCCGGTTGAACATCGAACGGCACCAACAACAACGGTCGACAGCGGTGCGGGTCATGCACCGCCGCTTTCTGCCGCATGCGGGCGGATGGCACGGACGCGACAGGGCCTTTCGCCCGATCCGGAAAGCGGTTTGTCTCCGGGGGCGAAATACGGAAAACGCGGTAACGGAAAGGCTGCGCCGCGAGGCGGGGCAGTCGCGCCGGATCCGGCGCGGGCGGGGTTGCTAGAGCAACAGCTTCGTTGTCCTGCTCATTTGATTCGATCCTTCGGCCCGCTGCCGGTGGCAGCCGTCCAGTGAAATGCATCGGGATGCGGCACGCGCCGGCGTGCGAACGAATCATTCGACGGCGCGTACTTCGGTGCAGCGGAAGCGAAAAAACGTGGAGCGGAATCGTTTGCGTGGCAGGCAATCCGTCGGATTGCTTGCATCGGACGGTATCAAGAACGAAAGCGCGATGTCAAACTTTTTTTGATTATATGAAACTAAATTAAATCGAATAAACCGAAATGATTTTGAAAAGATTGGCGGTGTTTTGTAATGTTCAAAACCCGCGATGCAGGTAATGCCGAAAACGACTCGCCGATCATTTCCGATGTGTTTCGAAACGGCCGGCCGTTATCGAGGAAATACTCGAATGGCCGCAGCCTCTCGTTCGGCTAACTGAAGGTCGTCGACGAACCGGAACAGCGCATCGACATGCTGAAGCAGCGCGTCGCGCGACGCAGCATCCGCATCGGTGGCGAGCGTCCTGATGGCGTCGAGCCGGGTTTCGAGTTCGGCGAGCCGGGTGCGCGTGACGCGACTGCTGCTGGCGACGGTGACCGTCGCATCGGATGGATTCGTACGTTTCATTGCATGAGTCATCGCATTGAAGTGCTCGATGAAGCGAGCCACGTCGGCCGGGCAGCCGTCGCGGGAAATGATGCGCGCCGACGGATCGCCGGCGACGATCCGGCCGGCGGTATCCGCCATGGCGTCGAGCGTCGCGAGCATCCGGCGGATCGACCTGACCAGGTCGAATGCCGCGGCCAGCAGGCAGACGAACAGCACCGTCGCCGGCACCAGGTAAGGGGACGCACTGCGGATCATCGCGCCGGCGGTCGCGTCGTGCGGCAACGCGGCCAGCGTAGGCACGGCGTACACGAAGCACGCGACGGTGCAGGCGAGCAGCACGACGACGAGCGCGCCCGTGCCGATCGCCCGCCCGATGTGCCGGCCGGGTCTTGCCGGCAGCGTCACTGCACGCCCCGCAGTCGGTAGCCGACGCCGCGCATCACCTCGGGCATGCCCGGCGCGCCGGCCTGTTCGAGCTTCTTGCGCAGCCTGCAGATGTGGCTGTCGACCGTGCGCTCCAGCGCACTGACGTCGGCCATGCACGCATCGAGCAATTCGCCGCGCGTGAACACGCGGCTCGGCGATCTCGCCATGTGCGCGAGCAGCCGGAACTCCGTCAGCGTCAGCGTGATCGGCACCTCGGTGCCGGCCGTGCGCACGCGGGCCAGATAGCTGTCGGTGTCGATCTCGAGGTCGCCGACGCGCAGCATCCGCATGGTCGGCGGCGCGGCCGACCGGCGCAGGATCGCGCGCAATCGCGCGACGACCTCGGCCGGGTTGAACGGCTTGACGATGTAGTCGTCCGCGCCGGCGTGCAGCGCCTGCAGCCGGTCGAGATCGCGATCGAACGCGGTGACGACGACGATGGGCGTGTTGTCGCGCCGTCGCAGCTCGGCGAGCACGTCCCAGCCGTTCTTCCGCGGCATCTTCACGTCGAGCAGGATCAGGTCGGGTTTCAGGTGCGGTTGCATGTCGAGCACCGCTTGCCCGTCGGCGACGCGATAGGTGCGAAAGCCGTCGTGCTTCAGGTAGGCATCGAGAATGTCCGAGATGTCGGGCTCGTCTTCTGCAATCAGTATCAGGGAATTCGTCATGGAGTGTGCCGTGCGATGTCGAACCATCGGGGCGGCCCGTCGCCGGGCCGGATCACGCCGTTCCGTCACGGTGCCGCGCGGGACGGAACGGCGCCGTTCGCTCAGTTCCGCACCACGCGCTGCGACGGTGCGACGTCCTTGTCCGTCAGGCCGCCGCCGAGCGCCTTGTACAGCGCGACGGCATTGCCGAGCTCGCTGCGGCGCAGGTCCAGCAGCGCCTGTCGTGCCGCATAGAGCTGCCGCTGCGAATCGAGCAACTCCAGCCGTCCCTCGACGCCCGCGCGATAACGCAGGTTCGACAGGTCGGTGCGGCGTTCGGCCGAGCCGACCATGCGCGTTTGCGCGTCGATCTGGCGGCCGAAGGTTTCGCGCCCGGCGATGCCGTCGGCCACTTCGCGGAACGCGGCCTGGATCGCGCGTTCGTATTCGGCGATCGCGCTGGACTTGCGCACTTCCGCGAGGCGCAGCTCGGCGCGCAGCCGGCCGCCCTGGAAGATCGGCACCGTGACCTGCGGCGCGAAGCTCCATACGCGCTGGCCGCCGTCGAACAGACTGCCCATCGCGGGGCTGAGGAAGCCGATCGACGACGTCAGCGACAGGCGCGGGAAGAATGCGGCGCGCGCGGCGCCGATGTCCGCATTCGCGGCGACGAGGTTCTGTTCGGCCTGCCGGATATCCGGCCGACGGAACAGCAGCTCGGACGGCAGGCCGGCCGGCAGTTGCGTCATCACCGGTTGCTGCTGGAGCGGCAGCGGCTCGGGCAGATCCTTCGGCAGCTCGGTGCCGACCAGCAGGCGCAGGGCATTGCGTGCCTGCTCGACGGCGCGCGTGCGCGCTTCGAGATCGGCCGTCGCGCTCGCGACCTGGCCTTCGGCCTGCGCGATGTCGACACCGCTCGCCTGGTGCGCTTCCTTCAGGCGGCGCGCGAGATCGAGCGACTGCCGCCAGTCGGCGAGCGTGCGCTCGGACAACTGGCGTTGCTCGTGCGCGAGGCGCTCGGCGAAGTACGCATCCGCCACGCCGCCGACGAGCGAGATCTGCACCGCGCGGCGGCCGTGGTCGGTCGCGACGTAGCGCGCGAACGCGGCATCCGACTGCGATTTCACGCGGCCGAACAGGTCGATCTCGAACGCGCTGATGCCGACGTTGACGCCGTACTGGTTCTGCGTTGCGCCGAACAGCGGCGGATTCGACTGCGTGTCGTCCGACGTACGCTGGCGCGTGAAGTTCGCGCCGGCGCCGATCGACGGCAGGCGCGCGGAACGCTGGATGCCGTACTGCGCTTCGGCGGCTTCCACGTTCAGCGCCGCCACGCGCAGGTCGCGGTTGTTCTCGAGCGCGAGCTCGATCAGGCGTTGCAGGCGGCGGTCGCCGAACATCGTGCGCCAGCCGAGGTCGGCGGCGTTCGCGTCGAGATCGGCGGCAGCGGCGGCCGTGTAGGCCGTCGGCACCGGCATCGACGGTTTGACCAGCGTCGGCGCGAGCGAGCAGGCCGACAGTGCGAGGACGAGGGGAAGAACAAGCAATCGCATGGCATCAACCTTCCTGTCCGTGAGTCGGGGTGGCCGGCTGCGTGCGGGACGCCCGCCATGCGCCGATGCGCTCCTGGATACTCATCACGAACACAAAGAAAACAGGGACGAAGAAAATGGCCAGCACCGTGGCGGTCACCATGCCGCCGAACACGCCGGTGCCGATCGCGTGCTGCGTCTCGGCGCTGGCGCCGGTCGCGATCATCAGCGGCACGACGCCGAGGCCGAACGCGAGCGAGGTCATCAGGATCGGGCGCAGGCGCAGCTTCGACGCCTGCACGGCCGCTTCGATCAACCCCCTGCCTTCCTCGCGCAACTGCTTCGCGAACTCGACGATCAGGATCGCGTTCTTCGCGGACAGGCCGATCACGGTGATCATCCCGACCTTGAAGAACACGTCGTTCGGCATCCCGCGCAGCAGCACCGCACCGATCGCGCCGATCAGGCCGAGCGGCACCACCAGCATCACCGACAGCGGGATCGACCAGCTTTCGTACAGCGCGGCGAGCACCAGGAACACGACGATCATCGACAGCACCATCAGCATCGGCGCCTGCGACGCCGACTGGCGTTCCTGCAGCGACTGGCCGGTCCACTCGACCGCGAAGCCCGGCGGCAGTTGCGCGGCGAGCCGTTCCATCTCGGCCATCGCCGCGCCGCTCGACTGGCCGGGCGCCGCGTTGCCGGAAATGCGCGCGGACGGATAGCCCTTGAAGCGCACCATCTGCAGCGGCGTGTCGGTCCACACGGGGCGCACCACCTCGGACAGCGGCACCATGCCGCCGGCCGCGTTGCGCACGTACAGCTTCATCACGTTGTCGATCTGCATGCGTGCCGGCGCGTCGGCCTGGATGATCACCTGCTGCATGCGGCCCGCGTTCGGGAAGTCGTTCACGTAGGTCGATCCCATCGCGGTCGACAGCGTGTCGCTGAGCGTCGTGAACGACACGCCGAGCGCCTGCGCCTTCGCGCGGTCGATCTCGAGGCGAATGCTCGTGCCGGCCGGCAGACTGTCGGGGTACACGCCGGTCACGACCTTGCTTTGCGCGGCGAGTTCGAGCAGCTTCGCTTCGGCCGCCTTGAGCGCCGCCGTGCCCTGGTTGGCGCGGTCTTCCAGGCGCATCGAGAAGCCCGAGCTGTTGCCGAGTTCGTCGATGGCCGGCGGCAGCAGGCTCATCACCGTGCCTTCGGTCACGCCGGCCATCGCTTGCTGCGCGAGCATGCCTTCCTCGAGGGTCGATGCGCCGCCGCGGTTCTTCCAGTCCTTCATCACGGACCAGTTGATCGCCGCGTTCGGACCCTGGCCCGAGAAGCCGTAGCCGATCACGGAAATGCTCGACTGGATTGCCGGACGTGAAGCAAGATGCTTCTCCAGCGTTTTGACCACGTCGTGCGTACGCTCGGCGGTAGCGTCCGCGGGCAGCAGAAAGCTGGTGATGAAGTAGCCCTGGTCTTCGTCCGGCAGGAACGACGACGGCAGGCTGCGGAAACCGAGCACCAGTGCGCCCGAAATCGCGACGAACACCAGCATCACGCGGCCCGTGCGGCCGACCAGGCGGCCGACGCGCGTCTCGTACCATTTCGTCAGGCGGTCGAAGCGGCGGTTGAACCAGCCGAAGAAGCCGCGCTTCTCGTGATGGCCCGGTGCGAGCGGCTTGAGCATCGTCGCGCACAGGGCCGGCGTGAGCGTCAGCGCCAGCAGCGCGGAGAACAGGATCGACACGGCCATCGACAGCGTGAACTGCTTGTAGATCACGCCGACCGAGCCGCTCGCCATCGCCATCGGCAGGAACACCGCGGTCAGCACCAGCGTGACGCCGACGATCGCGCCGGTGATCTCCTTCATCGCCTTCGACGTCGCGTCCTTCGGCGACAGTCCTTCCTCGGCCATCAGGCGTTCGACGTTCTCGACGACGACGATCGCATCGTCGACGATGATGCCGATCGCAAGCACCATGCCGAACATCGTCAGCACGTTGATCGAGAAGCCGGTCAGCAGCATCACCGTGAACGTGCCGAGCATCGCGACCGGCGCGACGATGGCCGGGATCAGCGTATAGCGCACGTTCTGCAGGAACAGGTACATCACGAGGAACACGAGCACCATCGCTTCGAGCAGCGTGTGCAGCACTTTCTCGATCGAGATCTTCACGAACGGCGACGTGTCGAGCGGGATCGAGTAGCTCATGCCCGACGGCATCGACTTGCTCAGTTCGGCCATGCGCGCGCGGATCGCGTCCGCCGTCTTCACCGCGTTGGCGCCCGGCGCGAGCTGCACGCCGGCGAGAGTGGCCGGCTTGTTGTTCTCGCGGCTCACGAACGTGTAGTTTTGCGAGCCGAGTTCGACGCGGGCGACGTCGCCGAGCACGACCTTCGAGCCGTCCGCGTTCGCGCGCAGCACGACCTTCGCGAATTCTTCCGACGTCGCGAGCTGACCTTGCGCGGTGAGCGGCACGGTCACGCGCTGGCCCGGCAGCGCGGGCAGCGCACCGAGGCTGCCCGGTGCGATCTGCACGTTCTGCTGGCCGATCGCGGTCGTCAGATCGCTCATCGACAGGCCGAAATTGATCAGCTTCTGCGGATCGACCCAGATGCGCATCGCGCGTTCGGAGCCGAACTGCAGCACACGGCCGACGCCGTCGATGCGCCGCAGTTCCTCGGACACGCTGCGCGCCATGTAGTCGGCGAGCGCGCCTTCGTCGAAGCGGCCGTTGTCGGAGCGCAGGCTGACGATCATCAGGAAGCCGGACGACGCGGATTCGACGATCAGCCCGTTCTGGCGCACGGCGGCGGGCAGGCGCGGCTCGACCGACTTGATCTTGTTCTGCACGTCGACCTGCGCCATCTCCGGATTGGTGCCCGGCTTGAACGTGACGGTGATCTGCGCGCTGCCGGACGTGTCGGCCGACGATTCGAAGTACAGCAGGTTCTTGACGCCGGACAATTCGCGCTCGATGAGGCTCAGCACGCCGTCGTTCATCGTCTGCGGCGTGGCGCCCGGGTAGTTCGCGGTGATCGTGACGGACGGCGGCGCGACCGACGGGTAGCGCGCGACCGGCAGTTGCGGGATCGCGATCAGCCCGGTCAGGATGATGAAGAGCGCGATCACCCACGCAAACACCGGGCGGCGGATAAAGAATTCAGCCATGACTGGAGGCTCCTCGTGACTCAGTGCGCGGACGCGATGGCGGCCGCGTCAGGCGACTTCCAGTCGGTTGCGGCGGCCGGCGCGCCGTCGGTCAGGCGTTCCATGCCTTCGACGACGATCTTCTGGCCGGCCTGCAGGCCCGACTTGATGCGATAGCTGCGGTTCGTCAGTTCGCCGACCTCGACCGCCTTCAGGTGAGCCATACCCTTTGCGTCGAGCACCCACACCTGCGGCTTGCCGCCGGCGCGCACGATCGCCTGTTGCGGCACCATCACGGCGTTGGCGTAGTGCGCGCGCGGAATGCGGGCACGCACGTACATGCCCGGCAGCAGCTGGCGTTTCGGGTTGTCGACCAGCACGCGCAGCAGCACGTCCCCGGTGCCCGGATCGACGTTGACGCCGGAGAACAGCATGCGGCCCTTGACGTCGTAGCGCGTGTCGTCGTCGCGCAGCACGTCGACCGGCAGGCCGTTGCTGTCCGACGCTTGCGGTTGAGCGGCAAGCGCGCCGCGCAGCGCGTCGAGCGACGCGGCCGGTTGACGCACGTCCACGTAGACCTGGTCGATCTGTTGGATGCGCGCCATCGGCTGGCTGTCGCTGCTCGATACCAGCGCGCCTTCGGTCACGAGCGCCTGGTCGATGCGGCCGGCGATCGGCGCTTCCACCGTCGCGAACTTCAGGTCGAGCTGGCGGCGCGCGAGCGTCGCGCGGGCCTGCGCGACGTCGGCCGCGGCCTGGTCGCGTTGCGAGACGGCGTCGTCGTACACCTGGCGGCTGATCGCATCGGCCTCGACGAGCGGCTTGAAGCGCGCGGTCTGCACCTTCGCGCGTTCGAGCGCCGCCTGCGCGCGCTGCAGCGACGCGGCGGCCGTGTCCATCTCGGCCTTGAACGGCGCCGGATTGATCTGGAACAGCGGCTGGCCCACGCGCACTTCGGTGCCTTGTTCGAACAGCCGGCGTTGCACGATGCCGCTCACCTGCGGCCGGATCTCGGCGACCCGCACGGCCGCGACGCGGCCCGGCAGGTCCTCCGTCACGTCGACGCGCGTGGCGGCCACGGTCATGGCCGCCACCGGGGTGGCCGGCGCGGCGGCCGGCTGTTCGGACGGCCCGCAACCCGCCAGCATTGCCGCCACCAGCGCGCATACGGCGCCGTAGCAGCATCGTTTTTGGTTCTTCATAGCGACTCCAGGAAGCGCAGGCAGCCCACTGCCTGCTTTGACGGGGCGGAGTGTGCGTGGATTAGTTGGCGTCTTTGATGCGGAAAGATGGAGATTCGATGGAGCCGGCGAAAGGAGACGAAATGCGGACGTCGGCGAGGGGGGGGATGGTCTGATGAATTGGGCGGCGCTGTATCATGCGCGCGGTGTTGCCGGCACATTGCGTGCCGGCCCCGTCAACGAGGATCGAGTTCGCCGTGACCGATAACGACCCGCTCATCAACGACATGCCTACGACGTGGCAGGCCACGCTGGCCGGCTGCCGATGGACGCGACAGACGGACGGCCAGTCGGATGCCGCGGTGTTCCGGCTCGATGCGCGCGACGGCTCGCGCCGGTTCGTCAAAACCGAGCCGGCGGGGCCGCTCGGCGAATTGCCGGACGAGGCGGTGCGGCTGCGCTGGCTGGCGACGACGGGCGTGCCGGGTGCGCGGGTGCTCGACGTCGCGTCGGCGGCGGGGCGCGAGTGGCTGCTGCTGAGCGCGGTGCGCGGCGACAACCTCGCCGTCGCGTCACTTGCGCCGGACGAAAGTGACGATCGTCGCCGACGCGCTGCGTGCGCTGCATCGGCTCGATCCGGCCACATGCCCGTTCGATCACGGCGCGGCGCGTCGAATCGCGCGCGCCCAGGCACGGATCGACGCAGGGCTCGTCGACGAGGACAACCTCGATGATGCGAATACGGGCGTGCCGCTCGACACGATGTTCGCGAGGTTACTGGCGCAACGGCCGGCGATCGAGGACGGGGTCGTCACGCACGGCGACGCGTGTCTGCCGAACTTCATGGTCGACGACGGCCGCTTCTCCGGCTTCATCGATTGCGGGCGCCTGGGCGTGGCCGATCGCTATCAGGATCTGGCGCTGGCATCGCGCGATATCGAAGCGGACCTGGGCAGCGAATGGGTCGCGCCTTTCTTCGTGCGGTACGGGATCGAACGTCCCGATCCGGAGCGGATCGCTTTCTATCGTCTGCTCGACGAGTTTTTCTGAATCCGAGCCCTGCACGAGCGACGCACGGGACGGTTTGCCTGTTCCGTACGTCAACCCAATTTCGTAGTCGTCCTGATGTTTCGGCGCGGATGCCGGCGTCCACTACGAAGTCCTTGCGTCAGTCGCGATCTCGCCACGCGTAGGCGAAACGAAGACCGTCGCCGAGCGTGCACTGGAAAACCTGCGCGGGCGCGACCGGCTGGTACGTGGTCGGCGACAGCGAGCGGACCGTCACCGTCGCGCTTTCATCCTGCATCACGCGGTACTGGATCAGTTCGAGGACGGTCGCGCCGCTTGGCTGGACGGTGAGGTGCTGGTTGGCGAACGCGAGCGTATTGCCGCCGACTTCCATGAAGTCGCGTATCGCGAAGCCGCCCGACACGGTGGGCGCCGCTGCCTGGGTGCCTGCCTGCTGCGCGTTCTGGCACTGGTTCGGCGAAAAGATCGCGGTGACCGTCACGCCGGCAAAGAGCCGCGTGCGCAACTGGCGATACGAATTGGCGCTGTCCGGTTGGGGGCTCGCGGCGGTTGCCGCGAGACTGGTTGCCACGCCGGCGGCAACCAGAACAATGGCGAAGCGATTCAGCATTTTCCTGTCTCCGTGCGATGAAACCCACGGCACGATAGCACGGTGCATCCGCATTGTTCAGACGGTTGATTCGTAGTCGCGCTACCGTTTGGCGCCCGCCTCCCGCAGTGCGTCCACGGCATACGCGTTGTCGTGCGTCAGCGCGAGTTGAAGCAACGACTGGCCGCGCCGGTCGACATGGTTCGGATTCGCGCCATGCGCGACGAGCAGCGGAATCAGCTCGAAGCGGTTGAACAGCGTCGCGAACCCCAGTGCGGTTTCGCCGGCGCCGTTCGTCTGGTCGATCGGGCAGTGCGTGTCGATCAGGCGCCGCGCGATGTCGGGTTCATTCTTGAAGAGGGCGCCCATCAGCGCCGTATTGCCGTGACGATCGCCCGTGCACGCATTGGCGCCGGCCGATAAAAGGTAGTCGAGCGCCGCGGGCTGGCCGTCGTATGCCGCGAGGATCACGGCCGTATAGCCGTGGCCGTCGGTGGCGTCGACCGGATAGCCGGCGTCGTGCAACGCGCGCAGGATGTCGACGCGGCCGACGCGCGCGGCGTCGAACCAGTCGTCGTCATAGCGGCGTAGCGCGGCAGGGTCGGCCTTGCCGTAGGTTGGCCGGTCGGGCAGGTGCGCGCAGCCGGCGAGCGCGGCCAGCGCGAGCGCCGCCGCGGCCGCGCGGATCGCGTGGGGGAAGCGTTCGAATCGCATGAGGGTGTCCTGATGAAGTGGCCGGGCCGACGTGCGCGGCGCGAGCGCGCACGTCGGCAACGGCCCGAGCCGCGAGGATCAGTTGTCGCTCAGCTTCGCCGCGAGCGACTGCACTTGCTGGACGTTCGCGTGAACGGCCTGCGCGAGACGCGTACCGTAATCGGCGTCGGCCTTGTAGAAGTACGACAGCATCGCGTACTGGTTCTGCGCGTTCTTCACCTGGCCGAGGTCGCCGGACAGCGCGGTGACGAGGTCGTCCTTGTCCTGCTGCGACAGGCTGCGGTAGTACTCGCCCGCCTGACGGAACGGCAGCTTCTTGCGGATCGCTTCCTGCTGCGTCGTGCCGTCGAGCGCCATGCGGACCGATTTGTACTGCGGGTCCTGCGCGAGTTCGTTCAGCGTCGACGGTTCGTAGTTCACCTCGCCCTTGCGGTCGCCGGCATTCATCTTGCCGTCCTGGTTGTTGTTGACCACCGGCACGACGGGGCGATTGATCGGCAGATCCATGTAGTTCGCGCCGAGCCGGTACATCTGCGTGTCGGCGTATGCGAACAGGCGGTCCTGCAGCATCCGGTCCTCGGACGGCTCGATCCCCGGCACGAGCCGCGACGGCGCGAACGCCGATTCCTCGGTCGACTGGAAGTAGTTGTCGGGCACGCGATCGAGCGTCATCGTGCCGATCTTGCGTTCAGGCACGCCGGTCCAGACCTTCGTATCGTCGAGCGCGTCGAAGTCGAAGCGGCTCAGGTCCTTCGGCGTGAGCACCTGCACGTACAGGTCCCACTTCGGGAAATCGCCCTGTTTCAGCGCGCCGTACAGGTCGTTCGTCATCATGTTCCAGTCGCGGCCGATCGATGCGGCGATCTCTTGCGGACGCAGGCCGTGCACCCCTTGCCGGCTCTTCCAGTGGAACTTCACGTAATGCACGTCGCCTTGCGCATTGACGAACTTGAACGCATGCACCGCGAAGCCGTCCATGTGGCGATACGAATCGGGCATGCCCTCGTCCGTGTACAGCCTCGTCAGCATGTGGGTCGCTTCGGGCGTGTGCGCGAAGAAGTCGAACGCGAGGTTCGGGTCCTGCACGCCGGTCACGGCGCTCGGTTTGTTCGCGTGCACGAAGTCGGGGAACTTGATGCCGTCGCGAATGAAGAACACCGGCCAGTTGATGCCGACCATGTCCCAGTTGCCCTGTTGCGTATAGAACTTCACCGCGAAGCCGCGCGGGTCGCGCGCCTGTTCGGGCGAGCCGCGATAGCCCATCACGGTGGAGAAGCGCACGAACACCGGCGTGCGGGTGCCCGGCGTGAAGACTTTCGCTTTCGTCAGGTCGGAGATGTCGGCGCTCGGCACGAACTCGCCGAATGCACCGGTGCCGCGCGCATGCACGACGCGCTCCGGAATGCGCTCGCGATCGAAGCGCTGCAGCTTCTCGATGAGCGCGGAGTCTTGCAGCAGCACCGGGCCGGCGGGGCCGGCCGTCTGCGAATTCTGGTTGTCGCCGACGGGCGCGCCGGTGTCGCGCGTGAGTTCGGCGGCGTACGGCGAAGCGGAGAGTGCCACGCAGATTGCGGCGACTGCGTGCCGTAGCACGCGAGGGGAAGATGAGGACATGACGATGGAACTCCTTGAATCCGATCGGTGGTGGGGAAGCCGACTGAATTAGAAGAGATCGTCAGACGATTGGCTAATTGATATTCGATATGTTTTCGATAGTCGCGGCGTCGAGGCGGCGCGAACCGTTCGTTGCGCGGGAAGCGAAGCAGTATTGTTGCGCGCGCAATGAGTTGTTGCGGAATTGTTTCGACGAGCATGATGCATCGGTCGTGCATGATTTGAGTCGGCGCCGTCAACCGGCGCTTGCCTGCCATCCGAGCCCGAGGCTCTTCTGCACCGACACGTAATTCTTGATCAGTTCGGCTTGCCCGGCGATCACGTTCTGCTGCGCGGACAACGCTTCCCGTTGCGTGTCGAGCAGGTCGATCATCGACGCGACGCCCGCGCGATAGCGCTGGTCCATCAGCGTGCGCGAATGCACGGCCGACGTTTGCACCTTCGTCAACGCGACGACGTGCTCGCGCTGATGCCCGTAACGCTGCAACGCGGTGTTGGCATCCTGCAATGCACCGAGCACGGCCTTCTGATAGTTCGCTTCCGCTTCGTCGCGCGACGCTTCGGCCGCGCGCACCGCGCCGCGCGTGCGTCCGAAGTCGAGAATGTTCCATTGCAGGTACGGCGCGCCGACCCACGTGAAATTCTGCTTGCGGAACAGGTGGCCGGGGTCGGTCGCGCTGAAACCGAGATCGCCGAGCAACGTCACCTTCGGGAAATAGTCGGCGACATGCTCGCCGATCTGCGCATTGCTCGACGCGAGCCGGCGCTCGGCCGCGCGAATATCGGGGCGCTGTTTCAGCAGCGTGGCCGGATCGCCGATCGCAACGCTGGCGGGCAGCGTCGGCAAGGCCGCGTCCGGGGTCGACAGCGCCGCATCGAGCGCGCCCGGCGCGCGGCCCGTCAGGATCGCGAGCCGGTCGAGCGACTCGGTGACCTGCGCATCGAGCGGGATCAGCGACGCGCGCGTGTTCTCGACCTGCGTCGTCAGGCGCTCGATGTCCGTATCGGCCGCGACGCCGCGTGCGCGGCGCTGCTGCGTGAGGTCGAGCATCTGCTGCTGCAATTGCGCGGTGCGTCGCGACAACGCCAGCCGTTGCTGCTGGTCGCGCAGGTCGACATACGCATTCGCGACTTCGGCCGCGATCGACACCTGCGTGTCGGCGAGATCGGCATCGACCGCTTCGGCCTGGGCGGACGCGGCTTCGACCGCGCGGCGCGTGCCGCCGAACAGGTCGATTTCCCAGGTCGCGTCGAAGCCTGCCGAATAGAGTTGCAGCGGCCCCGAGCCGCCGAGCGACGGCGACGCGCCACCCGACTGGCCCGAGCCGTTCGACGGCAGCAGCGAGCCGGCCGCGCCGACGTCCGGTTCCCGCATGCGGATGGCCGCGACGGTGGCCGACGATTTCGGCATCTGCGCGGCGCGCTGTTGCGAGAGCTGCGCGCGGGCCGCGCGCAAGCGGGCCTGCGCCGCGTGCAGATCGGGGTTGTACACGAGTGCGGCGATGATCAGCTCGTCGAGCTGGCGATCGTTCAGCGCGTGCCACCACGCGCTCGGTGCGGGCGCGGCGGTGTCGACGCCGGTGGCCGGCGCACGCACGAAGGTCGGCGCATCCGGCGCGGCGGGCGCGCCGCGGTAGTCGGGGCCGACCGTGCAGCCGGCGAGCAGGCATGCGGCCGCGCACAGGGTGAGCGCGGGGCGGCGGGGCAGGGAGAGGGGTTTCATCGCGTATGACGGGTCAATGGCCGGACGACATCGGTTGCGGCCCGCGCGGCGTTCTCAGCAGCAGCGCGAGCGGCACGCAGGCGAGCAGCGCGAGGCCCAGCAGGTAGAAGGTTTCGGAGTAGGTCATCACGATGGCCTGGATCTGGATCTGCTGCGCCAACTGGCCGAGCGCGCGCAGGTTCGAATACGCGAGATCGCCGGTGTGCGCGAACCAGTTGGCCGTATAGGCCGACAGTCGATCCTGCCCGATCAGCGAGTTCGCGCTCACCGATTCGCGCAGCGCGGCCGTATGGAAGGTCGTGCGCCGGTCGATCACGGTGCCGATGATCGCGAGCCCGATCGAGCCGCCGAGGTTGCGCGCCATGTTGTAGAGCCCGGCCGCATCGCCCGAGTCTTCGCGCGCGACGGCCGCCATCGACGCCTGGTTGAGCGGCATCATCGCGAGCATCTGCGCGAGACCGCGAATCAGCTGCGACCACACGAAATCATGGCCCACGCTCTGCGCGGTCAGGCTGATGTCGAGCATGCAGCTCAGGCAGAACAGCAGCAGCCCCGTGATCACGAGGAGGCGGAAATCCACCTTGCCGAGCAGGCGCGGCAGGATCGGCATCACGAGAAAGGCCGGCAGCCCCGACAGCAGCATGATCGCGCCGGCCTGTTCCGCGTTGTAGCCGGCGACGATTGCGAGGAACTGCGGCAGCAGGTAGGACACGCCGTACAGCCCGGCGCCGACCGCGGATACGATCACGATCACGCTCGCGTAGCGCGGGTTGCGCATCAACGACAGCCGCATGATCGGCCGCTTCGCGAAGCGTTGCGACAGCGCGATCAGGACCATCCCGACGAACGACACGATGCTCAGCGTGACGATCATCTGCGATTCGAACCAGCGTTCGCGCTGGCCTTCCTCGAGCACGACGGTCAGCGAGCTGAGGCCGATCGCGAGACCGAAGATGCCGAGCCAGTCCGCGTTGAAGAACGCACTCCAGTGCGGCCGGTCCGACGGCAGCCCGAACACCAGCAGCGCCATCAGCAGCAGGCACACGGGCAGGTTCAGGAAGAAGCACCAGCTCCAGTTCACGTTTTCCGCGAGCCAGCCGCCCAGCACCGGGCCGAACAGCGGCCCGAGCAGCACGATCAGGCCGAACAGCGTCATCCCGACCGGCAACTGCGACAGCGGCAGGCGCGTGCGGATGATGGTCTGCGCGGTCGGGATCAGCGCGCCGCCCGTGAAGCCCTGGCCGATCCGGCCGGCGATCATCATCGGCAGCGAGTGCGACCAGCCGCACATCATCGAGAACGCGATGAACAGCGCGGAGTTCGTCAGCAGGAAATTGCGCAACCCGAACACGCGCGTGAGCCAGGCGGCGAGCGGGATCATCACGATTTCCGACATCAGGTAGCCGGTCGAGATCCACGTGCCTTCGGTGCCGGTCGCGCCGATTTCGCCCTGGATCTGCGGCAGCGCGGAGTTCGTGATCGAGATGTCGAGCGTCGCCATCAGCGCGCCGAGCGCGCCGGCCGCGACCGCGATCCAGTCGGTCACGCTCGCGCGGCCTTCGTGCGGCGGCGCGGGCATCGTGGCGGGCGTATCAGCCATGATGCTGCTCGTCGCGGGCGGAGCGCGTATCGACGTCGACCGTCACCGACAGCCCGGGCAACAGCATGCGCTGCGCGCGGGCGTTCGCGGCGAGACGGATGCGCACCGGCACGCGCTGGACGATCTTCGTGAAGTTGCCGGTCGCGTTCTCGGGCGGCAGCAGCGCGAACTGCGCACCGGTGCCGGGCGCGAAGCTGTCGACGACGCCGGACAGCGGGCCGTCCGGCAGCGCATCGACATGCAGCTCGACGGGTTGGCCGATGCGCATGTTGCCGATCTGCGTTTCCTTGAAGTTCGCGACGAGATAGATCGAGTCGACCGGCACGACGGTCAGCAGGCGCGTGCCGGGCTGCACGTATTGCCCGACGCGCACCGTGCGATCGCCGACGCGGCCCGCGAGCGTGCTGCGCACGATCGTGTTGTCGAGGTCGAGTTGCGCCTGTGCGGCGCTGGCCTGCGCAGCCTCGAGCTGCGCGCGTGCCTGCTGGAGCTGCGCGGTGAACGACGCGATCTGCGTGCGGGCGGCGGCGATCGACGCGTTGTTCGCGGCGAGCGTCGCCGCCGCCTGATCGCGCGTGCTCTTCAGGTCGGCCACGCGTTCATGCGTTTCGGCGCCCGTCGCCGCGAGGGGTGCGTAGCGCGTGTACTCGTCGCTCGCGTGCTGCGCGTTGATGCGCGACACCTTCGCCTGCGCGTCGGCCTGCTCGAGGTTCGCGTGCTGCTGGCTGATGTCGGCTTCGGCGCGCGCGATATCGGCGCGACGGGCGTCGACGGTCGCCAGCGCCTGCGCGAGCGCCACCTGGTACTGGCGGACGTCGAGCCGCACGAGCGGATCGCCGGCCTTCACGGGCTGGTTGTCGCGCACATAGACGTCGGTCACGTAGCCGGCCACCTTCGGTGCGGCGGTCATGCTGTCCGCCTGCAGATACGCGTCGTTGGTGCTTTCGATGAAACGTCCGACCGTCCACCAGCGGCCGAGCCACACCGCGCCGCCGATGGCCGCGAGCACGGCGACCGCGAGCAGGACGCGCCGTTTCGTTCCGCCGTTCCGGTTGCGCGGCATTGTTCCGTTTTCCTGACGATCTGCTTTCTGTGGCGGGTCTTGTGGCGTCGACATGCGGGATCCAATTTATTCCGAGTGGAAGAATTATTCCAGTTGGTAAAATTGTGTCAAGTAGAATGTCGATCGATCGAATGACGAGGAAGGCATGAACGAAGCGAAGAAGCTGCGCCGCACGTCGGCGGGCGGCTACGCGCGCGGCGACGAGACGCGCCAGCGGATCATCGAGGCGGCGATCGAACTGTTCGGCGAACGTGGGTTCGCGGGCGCGTCGACGCGCGAGATCGCCGCGATGGCGGGCGTGAACGCGCCGGCGCTCCAGTACTACTTCGAGAACAAGGAAGGCGTGTACCGCGCGTGCGTCGAGACGATCGCGGAGCACGGCTGGGCGGTGTTCGCGCCGGCGGTCGGCCATGCGCGGGCGATGCTCGAGGCCCACGCGAGCGTCGACGAACTGATCGATGCGTTCATCGGGCTGCTGCGCGCGCTGTCGGACCGGATGTTCACCGCGCCGAAGACGATGAACCAGCGGATGTTCTTCGCGCGCGAGCAGGGCGGCCAGGAACCGGCGAGCGCAAGCGAGATCCTGATGACGCGCATGCGCAAGCCGCTCAACGACGTGAGCGCCGAGCTGATCGGCCGCATCACCGGCCGGCCGGCCGACGATCCCGTCACGCGGTTGCGCGCGCTGAGCCTGTTCGGGCAGATTACGGTGTTCCACATCGCGCAGCGTTCGGCGCTGCAGTTGCTCGAATGGGACGCGTTCGAGGGCGAACGCGCGGCGCTGGTGACCGAAACGATTGCCGACCAGACCCGCGTGCTGCTCGAGCAGTGGCATGCGCAGCGCGATGCGGGTGCCGCCGATTCGGAAGCCGTTGCGAAGCGCGGGCAGGGTGCCGTCGCGAAGCGCGCGGCGAAGCCGGGGGCGGCACCGCCCGCGGCGAAACGCACGGCGCGCGTGAAGAAGCCTGCCGCGCGTTGAGCGCGGCAGGTTACCTGTCCCGGGCGATCGCGATCAACCCGGCTTGCGCGCCGCTTCGTCGGGCGACGGCGGCGGGGCTGCCGTATCGGCGGCATTCCGCGTGTCGGCGCGCGGATCGTTTTCGTCGGCGGCGACAGGCCGCGAGCCGTCCGCATAGGCCACGACGCTGCGCTGCGGATTGGCGATCCGGATTCCGCGTTCGCGGAACGTCTCGGCGATCCGCCGGTTGAATTCGCGCTGCACGCTCCAGCGCGCCGAGTCCGTGCACTGCATCTGTCCGGCCAGCGCGAGCGCCGCGCCGTCGACCTGGTCGATACCCCAGTAGCTGAAGTCCGACAGGATGCCGTCGTGATACTTCGGATCGTCGCGCAATGCGGCGCCGATTTCCTTCAGCGTCGCGATCGCGCGGTCGATGTCCTCGCCATACGCGATGCTGACCTTGACGGCCGCGTTGCCGAGCCCGCGATTCGTGTTGTTGACGGTCGTCACCGAGCTGAACGGGATCGTGTACAGCGACCCGTCGCCGGCGCGCAGCCGCACGGTGCGGATCGACAGGTATTCGACCGTGCCCGACACGCCGGCGAGCGTGACCCAGTCGCCGACCTGCATCGCGTTTTCCATCAGCAGGAAGATCCCGGTGATGAAATCCTGCACCAGCTTCTGCGAGCCGAAGCCCAGCGCGACGCCGAAGATGCTGGCGCCGGCGAGCAGCGGCCCGACGTTCACGCCGAGTTCGCTGAGGCCCGTCAGCACGACGACGAGCGCGATCATCACGAACAGCAGCGAGCGCAGCATCGGCAGCAGCGTGCGCAGCCGCGCCGCGCGCACCAGGTTGCCTTCGCGCGTCCAGCGCTGCAGACGGCGCTCGATCGCGATGTTGGCCGCTTCCCACACGACGAGTGCGACGATCGCCGCGATCGCGATCGTCACCAGCGCGGACGCGAGCCGGTGGCCGATCGTGCCGGTTTCGAACGCGCGGAAGATCGGCACGCCCCAGATCTGCAGCAGCAGCACGAGGGTCACGACGCCGATCGCCCCGGACACGATCTGGCGCAGCAGCGGGTAGTAGCGGTACGCGTGCAGATGAACGAGCGTGCGGTCGTCCTCGCGGCGCTGGAACAGCCGCGCGAGCGCGCCGAACACGACGATCGACACCATCCGCATCGCGATCATCACCGCGATCGAGCGGCCGCCGAGCGTGATCAGCACGCGATAACCGTTGTGGACGTCGAGCGCCCACACGAACCACAGCGCCATCACGATGAAGACCGAGACGGGCGCCCACGCGTCCGCGAGCGCGTTGCCGACGACCGAGAAGGTCGGGCGATCCGCGCCGGCGGCACGGATGCGTGCCGCGACCGGCCGCCGGCACTGCAGGATCAGCACCGAGATCATCACGTGGCCGACGAGCGCGACGGCCTTCAGCAGCGCGACATGGCCGGCTTCGTTCAGACCGAAGTTCGCGGCGATCTCGACGGCCGCCGTGCATGTGCCGACCACGACCACGATCCGTGCGATCGAGCGTTGCGCGAATTCGGCCCATGCGTCGCTGATATGCAGCAGCCGCAATTGCCGCGCATCGGGCTGGAAGAACAGCCGGCTGACGATCGTGACGAGCCGGCAGATCACGTAGATGTCGATCAATGCTTCGAGCGCGGCGTCGATCGGCGTGCCGGCTTCGTCGAGCAACGACATCGTCAGGCTCGCGACACCGACGAATACGAGCAGCGGCACCACGCGCAGCGCGAGACTGACGAGCGCGCGCGGCAGCCGGTGCAGCAGCGTGGTGTGTCGGCGTGCATGGCCGCGGCTTTGCGTGGACGAGGGAGCGTCGACCGTGTCGGCGTGATCGGGTGGGGCGGATGTATCGGGCGGCGGTGCGTGATCCTCGTCCGATGCGGCGGAATCGGACGCGGTGCGGCGCGACGTATCGGCGCGGCGTGCGGCCACCGCGGCCAGCGCGCGTCGCAACACCCGCTTCGCGAGCCATTCGACGACGAGCGCCGGCAGGAGCACCGCGAGGAGGATCCCGAGCGTGCGAGTGAGATCCGCCCGCTGGTCGGCGCGCACCAGCTTGTCGTGCCACCAGCTGCCCACCGACCCGATGTCGAGCAGCGAGCGCAGCGATTCCTGCAGCGCGTTGCCGATCTGAGCGGCCCAGCGCGATCCCTGGCGGACGAGCATCGACGCGAGCCCGTTCGACGTGAGCGCGGCCGGCGCGGCGGCCGCCGATGCGCCGCTGGCCGCAGACGCTGCGCTGGCCGGCACCGCCGGTGCGCTCAACGCGCCGACCGCCGCGATGGCGCGTAGCGTCGTTTCGACTTGCGCGCGCTCGCGCGGGTTTTCGAGCACATTCAGTGCCTGCCGCGCCTGTTGCGGCGTCAGTGCGGGCGCGGCGTCGGAGGCGGCCGACGCGGCGGCCGGAGCGGGAGCGGTCGCGTGAGCGGCCGAGACGACGGCGGCGAGCAGCCAGCCGAGAAGGATATGTCGCATGGAGTGGGCATGCGGGTGCGTGTCGTCACGCGGCCCGCCAGGCTGAACGATGGACGGAAGTTAACATGATCGCGATCGGGACCGAATAGTTCCGTCGTTCCGTCGCCGACGATTCGGATCGGGCATGCGCGACGCCGGCCATGCAGGCGCGCAAGTCGTGTGCCGGACGCAGACCGTCGGCTGTCCGATATCGGACGCAAGATCCCGCTTCCCCGATCGTAAGGAGCCTGTCACGCGGGTTTATCGACGCCGGCGCGGGATGCGTCACCCAGCGAGCGCTCGTTCGATCACGATCCACGCGTGCATTCCATCACGGAATTCGGATTCCTGATTAATTACGCCTGCTCGTCATGAAATACCGGCAAGACGTGCTCGGCGATTTCTTCGATGACCTCGCGCACGGGTCGGTCCGAGCCCAGGTTCAGCGTGACATGATGCGTACCCGCCGTGCGCATGTCCCGCAGGATGTCGACCAACGCGCGGCGCCCGGTAGCGTAACCGAGCGGCAGCGCGGTGGCCGGCGTATCGGGGTGCGTGGCGAGATCGAGCCGCATCGAGACGCCGAACGCGCGAAACGGCGGCGACGCGAGCCGGTCGACCGCCGCGCGCCACATCGAATAGCGGGCGCGCTGCGTATCCGGATCGCGGTGATACGTCATCCAGCCGATCGAATGCCGGGCGATCCAGTCGACGCTCTGTCCACCCGAGCCGACCGCAAGCATCGGCACCGCGTCGCCGTCGCGCGGCAGCAGCGTGAATTCGGGCGCATCGGGCGGCGCTTCGTCGGGCAGCACGCGCGACGGCACGCCGAGCGCGGCCGCGACGACGTCCCAGTGCGCGCGATAGCGGTCGCGCCGCGTTTGCGCGTCGACGCCGAACGCCGCGTATTCGGGCGGCCGGTCGCCGGAGCCGAGCCCGAGGATGAAGCGCCCGCCCGACAGCGTCGCGACCGACAGCGCACCTTTCGCGATATGCAGCGGATGGCGCAGCGGCAGCACGATCGCGCCGCTGGCGAGCGCGATCCGGCGGGTGCGCGACGCCAGCGCGCCGAGCAGCACCCACGGATCGAGGTGGCCGACCGGGTCCGGATAGTCGGCGCTGTTCAGCGGCACGTCGCGAATCCACAGCGCGCGAAAGCCGAGCGAATCGGCCAGCGCCGCGAGTTCGAGCTGTTCGTTGAAGTCCGCGACGATGTGGCCGCTGCGAAGCAGCGGAAGCGTGAGGCCGATCGACAGCCGCCCGGCCGAGAAGACGCGATGCGCGACGTCGGCGCGGGTGGAAGCGGAAGGGGTCATGGCGAGTCCTTGGGGGCGAGGCGACGGGAACGCGCGGCGTTCCGTGTCCGAATGCTAGCGTGTTTGCGCGATGCGCGAGCGGGACGGTTCCGCCCCGCGCTACCCGACCCGCAGCGTCGCGCCACGCAACGCGAGCCCCAGGCGTGACGCCACGCGTTGCGACGCGCGGTTGTCGCGGTCGGTGCTGTAGAACAGCGTGCGCGTGCGCAGCGACGGCAAGCGCGACCACGCGGCGGTGACGGCGGCCGCGAGGCCGCGCCCGCGGAACGCCGGCGCGGTCGCGACACCGAGTTCGGCGCCGACGTCGGACAGTCGCGCGGCAAACGCGAGCGACGCGATTTCGCCGTCGACCACAGCCGCGCACCACGGCGCCCACAGATCGGCGGCGCTTCGAAACCCCATCGACAGCAGCCCTTCCGGCATGCCGTGCACGGCCAGCGATCGCAGCAATCGTCGACCCGTGTCGCTGTCGCCGTCGACCAGCGTGGCGTGCGCGTCGGTATCGAATTCGAGCGCATGCGGCAACGCATACACGAGGCCGATGTTCCAGTGCGAAACGGGTGCGAGCAATCCGAGATAGCGTTCGAGGTGCGTGGGCGGCGCGTCGTCCGACCACGGCGGTTCACTGTCGGCCACGCGCGTCAGTTCGTCCGCGATGCCGGCGGGTACGTCCGCACGTACGCCGGACAGCGTGCCGCCCGCGCAGCGGCCGAGCCAGAAGCGTGGCGCCGGCGATTCGTCGGGATCGTTCTCGCGTTCGATCCGGCGATCGGGGTGCAGCCTGAACAGCGTGCGGTAGTCGATCTCCAGCCAGTTCTTCGTGTCGGGCATGCGGCGAGTGCGGGTTCCGGTCGGGCGGTGCAGATCCGCGGGAAGGGGCAATGCCGGGCGCTCGCATCCGGTGACGGGGCGGCGCCAATTGTAGCCGATTGTAAGGCGATTGGCCGCCGCGCGCAGCGCCGACGCGACGATGCCGGCGGCACCGGCGGTGCGTTTCAGTTTCGAAACATTCGGGCTTTCTGACGGGGCGCGATGCCTGCCCGCGGCCTTGCCGGGCCCCGCGAGGCCTTGCGCCATGAAACATGGTGCGCTCCTTGCATGGTGGTATGGGCCGTGAGCGCGATCGCGGGCGCAGTCGACCCGGCAATCGCTTCAGTGGGTCGGATGTATCGGAGACGGGGACAAGAGAATGAGAAAAGACCGAAACGCAACGAATCGTGTTGCAAACATGAATCGCCGACCTGCCAGGGTAGTCGCTTCCCCGCTGATTGCGGCGACGTGAGCGAGCGGCTTTCCGTTCCATCCGAGCAATCGGGTTCGTTCTGAACGACGACGTGCATGCGTGACGCACGAAGCCGACCGGTGCCGGTCGGCCGTCGCGGATGAACCGCGAACGCAGGCGGATGGCGTCGGCCCGGATCCCGGAATCGTCATGCCATGACACCACGCCCGTCGTCGCGCGGCGAACGCGTTTGCGCGATGGGCTTCGCATCGGCGTGACGAGCCGGTGGAACGGGATCGGGTCGGGAAGGCCGATGACGCGCCGATGCGCGCGGCAGGCGGAACACGCAGGGTCCAGGGGAACGGCCGTCGATCGCGGTATGACGGGCGTCGCAACATTGTGCTGTCAGTTGATCCACTACCCCGATGGATCAATTGTTGAAGCGCCCGTCGCCGAGCGGCGACGGGCGTCTTTTTGCGTGCGCGGGCGTGCCGTGGCGGCGGTCCGCCCGATCGCACGGCGTTCTGTATCATGTGCTGGCGTGCGTGGCCGCCCGTGCGGGCGCACGGCCTGCCCGGCGCGACCGATCACGTTGCCAACATGAACGATAAAGCCTTGCCCGATCCCTCCATCGCCGACGTCGATCCGGCCGCGCTCGATGCGCTGCACACGTTCGTCGAGCGTCATCCGCGCCTGCTCGTGCTGACCGGCGCGGGCATCAGCACCGATTCCGGCATTCCCGGTTACCGCGACCGCAACGGTCAATGGATGCGCTCGCCGCCGATCCAGCTTCACGAATTCCTCGGCTCCGATGCCGCGCGGCGCCGCTACTGGGCGCGCAGCATGATCGGCTGGCCGGTCGTGGGCCGCGCGCGGCCGAACGGGTCGCACGTCGCGCTGGCGCGGCTCGGCGGCGCGGGCCGGATCGAACGCCTCGTCACGCAGAACGTCGACGGCCTGCATCAGCGGGCGGGCAGCGACGACGTGATCGAACTGCACGGCGGGATCAACGGCGTGACCTGCCTCGACTGCGGCGCGCATCACGCGCGGGCGACGATCCAGACCGTGCTCGAAGCCGACAATCCCGAGTTGCTGGGCGCGCAGGCCGAGCCGGCGGCGGACGGCGACGCGCATCTCGAATGGGCCGCGCTCGATACGTTCCGCATCCCGGCGTGCCCCGCGTGTGGCGGCCTGCTGAAGCCGGCGGTGGTGTTCTTCGGCGAGAACGTGCCGCGCGAACGCGTGGCGCTGGCGTCGCAGGCGCTCGATGCGGCCGACGCGCTGCTCGTCGTCGGTTCGTCGCTGATGGTGTATTCCGGCTACCGCTTCTGCGTGTGGGCGCAGGCGCAGCACAAGCCGCTTGCCGCCCTCAATCTCGGCCATACGCGCGCCGACCCGATACTGACGCTGAAGGTCGAGGCGCATTGCGCACCCGCGCTCGACGCACTCGTGGCGCGGCTCGGGCTCGGGCGCAGCAGCGCGGGCGACACGCAGGAGCATGCATCGTGACCGGCGCCGCTTCTTCCCCCGATCCGTCCGCGCGGCTGTCGGCGCCGGCGGCCGAACGCAATCGCGGGCCGATCCTCGACGTGCTGCGGCGCGTGCTGCCGGCGAGCGGCAGCGTGCTCGAAATCGCGAGCGGCACCGGGCAGCACGTCGTTCATTTCGCGCAGGCGTTGCCGGGCCTGCACTGGCAGCCGAGCGATCCCGATGCGCAGGCGCGGCGTTCGATCGCCGCGTGGGTTGCGCATGCGGGCCTCGCGAACGTCGCCGGGCCGCTGGCGTTCGACGTGCGCGACACGCCGTGGCCGGTCGCGGCGCTCGACGCGATCGTCTGCATCAACATGATCCATATCTCGCCGTGGGCCTGCACCGACGCGCTGTTCGCCGGTGCGTCGCGCGTGCTGCGGCCGGGCGGCGTGCTGTTCCTGTACGGCCCGTATCGTCGCGAAGGCCGGCATACGGCCCCGTCGAACGAGGCGTTCGACCAGCAGTTGCGCAGCCGCGATCCGTCGTGGGGCGTGCGCGATCTGGAGACCGTGGTCGCGCTCGGCCTCGATCTCGGGCTCGACTGCATCGAGGTCGTCGAGATGCCGGCGAACAACCTGAGCGTCGTGTTCCGGCGCCTGCCGCACGCGGAGCAATGACACGCAAGCGCGCAGCGCCGCCGGGTTTCCACTATCCTTTCGCCTGTGCGCGCGCCCGGCTCGGGTCGCGCCCCGTTTTTTCCGGAGAATTGACTAATGGGCAAACAAGCAATCGGTGTGATCGGGCTCGCGGTGATGGGCCGCAATCTCGCACTCAATATCGAGAGCCGCGGTTACGCGGTGTCGGTGTTCAACCGCAGTCGCGAGAAAACCGACGAACTGATCGCCGAATTCCCCGGCCGCAATCTGGTGCCGACCTATACGCTCGAAGAATTCGTCGCGTCGCTCGAAACGCCGCGCCGGATCCTGATGATGGTGAAGGCCGGGGAAGCGACCGATGCGACGATCGCCTCGCTCAAGCCGCTGCTCGAGAAGGGCGACGTGCTGATCGACGGTGGCAACACGCATTTCACCGACACGATCCGCCGCAACCAGGAACTCGCGCAGTCGGGCCTGCATTTCATCGGCACCGGCGTGTCGGGCGGCGAAGAGGGCGCGCTGCGCGGCCCGTCGATCATGCCCGGCGGCCAGCGCGACGCGTACGACCTCGTCGAGCCGATCCTCAAGCAGATCGCCGCGAAGGCGCCGTCGGACGGCGAGCCGTGCGTCGCGTACATGGGCCCGGACGGTGCGGGCCACTACGTGAAGATGGTCCACAACGGCATCGAATACGGCGACATGCAACTGATCGCCGAAAGCTACTCGGTGCTGAAGGACGTCGCGGGCCTGACCAACGACGAACTCGGCGCGGTGTACACGGAATGGAACCAGGGCGAGCTCGACAGCTACCTGATCGAGATCACGTCGAAGATCTTCGGCAAGAAGGATGAAGAAACCGGCAAGCATCTCGTCGACGTGATCCTCGATCGCGCGGCGCAGAAGGGCACCGGCAAGTGGACGAGCCAGAACGCGCTGGATCTGGGCGTGCCGCTGCCGCTCATCACCGAGTCGGTGTTCGCGCGCGTGCTGTCGTCGCTGAAGACCGAGCGGGTCGCGGCCAGCAAGATCCTGTCGGGCCCGGCTGCCGCGCCGTTCGACGGCGATCGCGCTGCATTCGTCGAAGCGGTGCGCCGCGCGCTGTATCTGAGCAAGGTGATCTCGTACGCGCAGGGCTTCGCGCAGCTGCGCACGGCGTCGGAAGAATACGGCTGGAACCTCGATCTCGGGACGATCGCGAAGATCTTCCGCGCGGGCTGCATCATCCGCGCGCGCTTCCTGCAGAAGATCACCGACGCGTATGCGAAGGATCCGGCGCTCGCGAACCTGCTGCTCGACCCGTACTTCAAGGACATCGCCGCGAACTACCAGACCGCGCTGCGCGACGTCGTGGTGGCCGCGGTGAAGGCCGGCGTGCCGGTCCCGGCGTTCGCGTCGGCGGTCGCGTACTTCGACAGCTACCGGTCCGAGCGGCTGCCCGCGAACCTCGTGCAGGCGCAGCGCGACTTCTTCGGCGCGCACACGTTCGAGCGCACGGACAAGCCGGGCAGCTTCCACGCGAACTGGTCGTAACCGGCTAGCGGCGGCGGCATTGTTGCGAAAATCTATTTTTTGAATAGGGTTTTTCTATCCCGGATGCCGGCATTGTTGGCTCCGGGGAAACAGTGTTTTCGTTCTTTCATGGTTTTCCCTAGGTGCTGCCGGGACTAAACTCTGTTCCATCGCTGCAGACATGGTGTGTGCGGCGGAGCAAAAAAATCCCGGAGGTAATCATGAAATCGCTGATCGCAACGTTCGCTGCTGCTGCTGTCCTCGCCGTCCCCGCCGTCTCGTTCGCCCAACAGAACGCGCCCGTCACCCGTGCCCAGGTGAAGGCCGAGCTGGTTCAGCTCCAACAGGCCGGCTACAAGCTGGGCAGCGACCGGACCAACTACCCGGAAAGCATCCAGGCTGCCGAAGCCCGTCTGAACCCGCAACAGAACGTCGCCGCTGCCGACACGACCGGCTACGGTGCGCAACCGGCTGCTGGTCAGGAATCGGGCGCGCCGGCCGCGGCCAAGACCGGCTGGCAAGTCAAGCGCATCTCGGATGGCGCACCGGTCTACAAGGGTCGTTAATGGCACGGCCGCGCTGGCGACCGCATCTGACCCCCTGTAGTACGAACACCCCGTCGTACCGCTATGCGGAACGACGGGGTGTTTTCATTGGAACGCGCAATGAATGCGGCGGCGTTCAGTGCAGCGGGCGTCTGCCGCGCCCGATCTCGCGGAACAGCGCCTCGGCCGGTTCCAGCACCTGCAGCCACGTTTCGTCGTAACCGCTCAGCGTATCGAGCGCGTCGCGCAGTCGTTCGATCGCGAGGACCGGCAACTCGACGCTGTGGCGCGTGGCGCCGGTCAGGTGCGTGACGCTCGCCAGCTGAACCAGCGCGTCGGCCGCTTCGGCGACGTCGGTCGCGAACAACAGGTGCCGGTTGAGCAATTCGACCAGACCGCTGGAACCGGCGAAATCGTCGGCGTCGAGCTGCACGGAGAGAAACGTCGCGTTATTCATTGTCTTGCTCCTCGTTGTCGTTGGATCGCGCTGCGCACCACCGAGTATAGGCGGCGATCGAAGCGGAGAATATGACGGGGCCGATACGGCGGGCGAGGGCGGCCGCGCCCGCGAGAAACCCGCAAGCGCCGGCCGGATGGCCCGCCCGGCGCGGCGCGCGGCCCGCCGGGATGCCCGTGCGATGCCGCAAGATTGTTTCCGGATCGGGCAACTGTCGGGGTGTTGACCGCGACAAATGGTATCTTTGCCGGTCGGGACGACGCGAAAAAGGGGCCGGTGAGCTCATCCGCGCCGACGTTCCGCTGTGGAAACTGACGGCCGCGAAAGCGGTCGGATACTGGTTGATCCGGCCGTTCGGCCGGACATCGTGCGTCGCGCGCCGGGGGGGCGGTGGGCGGCGCGACGACGCAAATCCGGGAGGACCCTTGAGAGAAACTATTCCCATCCACGACACGCTCACGCGCTGGCTGCCGCAGGCGGCGCTCGTTGCCGCGGCCATCGCGCTGACGGGCTGCACGATGACGCCGTGGACCGACAGCTGGCAACCCACGCGCCAGCCGGCGCCCACGTCGGCTGCGACGCCGGGCGTGATTGCCGGCTATTACCGCGTGAACCCGGGCGATACGCTGGCGGGCATCGCGAGCGCCTACGGACAGCGCGTGCAGGACGTGGCCAGCTGGAACCACATGGCGCCGACGGACGCCGTGTCGCCGGGCCAGGTGCTGCGGGTCGCGCCGCCGCCGGCGGCGAATGCGTACGGGCAGCCGCCCGCGGCCGCCGCCCAGCCGGGCTCGCTCGCGTGGCCGGCCACGGGTGTCGTCGCGACGCCGTTTGCGGCCGGCAAGTCGCGCGGCGTCGTGATCGCCGCATCCGGGCCCGACCACTCGGTGCGGGCCGCGGCAAACGGGCGCGTGGTGTACGCCGGCTCCGGCGTCAAGGCGTATGGCCCGCTCGTGATCCTGAAGCACGACAACGGGCTCATCACGGCCTACGGGCACAACGGCAAGCTGCTCGTCAACGAAGGCGACGCGGTGCGCCAGGGCCAGCCGGTCGCCGAAATGGGCACCGACGCGAGCGGTCGTTCGACGTTCGAGTTCGAAGTCCGCCAGAACGGCAAGGTCGTCGATCCGATGAACTTCCTGCCGCGCAACGGCGGCTGATCGTCGGTATCGCCACGTGTGCGCCGGGCGGCGCACACGTTCGAACCGCTTCCATCTTCATCCTTCCTTAAGCGTCGCGCTGCCAGACTGTCTCGCATGATTGCCGAGCCAGCGAATGCCCAGTGCGAGCGCCGCCGCGCCGAGCGCGATCAGCGAACACTGGATCGCGACCGGCAGATAGCCGTGCGGCCGCGGATCGACGAACGGGTAGGGATACCAGTCCTCCACCGCGCCGCGCACGAGCGTATAGCCGAGATAGACGACCGGAAAGCCGAGCCACGCGAACGCACTGCGGCGCGGAATCGGCGAGCGCGGTTCGACATACAGCCAGTCGCACAGCATCACGAGCGGCACGATCCGGTGCAGTACCCAGTTGTTGAACGCCGGCGTGACGTGGCGCAGCGCATCGAGCCGCGCGAGCAGCAGCTCGTAGACGATCGCGGTGATCAGCACGTACAGCACCGCCGCGCCGCGCATCGATTCGTAGCGGGCCGAGCCGGGCCGCGCGATGCGCCACAGCCCCGCGGCCAGCATCGCGGCCGCGTAGAGGCTGCTCAGTTGCGTGAAGTAGCTGAGGTAGTTGCCGAGATGGAAGCTCGGCAGGCGCCAGTAGTCGGCGACGCTGTGCAGCGTGGTGGACACCGCGAGCAATGCGGCGATCAGCCGGTAGGCTGCAACGAAGAACGCTTTGCTCATGATGCCCGCGCGCCGTCGCACCAAAGCTTCATCGTGCCACAGCCGCCCGGGCGCGCGATGCGGATTTTCCATAGGCCGGCCGCGCGCGGCGCGCGTTGACGATTCGTCGGATATTTGACCGCGCCGTGCAAAACCGGCCGCCCGCGCGGCTACAATCGTCACAGCCTTGCCGGGCGCAGGCCGGCTGCAGCTGGCGCCCCTCCCCGAATACAACACGAGACGAAGCATGAAAAACATCCTCGCGAAACAGACGCGCTACAGCTCGCCCGCGATCTTCTTCCACTGGGCCATCTTCCTGCTGGTCGCGCTGGCCTACCTGGCCATCGAGATCCGCGGACCGAAAGGCAGCGACAGCCGGGCGTTCTGGATGAACGTGCACCTGACGGCCGGTACGTTCGTCCTCGTGCTGTCGGTGCTGCGCGTGCTGTGGCGACTGGTCAGCCGCGCGCCGGAAGCGATTCCGCAGGCGACGTTGCTGCGCTGGCTGTCGAAGCTCGCGCATCTCGCGCTCTACGTGTTCATCATCGCGCAGCCGCTGCTCGGCATCATGATGATCAACATGGGCGGCAAGCCGGTGTCGCTCGACTGGCTCGGCGTGTCGTTCACGCTGTTCGGCCCCGACAAGGCGCTGCGGCCGACGATCAAGGAAGCGCACGAGCTGATCGGCAACGCGTTCTACTTCGTGATCGGCCTGCATGCGCTGGCCGCGCTCTACCATCACTTCATCCGGCGCGACGACGTGCTGCGGCGCATGGCGCCCTGATCATCGCGCGTCCGAAGCGCATCGCAGGCGGGGGCGCATGGTTGTGTTGACAACCATGCGCCCCCGGTTCGTTTACCGTCGTCGGCACTGGTCATCGCGTTGAACATTCTGTAACATCTCGGCTGTTTTTACATTCCGCTTACTCGTCGCCGCACATGCTGCACCGACATCGTCACCTGACTGCCTGGCTTGGCCTGCTCGCGATCTGGATCGCGATCGCCGCGCCGCTGGTGTCGCAGTGGCGTATCGCGCAGGCGGCCACGCCCGATGCGATCGTCTGCAGTACCGAGCATGGCGCGCATCGTGCGCCCGCTGCCGGCGGCATGCGCGATCATGCGCTGCATCTCGACGCGTGCGGCTACTGCGGCTTCTTCGCTCATAGCCCGGCCATCGGCGCGCCTGCCGCCGCGTCGGTCGGCGCCGTTCCCGTCGTTTCCGTTTCCGTCGCCGCGCCGCCTGCCGTCGCGGCGCGCAGCGACCGCTATCCGCGCGCCTATCCGCGCGCACCGCCCGAGCGCGCCTGACGCGTTTCCCGCCGTTTCTCATTCCGCCGATATCCGTGCGGCCCGTCGAGGCCGCGTGGAGGGCGTCACTCGGGCTTTCGATCATGACCAATTTCCAGTTGCGTGCACCACAGGCGTCACGCAATGCCCGTGCGCGGCCCTTGCCGCGCATGCTGAAACTCACCGTTCCCGCGCTGGCTGTCGGCGCGCTGGCCGCGAGCGCCGCCGCGGCCGAAACGGCGCCTGCGGCCGGCGCGACGGCGAACGACGCCGCGATGCTGTTGCCGCCCGTCGAAGTCGTGGCGGCGCCGCTGTCGACGCCGCTCGTCGTCGTCACCGATCCGAAGGCGCCGCGCCAGCCGCTGCCCGCCAGCGACGGCGCCGACTACCTGAAGACGATCCCCGGCTTCACGTCGATCCGCAGCGGTGGCACGAACGGCGATCCCGTGCTGCGCGGGATGTTCGGTTCGCGGTTGAACATCCTGGCGAACGGGATGCCGACGCTCGGCGCGTGCCCGAACCGGATGGACGCGCCGACGTCGTACATCGCACCGGAAAGCTATGACAAGGTGACGGTCGTGAAGGGGCCGCAGACCGTGCTGTACGGTCCCGGCGCATCGGCCGGCACCGTGCTGTTCGAGCGTGTGACGCCGCGTTTCGAGCGCCCCGGCATGCGCTTCGAGGGCAGCCTGGTCGGCGGATCGTTCGGCCGCAACGACCAGAACATCGACCTCACTGCCGGCACGCCGGACGTCTATGGCCGCGTGATCGCGAACCACGCGCATTCGCAGGACTACCAGGACGGCAACGGCAACACCGTGCCGTCGCAGTGGGACAAGTGGAACGCCGATGCGGCGCTCGGCTGGACGCCCGACGACCATACGCGCGTCGAGCTGACGGCCGGCACCGGCGACGGCTACGCACGCTATGCGGGCCGCGGGATGGACGGCGCGCATTTCCGCCGCGAGACGTTCGGCCTGTCGTTCGACAAGCGGCATCTCGGCGACGTGCTCGACCGGATCGAGGCGCGCGTGTACTACAACGAAGCCGATCACGTGATGGACAACTACACGTTGCGGCAGCCCGACCCCGCGAGCAGCATGCCGATGCGGATGGCCGCGGACGTGCGGCGCCGCACGGTGGGCGCGCGTGCGGCCGCGACGTTCCGCTTCGGCGACGACTTCAAGCTCGTCACGGGCGTCGATGCGCAATCGAACCGGCTCGATTCGCGCTCGTCGATGGGGCAGCAGAACTACCGCGACCAGCCGTGGGATGCGCAGGCGACCATGTGGAATGCGGGCGTGTTCAGCGAGCTGACGTGGTATGCGAGCGACGTATCGCGCGTGATCGGCGGCGCGCGCGTCGACTATGCGAGCGCACGCGACAAGCGCGCGATGAAGCGCGGCATGATGATGAGCAAGCCGAATCCGACGTTCGACGACGATCGGACGAAAGTGCTGCCGAGCGGCTTCGTGCGCTACGAGCGCGATCTCGCGTCGCTGCCCGTCACGTGGTACGCGGGGATCGGCCACGCGGAGCGTTATCCGGACTACTGGGAACTGTTCTCCGCGACGCGCGGGCCGACCGGGTCGGTCAACGCGTTCTCGGCGGTGCGGCCGGAGAAGACCACGCAGCTCGATATCGGCGCGCAATATAAGAGCGACCGGTTCGATGCATGGGTGTCGGCGTACGCGGGCTACGTCCAGGACTTCATCCTGTTCGACTATGCGACCGGCATGATGGGCCCGACCACGCAGGCGACCAACGTCAACGCGCAGATCATGGGTGGCGAGGCCGGCGTGTCGTGGCGGCCGGTCGCGCCGCTGCGCGTCGAGACGTCGCTCGCGTATGCGTGGGGGCGCAACGTGGCGAGCGGCGATCCGCTGCCGCAGATGCCGCCGCTGGAGGCGCGCATCGGGCTCGAATACACGCGCGGCGCCTGGTCGGCGGGCGGCCTGTGGCGCATCGTTGCGTCGCAGCATCGCTATGCGCTGAACGAGGGCAACGTGGTCGGCAAGGACTTCGGCCCGAGCGCCGGATTCGGCGTGCTGTCGCTGCATACGCAGTACAACGTCAGCAAGACCGTGCAGATTTCGGTGGGGGTCGACAACGTGCTGAACAAGGCCTACACCGAGCATTTGAACCTTGCCGGCAACGCGGGTTTCGGCTATCCGGCGAATGCGCCGGTGATGGAGCCGGGGCGTACCGCGTGGGTACGCGTGAGCGCGAAGCTGTAGCGCGCCACGCGCGTGTGCGCCGCAGCATGCGCGTGCCTGCACGCCGCCCCGCCCGAACGGGCGGGGCGCGTCAACCGATTAGAGAACCGTATCTAGTCGGGGCGCAAACGTTCGCGAGTCGTGCTTCACTCCCGCATTCGACACACGAGGTCCGTGCGAGGCGGCGTGCGTGTCGATCCGGTGTCATTCGCACCGGCAGCACAATAATCAGGAGAACATGCATGGCCAAATCGATGTGTTCCAGGGTAATGGCAGGGGCAGTGGCATGCGCGATGAGCGTCGCGCCGTTCGCGGGGACGACCGCGCTGACGACGCTCGCGACGACGCACGCGGCGATGGCGGCAACCGCGCCCGCCGACGACTATGCGACGACGCGCTATCCGATCATTCTCGTGCACGGGTTGACCGGCACCGACAAGTACGCGGGCGTACTCGATTACTGGTACGGCATCCAGGAAGACCTGCAACAGCATGGCGCGACCGTCTACGTCGCGAACCTGTCGGGCTTCCAGAGCGACGACGGCCCGAACGGGCGCGGCGAACAGCTGCTGGCTTACGTGAAGACGGTGCTCGCCGCGACCGGCGCGACCAAGGTCAATCTCGTCGGTCACAGCCAGGGCGGGCTGACGTCGCGCTATGTCGCGGCCGTCGCGCCCGATCTCGTCGCGTCGGTGACGACGATCGGCACGCCGCATCGCGGCTCCGAGTTCGCCGACTTCGTGCAGGACGTGCTCGCGTACGATCCGACCGGACTGTCGTCGACGGTGATCGCCGCGTTCGTCAATGTATTCGGAATCCTGACGAGCAGCAGCCACAACACGAACCAGGACGCACTCGCGTCGCTGAAGACGCTGACGACCGCGCAGGCCGCCACCTACAACCAGAACTATCCGAGCGCGGGCCTCGGCGCTCCCGGCAGTTGCCAGACCGGCGCGCCGACGGAAACCGTCGGCGGCAACACGCATCTGCTGTATTCGTGGGCCGGCACGGCGATCCAGCCGACGCTGTCGCTGTTCGGCGTGACGGGGGCGACGGATACGAGCACCGTTCCGGTCGTCGATCCGGCGAACGTGCTCGACCTGTCGACGCTCGCGCTGTTCGGCACGGGCACGGTGATGATCAACCGCGGTTCGGGCGAGAACGACGGGCTCGTGTCGAAGTGCAGCGCGCTGTACGGCAAGGTGCTGAGCACGCGCTACAAGTGGAACCATATCGACGAGATCAACCAGCTGCTCGGCGTGCGCGGCGCGTATGCGGAAGACCCGGTCGCGGTGATCCGCACGCATGCGAACCGGCTGAAGCTCGCGGGCGTGTGATCGATGGCGGCACGTGAAGGGCGCGCGCCGCTCGTGCGGCGCGCTGCGATCTACGGGGGCGTGGGGCTCGCGGCAGTCGCCGGCGTCGCGATGTGGAGCGGTGCGGGATCGCATCGCGGCACGGGCGCAGCGGGTGATGCGCCGGAGGCGGCCGCGGTGGGCGGCGTGGCGGTCGCCGCATCGCAGGCCGCGGTGCCGGCGAGTGCGGGCGTGCCGCCGTCGCTCGCCGGTTCCAGTGCGCCGCGGTTGCCGCTCGATGCAGGCGGCCATCTCGCGAAGTCGCGCACGGTGCGCGATTTCTTCGACTATTGCCTGACCGCGCGGAGCGACCTGAGCGCGGCCGCGCTCGATGCGTTCGTCGTTCGCGAGATCGCCGCGCAGCTCGACGGCACGGTCGCACAGGCGGAGGCGCTCGACGTGTGGCATCGGTATCGCGCGTATCTCGATGCGCTCGCGACATTGCGCGACGCCGGTGCGGTCGACAAGTCCGATCCCGGCGCGTTGCAGCTCGCGCTCGATCAGCGGGCGTCGATCGCGTACCGCACGCTCGGCGACTGGAGCCAGCCGTTCTTCGGCGCGGAGCAGTGGCGGCAGCGCTATGACCTCGCACGCTTGAAGATTACTCAGGACCGCTCATTGACCGATGCGCAGAAGGCCGAACGGCTCGCGGCGCTCGAGCAGCAGATGCCGGCCGACGAACGCGAGGCGCAGCAGCGGGTGGACCGGCAGCGCGCGGCGATCGACCAGATCGCGCAATTGCGGAAGAGCGGCGCGACGCCCGATGCGATGCGCGCGCAACTGACGCAGACGCTCGGGCCCGAGGCGGCGGCGCGCGTCGCGCAGATGCAGCAGGACGATGCGTCGTGGCAGAGCCGTTACGCGGATTATGCGGCGCAGCGTGCGCAGATCGAGTCGGCCGGCCTGTCGCCGCAGGACCGCGACGCACAGATTGCCGCGCTGCGGCAGCGCGTGTTCACGAAGCCCGGCGAAGCCGTACGCGCGGCGTCGCTCGATCGCGGCGCGGGCAGCGCGCATTGACCCGGGTGTCGCCGCGTGTGGCGGGCTTCATGCCGCGCGCGTGATGTGTCGCGGCAGATGTTGCTCGATGGTATCGGCGAGCGTATCGAACGCGGGCCGGATGCCTTCGTGCGCGACGCATGCATAGCCGAGCAGCAGGCCCTGCCGCGCGGTGTCGAGGTTGCTGTAGTAGCTGGTCAGCGGGCGCACGATCACGCCGGCGTCGAACGCGCTCTGCGTGACCGCGCGATCGTCGCACGCATCGGGCAGGCCGAGCACCAGATGCAGGCCGGCCTCGTCGCCCATCACGGGCAGCGCCTCGCCGAAGCGCGCCCGGATCGCGTCGATCATCAGTTGCCGGCGCTCGCCGTACAGCGTGCGCATTCGTCTGACGTGCGAAGTGAGGTGGCCGTCCATGATGAATTCGGCGAGCACGGCCTGCTGCATCAGCTGGCCTTCGCGGTACAGCTCCGACAACCCGGTGCGGAAGGTGTCGACCAGGTGCTCGGGCACGACCATGTAACCCATCCGCAGCCCCGGGAACAGCATCTTGCCGAGACTGCCGACGTAGATCACGCGGCCGCCGTCGTCGAGACCCTGCAGCGACGCGAGCGGGCGGCTGCCGTAACGGAATTCGCTGTCGTAGTCGTCCTCGATGATCCAGCAGCGGTGCTGGCGCGCATATTCGAGCAGCATGCGGCGCCGCGCGAGGCTCATCACCATCCCGAGCGGGTACTGGTGCGACGGCGTGACCAGCACGAGCCGAGGCGGGTGCTGCATGTCGCTCGCGCGCGGGTCGAGCCCTTCCTGGTCGACCGGCACCGGCACGAGCGTCAGGCCGGCCGCCTGCAATACGCTGCGCACGCCCCAGTAGCACGGTTCCTCGACCCACGCACGATCGCCGATGTCGGACAGCAGCCGCACCGCGAGATCGATCGACTGATGGATGCCCGTCGTGATGATCACCTGGTCCGGCGAGCATTTGACCGAGCGCGCGACGCGCAGGTAATCGGCGAGCGCACGCCGCAGCGGCCGGTAGCCGCCGCCCGGCGCATAGGTCAGCAGCTCCGGATTGGCCTCCTTCCACAGCCGCGCCTGCAGGCGGCTCCACGTGCGGCTCGGGAATTCCGACACGTCCGGCACGCCCGGCATGAACGCACCCCACTGGCGCCGCGAGACGCCCGCATGCTCGATCAACTGCCGCCCGCGCATCGACAGGCTGCCCTGTGCGTCGGGCGCCGGCAGTTCGTCGGCGGCTGACGGCGGCGGCGTGGCGCCCGGCACGCGGATCGCGGCGGCGTCCGGCCGCGTGTCGGCCACGTAGGTGCCGCTGCCGGTCGTCGTCAGCACGTAGCCTTCGGCCGTCAGCTGGTCGTACACGTGCAGCACCGTATTGCGCGCGATCGACAGGTCGCCCGCGAGCGTGCGCGAACTCGGCAGCTTTGTCCCTGGCCCCAATTCCCCGGTCAGGATGGCCTGCTGCATCAGTTGCAGCAGCTGCCGGTACATCGGTTCGGGCGAGCTGCGGTCGATGCGGGCGGACAGCCAGTCGGCGACGATCACGGTATCCAAAGTGGTCCTACTAGGAATATTGAAATGGTTCCCTAGTATAGAACCGTGCGCGCCGTATAGTGGCTCGCATCTCAAAATCAATTGGCGCGGAACCAGGGGACAGCACGATGAAGTCCGATGATGTGATCGTCAGCTTTCGCGGCGTGCGGAAGACCTACGACGGCGAAACGCTCGTCGTCAAATCGCTCGACCTCGACATCCACCGCGGGGAATTCCTGACGCTGCTCGGGCCGTCCGGCTCGGGCAAGACCACCTGCCTGATGATGCTCGCCGGCTTCGAATTCCCGACCGGCGGCGAGATCCGCCTCGACGGCGAGCTGCTGAACAACGTGCCGCCGCACAAGCGCAACATCGGCATGGTGTTTCAGAACTACGCGCTGTTTCCGCACCTGACGGTCGAGCAGAACGTCGGGTATCCGCTGACGGTGCGCAAGCTGCCCGCCGGCGAGCGCGCGGAGCGTGTCGCGCACGCGCTGAAGATGGTGCAGATGGAGCGCTTCGCGAAACGCTATCCGGCGCAACTGTCGGGCGGCCAGCAGCAGCGTATCGCGCTGGCGCGCGCGCTTGTGTTCGAGCCGAAGCTGGTGCTGATGGACGAACCGCTCGGCGCGCTCGACAAGCAGTTGCGCGAACACATGCAATACGAACTGAAGGCGCTGCACGAAAAGCTCGGCGTGACCTTCGTGTACGTGACGCACGACCAGGGCGAGGCGCTGACGATGTCCGATCGCGTCGCCGTGTTCGACAAGGGCATCGTGCAGCAGCTCGACACCGTCGATCGCCTGTACGAATCGCCGTGCAACGAATTCGTCGCGAACTTCATCGGCGACAGCAACCGGCTGCGCGGCACCATCGCGCGCGTCGACGGCGAATTCTGCGAATTCCGGCTCGACGACGGCACGAAGCTCGTCGGCCGCCATATCGGCGAAGCCGCCGAGGGCGCATCCGCTGTCGCGTGCATCCGCCCCGAGCGCATGAGCCTCGCCGCGCACGGCGCGAACGGGATGAATGGCGGCGCCGCCAATTGCGTGAGCGGCGAGGCGCGCAGCCTCATCTATTTCGGCGATCACGTGCGCATGCGCTGCGCACTGCCGGGCCAGGACGAGTGCTTCGTGAAGGTGCCGCTCGGCACCGGCGCGCTCGACGCGTTCTCGCCCGGCGCCCCGGTCTCGCTTGCGTTCTCGCCCGAACACCTGCGCGTGTTCGCGTGAGCATGGTTTACCCGCTTTTCCGCAGCACGTCGTCAACAACAAAGCCCACTTCCACCACGAGAGGAGAGGAACCATCATGAAACGAGCAAGCTTTACCGCGCGCCGTACGGCACTCGCGCTGGCACTGGTCGCGTTCGGCGCATCGGCCACGGCTGCCGAGCTCACGGTCGTCAACTTCGGTGGCGCGAACGGCGACGCGCAGAAGGTCGCGTTCAACCAGCCGTTCGAGAAGGCGACCGGCAACAAGGTCACGGCCGTCGAATACAACGGCGAGCAGGCGAAGGTGAAGGCGATGGTCGAGGCGAAGCACGTCAACTGGGACGTGGTCGAAGTCGAATCGGGCGACCTGAACCGCGGCTGCGACGAAGGGCTGTACGAGAAGCTCGACTGGTCGAAGATCGCGAAGAAATCCGACCTGATTCCGGAAGCGCCGCAGGTGTGCGGCGTCGGCTTCTTCGTGTGGTCGACCGCGCTGTCGTACAACGCGGACAAGCTGAAGTCGGCGCCCACCGGCTGGGCCGATTTCTGGAACGTGAAGAAATTCCCCGGCAAGCGCGGGATGCGCAAGGGCGCGCGCTACAACCTCGAATTCGCGCTGATGGCCGACGGCGTCGCGACGAAGGACGTCTACAAGGTGCTCGGCACGAAGGCCGGCCAGGATCGCGCGTTCAAGAAGCTCGACGAGCTGAAGCCGTACATCCAGTGGTGGGAAGCGGGCGCGCAGCCGCCGCAGTTCCTCGTCGCCGGCGACGTCGTGATGTCGACCGCGTACAACGGCCGCATCGACGCCGCGCAGAAGGAAGGCAAGAACCTGAAGGTCGTGTGGAACGGCAGCATCTACGACCTCGACTACTGGGCGATTCCGAAGGGCTCGCCGAACAAGGCGCTGGCCGAGCAGTACATCGCGTACTCGCTGACGCCGAAGCCGCAGCAGGCGTATGCGCAGCACATCGCGTACGGCCCGACGAACGTTGCCGCAATCAAGGCGCTCGACGCGAAGACGCTCGCGAATCTGCCGAACTCGCCGGCCAACGGCAAGAACGCGGTGCTCGAGGACATCGGCTTCTGGACCGACCACAGCGACGAGCTCGAACAGCGCTTCGCCGCGTGGGCAACGAAGTAACCGGTCAGGCATCCTCACGGGTGTCGTGATGCAACCGGCCGCGCGACGCGTCGATCGCGTCGCGCGGCATGCCGCCGGAACGTGTCCGGCCGGAGAGACCAGTTGAATACGATGACGATCGCGCCTTCCTCGCCGTCGACCGCCGCGCTCAAGCGCGAGCTGAAGGCCGCCGAGGCCCGCAAGCGCACGATGGCGCTGCTGCTGGTCGCGCCGCTCGCGATTTTCCTGCTGCTGATTTTCGTCGTGCCGATCGGCACGCTGCTCACGCGCGCGGTGCAGAACCCGGAGATCGCGACCGCGTTGCCGAACACGGTCGCCGCGTTGTCGGGCTGGGACCGCAAGACGCCGCCGGCGGACGCCGCGTATGTCGCGCTCGCGGCCGACATGACGAAGGTGGCCGACAGCGAGGCGATGGGCGCGCTCGCGCGGCGCCTGAACACCGAGATTCCCGGCTATCGCTCGCTCGTCGCGAAGACGGCGCGCGCGATGCCGCTGAAGGGCGACAATGACGCGGCGCTGACGCCCGCGCAGACGCGCGCCAAATTCATCGACCTCGATGCGCGCTGGGGCGACGTCGCGTACTGGCAGTCGATCGCGAAGAACGGCAGCCAGGTGTCGCCGTTCTACCTGCTCGCCGCGCTCGATCACAAGCAGGACGGCTTCGGCCACATCGTGCAAGCCGATCCCGATCAGTCGATCTACCTCGCGATCTTCGGCCGCACGTTCGTGATCGGCGTCGCCGTCACGCTGTTCGCGCTGCTGCTCGGCTATCCGCTCGCGTACTGGATCTCGACGCTGTCGGAACGACGCGCGAACCTCGTGATGATCCTCGTGCTGATTCCGTTCTGGACGTCGGTGCTCGTGCGCGTCGCCGCGTGGATCGTGCTGCTGCAGAGCGAAGGGCTCATCAACACGGCGCTGATCGGCAGCGGGCTGATCTCGCATCCGCTGACGCTGCTGTTCAACCGCGTCGGCGTGTACATCTCGATGACGCACATCCTGCTGCCGTTCATGATCCTGCCGCTCTACAGCGTGATGAAGTCGATCCCGCCGACCTACCAGCGCGCGGCCGTGTCGCTCGGCAGCCATCCGTTCGCCGCGTTCTGGCGCGTGTACGTGCCGCAAACCTATCCGGGCGTCGGCGCGGGCGCGCTGCTGGTGTTCATCCTCGCGATCGGCTACTACATCACGCCCGCGCTGCTCGGCGGGCCGAACGACCAGATGGTCAGCTACTACGTCGCGTACTTCACGAACGTGACGATCAACTGGGGCATGGCGTGTGCGCTCGGCGGGCTGCTGCTCGCGGCGACGCTGGTGCTGTACGCGGTGTACGGGCGCTTCACGCGCACCAACGTGAGCCTCGGCTGAGCGCCGGGCACAGGGAAACGGGAAGGGGATGCCGACCATGAAACTCGCCAGGCCGCTGTTCGCGCCGCACATGTCGTTCGTCGAGCGCGCGTGGTACGTCGCGTTGCGCGTGCTCGTCGTGGTGACGCTGCTGTACCTGATCCTGCCGGTGCTCGCGATCGTGCCGCTGTCGTTCTCGTCGAGCACGTTCCTCGTCTATCCGATTCCGGGTTTCTCGATGCGCTGGTACGAGAACCTGATCGCATCGGACGAGTGGCGCATGGCCGCGAAGAACAGCTTCATCGTCGCGCCGTCGGCGACCGTCGTCGCGACCGTGCTCGGCACGCTCGCCGCGATCGGCCTGACGAAGGCCGATTTCCGCGGCAAGGGGCTGCTGATGGCCGTGCTGCTGTCGCCGATGATCGTGCCCGTCGTCGTGGTCGGCGTCGGCATGTACCTGTTCTTCGCGCCGCTCGGACTCGCGAATACCTACACGGGGCTGATCGCCGCGCACGCGGCGCTCGGCGTGCCGTTCGTCGTGACGACGGTGGCCGCGACGCTGCAGGGCTTCAACCAGAACCTCGTGCGCGCGAGCCTGTCGCTCGGCGCGAGCCCGGTGTCGACCTTCTTCCGCGTGACGCTGCCGGTGATCGCGCCGGGCGTGATGTCGGGCGCGCTGTTCGCGTTCGCCACGTCGTTCGACGAAGTGGTCGTCACGCTGTTTCTCGCGGGCGCGGACCAGACGACGCTGCCGCGCCAGATGTTTACGGGCATTCGCGAGAACATCAGCCCGACGATCGCCGCGCTCGCCACGATCCTGATCATCTTCTCGACGAGCCTGCTGCTCGCGCTCGAATGGCTGCGCGGTCGCAATGCGCGGCGGGCAGTGTCGTAAATAGCGGCGGTCGGCCGCGCGCCGTCCGACAGGCGGCGAGACCGCCGCTCGTTGCGTCTTCATCGGTGCCGCTCGTTCGACGCGGCATGCCGAATCTTTCGTTTCGCTGACTGACGGCGCGGCCGCCTGCACGTTCGGTGCGGCTCTGCAACAATACGGCTCGCGGTGCCGCGCGTTCCGTTCTTGCCGCACGGAGCGCGCGTCGCCGCGCCGCTCAATCCGCGACGCCGCGCGTCGCTCGTCAGCCGAGCCCATCTTGTCCGAATTCGCTTCCCCCGCCGGCGCCCACGAGCCGGCCGTCAACTGGCGCGCGATGTCCGCCGTGCTGCTGGCCGTCGCGCTCGCGACGCTCGACACCGCGATCGCGAACACCGCGCTGCCCGCCATCGCGACCGACCTGCATGCGTCGCCGGCCGCGTCCGTGTGGATCATCAACGCGTACCAGCTCGCGATGGTCGCGACGCTGCTGCCGTTCGCGTCGCTCGGCGACATCGTCGGTCACAAGCGCGTGTATGTCGCGGGGCTGGCGGTGTTCACGCTGGCGTCGCTCGGTTGTTCGCTCGCGTCGACGCTGCCGATGCTGACGGCCGCGCGCATCGTGCAGGGCTTCGGCGCGAGCGCGATCATGAGCGTCAACGTCGCGCTGATCCGCGGCCTGTTTCCCGCGCATCGACTCGGGCGCGGCGTCGGCTTCAACGCGCTCGTCGTCGGCGTGTCGTTCGCGGTGGGGCCGACGATCGCGTCGCTGATCCTGTCGGTAGCCGCATGGCCGTGGCTGTTCGCGGTGAACGTACCGCTCGGCGTGTTCGCGCTCGCGGTGGCGATTCCGTCGCTGCCGCAGACGGCGCGCGGCAAGCACGTGTTCGATCCGGTCGCCGCGCTGTTCAACGTGATCACGTTCGCGTCGCTGATCTTCGCGCTCGGCGAATTCGCGCAGCGCGGGCCGCTTTCCGTCGTGTTCGCGTCGGCCGCGGTTGCACTCGCGTTCGGCTGGCTGTTGATCCGCCGCCAGGCCGGGCATCCGGCGCCGATGCTGCCGGTCGACCTGTTCCGCCGGCCCGTGTTCACGCTGTCCGCGCTGACGGCCGTCTGCGCGTTCGCCGCGCAGGGCCTCGCGTTCGTGTCGCTGCCGTTTTATTTCGAAACCGTCCTGCATCGCAGCGCGGTCGAAACGGGGTTCCTGATGACGCCGTGGTCGGCGATCGTCGCGCTCGCCGCGCCGATCGCGGGGCGGCTGTCGGATCGTTATCCGCCAGGGTTGCTCGGCGCGATCGGCCTGGCGTTGCTGAGCGCGGGCATGGTGTCGCTCGCCGCGCTGCCGGTATCGCCGGGCGTCGTCGACATCGGCTGGCGGATGATGCTGTGCGGCGCGGGCTTCGGCTTCTTCCAGTCGCCGAACCTCAAGGCGCTGATGTCGAGCGCGCCGCCCGAGCGCAGCGGCGGCGCGAGCGGGATCATCGCGACCGCGCGGTTGATCGGGCAGGCGACGGGGGCGGCGCTGGTCGCGCTGTCGTTCGGCATTGCGGGCCGTCACGGGCCGACGCTTGCGTTGATGCTCGGCGCGGGTTTCGCGGGCGCGGCGAGCGTCGCGAGCGGGCTGCGGCTGTTCGCGCCGTCGCATCGGGCCGGCGCACCGGTCGTGTCGGAGCGCGTGAAGGAGCCGGCGACGGAGTAGGGGCGGGGCGGTCACAACCGGCGCTCGGCAACCCTCGCCGCGCGCCGGCCTTCACGCTTCGCTCAGAACCCGCCCGACTTGATCAGCTGGTTGAGGTTCGCGATGTTCAGGCTGCCGAAGCCGGTGGTCAGATCCCAGCCGGTGCCGGCCTTGTAGCCATACCCCTGATAGCCGTTGTTGCCCGACGTGACGTCATAGCGCACGAGCGACGGATGCGACGGAATGTCCGCATAGAAGTTGCTGGCCGGGAAGCCGAGGCCGGTCCCGTTCGCCGCGAGCAGGCGGGCCCAGAAGCCCGTGAAGATCGGGGCGGCGAGGCTCGTGCCGCCGATCTGCTGCAACTGGCCGTAGTTGTAGATGTACGCGCCCGTGCTCTGCGCGGCGTCGAACGAGACGTCCGGCAACTGGCGATTGCTGCCCGACTGCCACGACGGCGCGGGCAGGATCGTGCTGACGCCGCCACCCGTCGCCCACAGCTTGCCGTTCGAATCGAGCCCTTCGTTCCACACCGTCTCGTTCGAGAACGCACCGGCCGACGTCGTGTAGAGCGTCGTGCCGCCGATCGCGAGCACGTGCGGCGACGAAGCCGGCCACGACACCGTGTAGTTCGCGCCGTCCGGATAGCCGCGGTTGTTGCACTCGTACACGCCTTCGTCGCCCGACGATACCGAGAAGGTCTGCCCCTGCGCGGCGGCCGTCGTGAAGATCTGTTCCTCGGCGTCGAGCGTGCCGTCCGCGTTCGCATCGGTTTCGCACCAGCCGAGCGACACGTTGATCACCTTCGCGGTGTTGTCCGACACCGCGCGGTTGAATGCCTGCGTGAGGCCCGTGTTGCCGGCGGCGTTGAGGTCCGCCATGTAGAACACCAGCTTGCCGACCTGGCCGCCGGCCGAGCCGACGATCGACTGGCTGTCGAGATCCCATTCGCCCTGGCCGTCCTGGTCGTCGGTATAGCTGCCGCCCGTGCCGTTGGTCTTGACGGTCTGCGTGGAGACCGTGCCGTAGCCGTTGCTCGACGTGAACTGCTTCAGGTCCTGCAGCGTCTGCGACACGCCGCCGATCGTGATGATGCCGACCGTCACGCCGGCCGCGGTCGGCACGCCGGTCGCGTTGTAGAGGCCCGGGAATTCCTTCGGATAGTGGCCGGTGGCCGTGCCGGCGGCGAGTGCCTGCGGCTTCGCGACGTTGCCGATGCGCAGCATCGGCCGCGCACGCGCGACACTTTGCAGCCCGAGCACCGAGCCGACGACGTCGCCGAGTGCGCGCGGCACCTGCGCGGTCGACGTGTTGGCGAAGCCCGAGCGGCCCGCGTACTCGAAGTGCACGAGCGACGTGTTGAACGCAGCCTTCACCGTGCCGGCCGTGCCGCTGGCGGAGACCAGCAGCCGGTTCGGCGCGACCTCGACATTTGTGAAGCCGCTCTTGTGCAGATAGTCGACGACCGACTTCACCTGCGCGTCGGTCGGCGCGTAGTTCGCGAGGAATTGCTCGTGCGTCAGGTACTGGCGGTAATGCGCGCTGCCGGGCCGGTTCACGTCGCGCGCCAGTTGCTTGAGCTGCGCGGCGTTGCGCAGCTTCAGGCTGACGACGACGTTGGTCGTTTCACCGGCTGCCAGTTCGAGCGACGGCGCCGCACTGCGCGCCATCAACTGCGGGCCGGTCAGAAAGGCCTTCGTATGGGTATCGACCCAATCCGTCGTCGCATGCGCCGCAGCGGCGGCGAACACGAGCGGTGCCACGCACGCCAGGCGGCGGGGCGACGGAAGGGGAAGGGCAAACCAGGCGTTCCTTTTCATCGGGAGTCCTTTTTTAGGAGAGGCGACGTTACTGGAACCCCCGGCCCTTGTGGGGCCGCGAGCGGTGACGAGCGTAGGGCCTCGGTGCCGTTCGGGTAGCTGCCAGTTTCCATAGCTGTCAGTTCTGACAACGGGGCGCGTGAGTGCGTGCGCGGCGTCGTTCACGCTGGCAATGGCGGGCGCCGTGGGCGGAACCGGTTCGCGGCACGACGGCGCGGCCACGCGCGTCGCTTACACGCACGCGTCGTTCGTTGCAGCATCGGAATGTGCGCGGGCCTGGAAGGGCGCGCCGCGCGGTTGCGTGGCGTGTGCGTGTCAATGGCCGCACGCCGTATCGCACTATGTGGTCATTGGAAGCGACTCGTCAGGAACGGCTTCGTGCAGGCACAAGAACGGGGCAGGCCGAAGCCGAACGTTTCCCGAACTGTGGAACAGTCCAGCGGCCAGTCTTGCAGGCTGCTTTCGGATCGCGCGTCGCAATCGCGGATTAGAGGAAATGCTCGAATCGGGTGTCGACTCGAGCCAGTGCGACGCACGCACCCATGGCGCGGGATCGAACGATGTCGTTCGCGAAATCCCGCCTTGACGTACGGCGATCAGCAGATATCCTTCAATCCATAACCATCGAGTTATGAATTGTGCCAGACATGCAGAACACCCACGACACGCTGTTCCGGACACTCGCCGATCCCACGCGCCGCGCGCTGTTCGAGCGGCTGTGCGCGGAGGGCGAGCTGACGGTCGCCGCGCTGACCGCCCGCGCGGGCGTGTCGCAGCCGGCCGTGTCGAAGCACCTTGGCGTACTGAAGCAGGCCGGGCTCGTGAACGACCGTCACGAAGGCCGGCAGACGCACTACAGCGCGCAGCCGCAGGCGCTGGCCCCGTTGATCGACTGGACGAGCCAGATGGCGGGCTTCTGGCAGAGCCGGTTCGATGCCCTTGAAGATCTGCTCAAAAGGATGGATCAGTAATGAACCAAGCTTCTACCGAAACGCGCTCCGTCGTCGTCGACCGGGAGCTGCCGCATCCGCCGGAGAAGATCTGGCGCGCGCTCACGCAACCGCACCTGATCGCGGCGTGGCTGATGCAGAGCGACTTCGAGCCCGTCGCGGGCCGTGCATTCACCTTTCGCGCGGACTGGGGCTCGGTCGACTGCACGGTCCTGACGATCGAGCCGCAGCGCGTGCTGTCCTATACATGGGCCGCCTATGGCCTCGAAAGCGTCGTGACGTGGACGCTCACGCCGACGCCGCGCGGCACGCTGTTGCGGATGGAGCAGGCCGGCTTCCGCACGGACCAGGAGCAGGCGTACCGCGGTGCGCAGCACGGGTGGGCGCAGTTCTTCGCGTCGCTCGAACAGGTGCTGGCGCGTCCCGATCCCGATGAAGGCACGGAGGCCCGCGCATGAGTACAACCGATCTCACGCCGTCGGCGCGCATCGACGCGCTGATCGCCGGCATCGCCGACTGGCGCGGCAAGACTTTCGCGGACCTGCGCCAGACGATCCTCGACGCGCAAGCGGGCATCGTCGAGGAATGGAAATGGATGGGCAGCCCCGTATGGTCGTGCGACGGGATGATCGCAGTGGCGAACGCGCACAAGGGCAAGGTGAAGCTGACTTTCATGCACGGCGCGAAACTGCCCGATCCCGACCAGCTGTTCAACGACGGTCTCGACGGCAATGCGCGGCGGGCGATCGATTTCTTCGAAGGCGACAGGATCGACAAGCGGGCATTGAAGAACCTCGTGCGCGCGGCGATCGAATACAACCGCACGCATCTGAAGAAGAACGCGCGATCGGGTTCCTCCGCGGGCGCGAAGGCGCGAACCAGCAAGGCGGCGTGACGCGCGAGCCGGATGCCGGCGGGTGACGTCGCGCGAAAGCGGGCCGCCGCCGTGCGATCGGCGCTGCGCCGGCCGTACACCGACCGGTGCACGAAAAAAAGCCCGACACGAGGTCGGGCATCCAAATCGGCCGCAACCGCCGCGAGGCGGCTGCGGCACCTGCAACGGCCGCGCGCTTACGCCGCGAGCAGCGAGCGCAGCACGAACGGCAGAATGCCGCCGTGCTTGTAGTAATCGACTTCGATCGGCGTATCGATGCGCAGCAGCACCGGCACGCGCTGCGTTTCGCCGTTCTTGCGATGGATCACGAGCGTGACGTCCTGCTGCGGCTTGAAGTCGTCGCCGAGGCCTTCGATGTCGTACGTCTCTTCACCGGTGATGCCGAGCGACTGGACGCTGTCCGAGCCCTTGAACTGCAGCGGCAGCACGCCCATGCCGACCAGGTTCGAGCGGTGGATCCGCTCGAAGCTGCGTGCGATCACGGCCTTCACGCCGAGCAGTTGCGTGCCCTTCGCGGCCCAGTCGCGCGACGAGCCCGTGCCGTACTCTTCGCCCGCGAACACGACGGTCGGCGTGCCGGCGGCCACGTATTGCATGGCCGCGTCGTAGATCGACTGCTGTTCGCCGCTCGGCTGGTGGATCGTCAGGCCGCCTTCGACGCGCGTACCGTCTGCCTTCGCCGGGATCATCAGGTTCTTGATCCGGACGTTCGCGAACGTGCCGCGCATCATCACGTCGTGGTTGCCGCGGCGCGAGCCGTAGCTGTTGAAGTCGGCCTTCTGCACGCCGTTTTCCTTCAGCCACTTGCCGGCCGGCGAGTCTTCCTTGATCGAGCCTGCCGGGCTGATGTGGTCGGTCGTGACCGAGTCGCCGAAGATGCCCAGGGCGCGCGCGCCCTTGACCGTCGGGATCGATGCAGCCGGCTCCATCGAGAAGTCGTTGCCGAAGAACGGCGGCTCGGCGATATACGTCGACTTCGGCCAGTCGTAGACCTCGCCCGTCTCACCCTCGATCTTGCTCCAGAGGTCGCCCTTCTTGGTCAGCTTCGAGTAGTTGTCCTCGAACTTCTTCGGGTCGAGCGCGAACTTGAGCAGCGCGTGGATTTCGTCGCTCGTCGGCCAGATGTCGCCGAGGTAGATGTCGCGGCCGCCCTTGCCCTTGCCGACCGGCTCGGTCATCAGGTCGCGCGTGATGTTGCCGGCGATCGCGTACGCGACGACGAGCGGCGGCGACGCGAGGAAGTTCGCGCGGATATTCGGGTGGATACGTGCTTCGAAGTTACGGTTGCCCGACAGCACGGCCGCCGCGACGATGTCGTTCTTCGTGATCGCTTCGTTCAGTTCCGGCGTCAGGTCGCCCGCGTTGCCGATACAGGTCGTGCAGCCGTAGGCCGCGACTTCGAAGCCGAGCTTCGACAGGTAGGGCAGCAGGCCCGTCTTCGTCAGGTATTCGGTGACGATGCGCGATCCCGGCGCGAGCGAGGTCTTGATCTTCGGGTCGACCGTGAGGCCGGCCTCGACCGCCTTCTTCGCGAGCAGGCCGGCGGCCAGCAGCACGCTCGGGTTCGACGTGTTCGTGCACGACGTGATCGCGGCGATCAGCACGTCGCCGTTCTTCACGTCGACGCCGTTGCTCGTCGTGTACTGCGTGTTCAGGTCTTCCGCCTTCTTCGCGAAGCCGTTCTCCGCGACCGGCTTCGAGAACAGGTCGGTGAACGTCGACTTGACGTGGCCGATCTCGATGCGGTCCTGCGGGCGCTTCGGGCCGGCCAGCGACGGGGCGACCGTCGCGAGGTCGAGCGTCACCGTCTTCGTGTAGTCGATGTCGCCGGCCTTCGGAATGCCGAACAGCTTCTGCGCCTTGAAGTAGTTTTCGAACGCGGCGATCTCGGCCTTCGTGCGGCCGGTGCCTTCGAAATAGTCGATCGTCTTTTCGTCGACCGGGAAGAAGCCCATCGTCGCGCCGTATTCCGGCGCCATGTTGCCGATCGTCGCGCGGTCCGGCAGCGAGAGCGACTTCGTGCCTTCGCCGAAGAATTCGACGAACTTGCCGACGACCTTCTCCTTGCGCAGCATCTCGGTGATCGTCAGCACCAGGTCGGTGGCCGTCACGCCTTCGCGCAGCTTGCCCTTCAGCTCGACGCCGACGACGTCCGGCGTCAGGAAGTACACCGGCTGGCCGAGCATGCCGGCTTCCGCCTCGATGCCGCCCACGCCCCAGCCGACCACGCCGATGCCGTTGATCATCGTCGTGTGGCTGTCCGTGCCGACGAGGGTGTCCGGGTAGTACACGGTGTCGGCGCCGTCGGCCTTCTTGTGCACGCCGCGCGCGAGGTATTCGAGGTTCACCTGGTGGACGATGCCCACGCCCGGCGGCACGACCTTGAACGTGTCGAACGCCTGCATGCCCCACTTCATGAACTGGTAGCGCTCGTTGTTGCGCTGGAATTCCAGCTTCATGTTCAGGTCGAGCGCGTCCTTCTGGCGGAAGTAGTCGATCTGGACCGAGTGGTCGACGACGAGATCGACCGGGACCAGCGGCTCGATCTTCTTCGGGTTCTTGCCCGTACGCTCGGCGACGCCGCGCATGGCCGCGATGTCGGCGAGCAGCGGCACGCCCGTGAAATCCTGCAGCACGACGCGCGACACGACGAACGGAATCTCGTCGACGCGCTTCGCGGTCGGCTTCCAGTTCGCGAGCTGCTCGATGTGCTCTTCGGTGATTTTCTTGCCGTCGTAGTTGCGCAGCACGGACTCGAGCACGATGCGGATCGACACCGGCAGGCGTTCGATCTTCGTCTTCAGCTCCTTGCCGAGTTGCGGCAGCGAGTAGAACTTGCCTTTGCCGGAACCGCTGTCGAATTCCTTGAGGGTCTTGTGGAGATTGTGGGCCATGGTGATTTTCCTGGGTTTAAGGCTAGGAAACAAAGAGTCCTGTATCTGACGGCTATATCACATACAAGTCGACGTACTCATCGACCGGCATCGCTTCGAGCTCTGCCTGGTCCAGCGACACGTCGAGAATCGCTTGTTGCTGCTTGGCCGGGAAGCGGCGGGCGAGGTTGGTCCTGAACTTCTCGACCAGCAGCGGAACGCCTTCGGCGCGGCGCCGCCGATGGCCGAGCGGGTACTCGACCGCCACTTCGGCAAGCTTCGATCCGTCCGTGAACGCGATCGTCAGCGCATTCGCGATCGATCGCTTGTCCGGATCGTGATAATCCTTCGTGAACTGCGGATCCTCGACGCACACGGTTTTCGCACGCAGCGCGTCGATGCGCGGGTCCGCCGCGGCCGAGTCTTCATAGTCGGCCGCGGTCAGCCGGCCGAACAGCAGCGGCACGGCGACCATGTACTGGATGCAGTGGTCGCGGTCGGCCGGATTGGCGAGCGGGCCCTGCTTGTCGATGATGCGGATCGCGGCCGCGTGCGTGCGGATCGTGATCCGGCTGATGTCGTCGGTCGTGCGGCCCGCCGCGGCGAGCTGCGCGTGCAGCTGCAGCGCGGCCTCGGCGGCCGTCTGCGCATGGAATTCGGCGGGGAACGCGATCTTGAACAGCACGTTTTCCATCACGTACGTGCCGTACGGGCGCTGGAAGCGGAACGGCTTGCCGTCGAACAGCACGTCGTAGAAGCCCCAGGTCTTGGCGGTGAGCGCCGACGGATAGCCCATTTCACCCGTTTTCGCGATCAGCGCGAGGCGCACCGCGCGGGACGTCGCGTCGCCGGCCGCCCAGGATTTGCGCGAACCGGTGTTCGGCGCATGGCGGTAGGTACGCAGCGCGTGGCCGTCGACGAATGCGTTGGAGACCGCGTTGATCAACTCGTCGCGCGTGAGCCCGAGGAGCCGCCCGACGACGGCCGTCGACGCGACCTTCACGAGCAGCACGTGGTCGAGCCCGACCGCGTTGAACGAATTCTCGAGGGCGAGGCAGCCCTGGATCTCGTGGGCCTGAATCATCGCGACCAGCACATCGCGCATCGAGAGCGGCTTCCGGCCGGCCGCGCGGGCCGTGCGGGAGAGCCAGTCGGCCGTCGCCAGGATCCCGCCGAGGTTGTCGGACGGATGACCCCATTCGGCGGCGAGCCAGGTGTCGTTGAAGTCCAGCCAGCGGATCATCGCGCCGATGCCGAACGCGGCCTGGACGGGATCGAGCTGGAAGGACGTGCCGGGCACCTTCGCACCGTTCGGCACGATCGTGCCGGGCACGACGGGGCCGAGCAGCTTGGTGCAGGCAGGGTAGGACAGCGCCTCGAGTCCGCATCCGAGCGTGTCGATCAGGCAATGACGCGCCGTCTCCAGCGCGAGCGCGCTGTCGATGCCGGTGTTCAGCACGTAGTCGACGATATCGACGAGTACCGTATCCGGAGCAGGGCGGACGTTGGAGACCGGGGCGGACATCGAGGGGCCGGGAGCGGAAAAACGCGCTTAGTTCGTGGCCGGCTTCAGCTCGTTCGACTGCGTCGGTGCTGCCGTGCCTTGCGCCATTTCCGGCGTCACGCATTCGTCCGCGAGGCGCTCGCCGCCGTTCGCGTCGGAGAACAGCATCGCCTTGGTCGGGATCACGACCAGCTTGAAGCCCGCTGCCGGATCGTAGAACGTGTCGGCGCCCGTCGTCGTGGTCTGACGCGGCAGCTTGTAGTTCTTCTTCGCCCAGTGAACCGTGACAACCTGGTCGCGCTTCATGTCGCCGGCGAGGTCGAACGACAGACCTTCCTTACAGGACCACTTGACCGCGCCGTCCGGTACCGGATCGACCTTGGCCGCCGCGCGTGCCTGCGCCTTCTTGCTGCGCGGGATGATGCGCTTGGCCGGCGCCGGGCGCTTGGCCGTGGCCTTCTTCGCGGTGGTGGCCGTACCCTGGGCAAACGCGCTCGGAGCCGACACCAGCATCGTGGCGGACAAGGCGCCGATGGCGGTAGCGATCAGGAGTTTCTTCATGGAGTCAGAACCTTTCGATAATCAGTTGACAAGGGCCGGCAATCGAAACTGCCGGCCGGTTTGAAACTGCACGCGCCCCGAAAGCGCGCAGCGGCCGCTATTTTCACCTATTTGGCCGCGCATATATCAGGTTTTCGGGCTCCGTTACGTTTTTTGTCGTTTCGCAAACCTCTGTCCGGTTCGCGCATCGACGAATGCATGAAACGCGTGTATCGACAGGTGGCGCGCGCTCACGGCGCGACGCCCGCTGCGGCAGGGCCGAACAGCGGTGCGGCCTCGGACGGTACGGGTTGGCCGGTGGCCTGCGCGCGGCGCAGCACCGACCAGTAATAACGATAACTCGCGCGATCGTGCAGCGTATCACCGTGGCGCGTCGGGCCCCAGTCGGCGGCCTGCGCGGCCAGCAGGATCTCGGCGGCCAGCGTGACTTCGTCGGTGCGCGGCGCGAACGCGTCGACGATCGGGCGGATCTGCGCGGGGTGGATGCTCCACATCCGCGTGAACGCGAATTCGTCGCGCGCGCGGCGCGCATCGCCGGCCACGACGCTCATGTCGCGCACCTCGGTCGTCACGTTGTGCGACGGCGTCTTGCCGTGCGCGTGACAGGCGGCGGCGATTTCCAGCTTCGCGCGGCGCACGAGCGGATGATCGAACTGGCCGGGCGAGCGCATCGCGGAATCGGGAATCGCGCCGTGGTGCGCGGACACGAAATCCATCAGCCCGAAGCTCAGCGTGCCGACCGTCGGCAGCGCGGCGAGGGCGGCCGCCTGCGCGAGCGCGCCGTGCGTCTCGATCAGCACGTCGACCGGGATCGGCTGCGCGATGCCGAGCTCGCGGCGGGTGCCTTCGATGAACGCGGTCATTTCGGCCGCGTCGGCGGCGTTCGCGACCTTCGGCAGCGTGATGTAGGCGGGTACGCGCGATGCGCGCAGCACGATGCGCACGTCGTCGCGCCAGTGCGGATGGGAAAAGTCGTGGATGCGGACGCCGACGCGGCCGAAGCGGTTCTCGGCGCTGCCGAGCAGGTCGGCGACGAGCGCCGCGTGCGCGGCCTCCTGGCCGACGGCCGCGCCGTCCTCGCAGTCGAGTGTGAGGTCGAACACGGGACCCAGCTCGGCCTGCAGCGCGAGCGACTTGCGCATCAGCTTCTCGCTGCCCGCGTAATGATCGCAGCAGGGCAGGATCGCGGGCGGGGACGCCCCGTCGTACAGCACTTGTGCAGGAGTGAGCACGGCCATCTCTTCTACGTCAGGGAAGCGGGTCAACGTGGAGAAAATCGGATTCGGGCAGGTTCTGGGCCGGTGCGCGGCGGGCGTCGGGCGGCAAAACGTGCGCGGATCGGATCGTTCGGCAGGGCCGGCGGCTGGCCGGCCCGGACCGGAACCGGGTGGCCCGAGGGCCGCCCGGCAAAGGCGCATGATGCTTAGTTCTTCAGCAGGTGGGCGACGCCATCGCGCTCTTCGAGCAGCTCGGCCAGCGTGCCGTCCATCTTCTCGCGCGAGAACGCGTCGATTTCCAGGCCTTCGACGCGCTTGTATTCGCCGTTTTCGCAGGTGACCGGCACGCCGTAGATGATGTCTTCGGGGATGCCGTACGAGCCGTCCGACGGGATGCCCATCGTGACCCACTTGCCGTTCGTGCCGAGCACCCAGTCACGGACGTGGTCGATCGCCGCGTTGGCTGCCGACGCTGCCGACGACAGGCCGCGCGCTTCGATGATCGCCGCGCCGCGCTTGCCGACGGTCGGGATGAACGTGTCGCGGTTCCACACGTCGTCGTTGATCAGCTTCAGCAGCGATTCGCCTTCGGCGGTCGCGAAGCGGAAGTCCGGGTACATCGTCGGCGAGTGGTTGCCCCACACGGCGAGCTTCTCGATCGACGCGACCGGCTTGCCCGACTTGGCGGCGAGTTGCGACAGCGCGCGGTTGTGGTCGAGGCGCAGCATGGCCGTGAAGTTCTTCTTCGGCAGATCCGGCGCCGACTTCATCGCGATGTACGCGTTCGTGTTCGCCGGGTTGCCGACGACCAGCACCTTCACGTCGCGGCTCGCGACTTCGTTCAGCGCAGCGCCCTGAACCGTGAAGATTTCGGCGTTTGCCGACAGCAGGTCCTTGCGCTCCATGCCCTTCGAGCGCGGGCGTGCACCGACCAGCAGCGCGACGTCTGCATCCTTGAATGCAACCTTCGGATCGTCGGTGATCACGACGCCCGCGAGCAGCGGGAACGCGCAATCGTCGAGTTCCATCACGACGCCTTTGACGGCGGCTTGGGCTTGCGGGAGGTCGAGCAGTTGCAGGATGACCGGCTGATCCTTGCCGAGCAGGTCGCCGTTCGCGATGCGGAACAGCAGGGAGTAAGCGATTTGACCTGCGGCGCCGGTGACGGCAACGCGCTTTGCGGGCTTAGCCATTGAAAATCTCCAGGACGGGTGAAGCGTTGGACGCGAGCGAAAACGCCATTCTATGCGCGTTGTGCGTAGCGTTGCATTGAAGCAGGGCGGAGGACTCGCGATGGCAGACGCGGTGAACCTGGAGACGGCCGTGGCACGTAGCCGGGGACGCGCTGTTGCACCCGCGAACCCTTGCTCGACCGGGAGTGTAGGAGCCGTCACGCGCAAAGTCAAACGGTATCATATGTCTTATATAAGACAGATGTTTTGCGGAAATTGAGTGGACGAAAAAGTGCGGTTTGTGATGAAATGCGCGCCATGACATCGAACCAGGCGAACACCGCGAATCAGACCGGCGCAGGCGGCCCAGGGCAGCCGGGTGCGGGCGATCCCGCAGCCTCGCCCGCGGCCTCCGCGTCGCCGACGTTCAGCCCGTTATACCAGCAGATTAAGTCATTGATCACGCAAAGTCTCGAATCCGGCGAGTGGAAGCCGGGCGAGATCATCCCCAGCGAAGTGGAGCTCGCGGCCCGTTACAAGGTCAGCCAGGGCACCGTTCGCAAGGCGATCGACGAGCTGGCCGCCGAAAACCTCGTGGTCCGGCGGCAGGGCAAGGGCACTTTTGTTGCAACGCACAACGAAGATCGCGCGCAGTTCCGCTTCCTGCGGCTGCTGGCCGACGACGGTGCCGAGCACCCGCACGTGAGCCGCCTGCTCGAATGCCGGCGCCTGCGCGCACCGGCCGAGATCGCGCGGCAGCTCGACCTGAAGCCGGCCGATCCCGTCGTGCAGGTGCGCCGCCTGCTGGAGTTCGAGAACGAAGCGACGGTGCTCGACGAGATCTGGCTGCCGGGTGCGATGTTCCGCGGGCTCACGTTCGAGCGGCTGAGCGAATACAAGGGGCCGCTCTACGCGATGTTCGAGACGGAGTTCGGTACGCGGATGATCCGCGCGACGGAGAAGATCCGCGCGGTCGCGGCGGATCCGGCGGTGGCCGACCTGCTGCACGTGCCGGCGGGTTTCCCGCTGCTGTCGGTGGAGCGCGTGTCCTATACGTACGGGGACCGGCCGGTGGAAGTGCGACGCGGCTGGTATGTCACAACCGGGTACTACTATCAGAATGACTTGAGTTGACGACGTTCGGCTCAGGCCGCGTGCATTCGCGTACCCCACGCTCGCGAAGCACGTTTCGGGCCGCCTTTGTTCTTGTTCGCGCAACTATCCAGAGCAGACTTTCGCTGCAGCGCGATATAAAAAGGCGCTAAAATTGCGGATTAGTGTGACAACATAGTAGGGGTCTAGCATGACTGACGCAGTAAGAAAGCCGAGGCCGGAATACCGGAACATCGGATTCGGCGATATCACGATGAAATATCGCATGCCGCTGGCGGCGATATTGTCGATTCTCCATCGAGTCAGCGGCGCGCTGCTGTTCTTGTTCCTGCCGTTCCTGCTGTTCCTCTTCGACCAGAGCCTGACGTCCGAGCTCAGCTTCGAAGTCTTCAAGGCCTTCCTCTCCAACATCGTCGTCAAGCTGATCGTCCTCGCGTTGTCGTGGGCCTTCTTCCACCATTTCTGCGCCGGCATTCGCCACCTGCTGATGGACGTCAATCACGACGCCGTCACGAAGGAAGGCGGCAAGCGGACGGCAGTCGTCGTCTTTGTCGTCTCGATCGCGCTGACGATCGCCATGGCACTCAAACTGTTCGGAGCATTCTAAGAAAATGGCAGCCAACAACCGAATCGGCTCGAAGCGCCTCGTCGTCGGCGCACACTACGGCCTGCGCGACTGGCTCGCGCAGCGCGTCACCGCCACGATCATGGCGGTCTACACGGTCATTCTGCTCGTCCTGTTCTTCGGCGCGCACGATTTTTCGTACGAAGGCTGGGCATCGATCTTCGCCGCGCAATGGATGAAGCTCGCGACCTTCGTGATGCTGCTTTCCCTCTTCTACCACGCATGGGTCGGCGTGCGCGACATCTGGATGGACTACGTGAAGCCCGTCGGTGTGCGCCTGCTGCTGCAATCGCTGACCATCGTCTGGCTGCTCGCATGTGCGGGCTACGCCGCGCAGATTCTCTGGAGAGTGTAAAGAATGGCTGCAATCAAAACTTCCCTCCCGCGCCGCAAGTTTGACGTCGTGATCGTCGGCGCGGGCGGCTCCGGCTTGCGCGCGGCGCTGCAACTGTCGCGCGCGGGCCTGTCGGTCGGCGTGCTGTCGAAGGTGTTCCCGACGCGTTCGCACACGGTGGCCGCGCAAGGCGGTATCGGCGCGTCGCTCGGCAACATGAGCGAAGACAACTGGCACTTCCACTTCTACGACACGATCAAGGGCTCCGACTGGCTCGGCGACCAGGACGCGATCGAATTCATGTGCCGCGAAGCGCCGAACGTCGTGTACGAGCTCGAGCATTTCGGCATGCCGTTCGACCGCAACGCGGACGGCACGATCTACCAGCGTCCGTTCGGCGGCCACACCGCGAACTACGGCGAGAAGCCGGTCCAGCGCGCTTGCGCGGCCGCCGACCGTACCGGCCACGCGCTGCTGCACACGCTGTACCAGCAGAACGTCGAAGCGAAGACGCAGTTCTTCGTCGAATGGATGGCGCTCGACCTGATCCGCGACGCGGACGGCGACGTGCTCGGCGTGACGGCCCTCGAGATGGAGACGGGCGACGTCTACATCATGGAAGGCAAGACGACGCTGTTCGCGACGGGCGGCGCAGGCCGGATCTTCGCGGCATCGACCAACGCGTTCATCAACACCGGCGACGGCCTCGGCATGGCCGCGCGTTCGGGCATCGCGCTGCAGGACATGGAGTTCTGGCAGTTCCACCCGACCGGCGTGGCCGGCGCGGGCGTGCTGATCACCGAAGGCGTGCGCGGCGAAGGCGGGATCCTGCGCAACGCGAACGGCGAGCGTTTCATGGAGCGCTACGCGCCGACGCTGAAGGATCTGGCGCCGCGTGACTTCGTGTCGCGTTCGATGGACCAGGAAATCAAGGAAGGTCGCGGCGTCGGTCCGAACAAGGATCACGTGCTGCTCGACCTGTCGCACATCGGCGCCGAGACGATCATGAAGCGTCTGCCGTCGATCCGCGAAATCGCGCTGAAGTTCGCGAACGTCGACGCGATCAAGGAACCGATCCCGGTCGTCCCGACGATCCACTACCAGATGGGCGGCATCCCGACCAACATCCACGGTCAGGTCGTCGGCACGTCGCGCGGCCACAAGGATCCGGTCAACGGTTTCTACGCAGTGGGCGAGTGCTCGTGCGTGTCCGTGCACGGCGCGAACCGCCTCGGCACGAATTCGCTGCTGGACCTCGTGGTGTTCGGCCGTGCGGCCGGCAACCACATCGTCGAGCACGTGAAGAACCAGAAGGAACACAAGCCGCTGCCGGCCGATGCAGGTGAATTCTCGCTGGCGCGCCTCGCGAAGCTCGACAAGTCGACGTCGGGCGAATACACGCAGGACGTCGCGAACGACATCCGCTCGACGATGCAGAAGCACGCAGGCGTGTTCCGCACGTCGGAACTGCTGAAGGAAGGCGTCGACCAGATGGCCGGCCTGAAGGCGCGCGTGGAAAACATCCACCTGAAGGACAAGTCGAAGGTGTTCAACACCGCGCGCGTCGAAGCGCTCGAGCTGGAGAACCTGATCGAAGTGGCCCGCGCGACGATGGTGTCGGCGGAAGCGCGCAAGGAAAGCCGCGGCGCGCACGCGCACAGCGACTACGAACACCGTGACGACGAGAACTGGCTGCGCCACACGCTGTGGTACAGCGAAGGCGATCGCCTCGACTACAAGCCGGTTCAAATGAAGCCGCTGACGGTCGAATCCGTGCCGCCGAAGCCGCGCACGTTCTAAGCCGAGTCAAAGGAATCCGAAATGGCAAAACGCATTTTTGAAGTCTACCGCTACGATCCGGACAAGGACGCAGCGCCGCGCATGCAGACGTACGAGCTCGAGATCCAGCATGAGCGCATGCTGCTCGACGCACTGGTCAAGCTGAAGGCCCTGGACGAGACGCTGTCGTTCCGTCGTTCGTGCCGTGAAGGCGTGTGCGGTTCGGACGCGATGAACATCAACGGCAAGAACGGTCTCGCGTGCCTGACGAACCTGAACGACCTGCCGCAGAAGATCGTGCTGCGTCCGCTGCCGGGCCTGCCCGTCGTGCGCGACCTGATCGTCGACATGACGCACTTCTTCAACCAGTACCACTCGATCAAGCCGTACCTGATCAACGACGCGCCGCCGCCGGAGAAGGAACGCCTCCAGTCGCCGGAAGAGCGCGACGAGCTCGACGGCGTGTACGAGTGCATTCTGTGTGCGAGCTGCTCGACGTCGTGCCCGAGCTTCTGGTGGAACCCGGACAAGTTCGTCGGCCCGGCCGGCCTGCTGCAGGCTTACCGCTTCATCGCGGATAGCCGCGACACGGCGACCGGCGAGCGTCTCGACAACCTGGAAGACCCGTACCGTCTGTTCCGTTGCCACACGATCATGAACTGCGTCGACGTTTGCCCGAAGGGCCTGAACCCGACGAAGGCGATCGGCAAGATCAAGGAACTGATGGTCCGCCGCGCTGTTTAAGGTCGAGATGAGCGATTCGCATCAATCCGACCCGCACCGTCGCGCGCGCCTTCGCTGGCGTGCGCGGCGGGGTCTGCTGGAAAACGACATCGTTTTCGAACGGTTCTTCAGCAGATACGAGCATGACCTCACCGATGCAGACGTAGGCGCGTTGTCGCGCCTGCTCGATCTGAGCGACAACGACCTGATGGACTTGCTCCTCGCGCGCAAGGAACCAGAGGGCGACCTAGACAGCCCGGACATTCACCGGCTGTTGGAGATGCTGCGCAACGTGTAACGCCAAGGTGTAACGCGCTGTGCCCGTTATCGAATCCCGTTTCTTTATTTCGATTGAGGATGTGCCATGACTCCGTCTGATGTTAAAGCCACGCTATCGTTCAGCGACAACTCGCCGAGCGTCGAACTGCCGATCTACAAGGGCACGATGGGCCCGGACGTGATCGACATCCGCAAGCTGTACGGCCAGACCGGCAAGTTCACGTACGACCCGGGCTTCATGTCGACGGCTTCGTGTAATTCGGCGATCACGTACATCGACGGCGACAAGGGCGAACTGCTGTATCGCGGCTACCCGATCGACAACCTCGCGCAAAACGCGGACTTCCTCGAAAGCTGCTACCTGCTGCTGAAGGGCGAACTGCCGAACGCCGCGCAGAAGAAGGAATTCGTCGACACCGTCACGAAGCACACGATGGTGCACGAGCAGATGCACTTCTTCTTCCGTGGCTTCCGTCGCGACGCGCACCCGATGGCGATCCTGGTCGCCGCGGTCGGCGCACTGTCCGCGTTCTACCACGACTCGCTCGACATCAACGACCCGCGTCACCGCGAAGTGTCGGCGATCCGCATGATCGCGAAGCTGCCGACGCTCGTCGCGATGGCGTACAAGTACAGCATCGGCCAGCCGTTCGTGTATCCGAAGAACTCGCTGTCGTACAGCGCGAACTTCATGCATATGATGTTCTCGAACCCGTGCGAAGAGTACAAGGTCAACGACGTGCTCGTCCGTGCGCTCGACCGTATCCTGATCCTGCACGCCGATCACGAGCAGAACGCATCGACGTCGACGGTCCGCCTGGCCGGCTCGTCGGGCGCGAACCCGTTCGCGTGTATCGCAGCCGGTATCGCGTGTCTGTGGGGCCCGGCGCACGGTGGTGCGAACGAAGCCGCGCTGAACATGCTCGAGCAGATCGGTTCGCCGGACAACATCCCCGAATTCATCAAGCAGGTGAAGGACAAGAATTCGGGCGTGAAGCTGATGGGCTTCGGCCACCGCGTGTACAAGAACTACGACCCGCGTGCGAAGCTGATGCGCGAAACGTGCTACGAAGTGCTGAACGAACTGGGCCTGCACGACGACCCGCTGTTCAAGCTCGCGATGCAGCTCGAGAAGATCGCGCTGGAAGACGAATACTTCGTGTCGCGCAAGCTGTACCCGAACGTCGACTTCTACTCGGGCATCGTCCAGCGCGCGCTGGGCATCCCGACGTCGATGTTCACGTGTATCTTCGCGATGGCACGTACGGTCGGCTGGATCGCACAGTGGAACGAAATGATTGCGGATCCGGAACAGAAGATCGGCCGTCCGCGTCAGCTGTTCATCGGCGATACGCCGCGCGAAGCGAAGCCGCTCAACGCACGTTAAGCCGTGTGTGGCGCGAACGGCCGGCAGGCCGCTCGCGTCGGGAAATCGCCACGCCACGACACCCCGACGGGTCCGCCCGTCGGGGTGTTTTCATTTGGGCGGTCGATGTTGGCCCGATCCGGTGCGGCGCTCCAGCGATGGCGGCCGTGTGTCGAGCGCGGGTGCATCGCCGTCGGGCGCGTGGCCGTGCTGCTTGAAGAACTGCCGGTACGCGCCGGGCGTCGTGCCGCGCGCGGCGAGGAACTGGCGATTGAAGTTCGCGGCATTCGGAATGCCGCAGCGCGCGGCCACCGTCGCGATCGGCCAGTCGGTGCCGACGAGGTGGCGGCATGCGTGCGCGAGCCGCAGCCGCTGCACGTAGCGGCCGACGCTTTCGCCGAGATGCCGGACGAACAGCCGTTGCAGCGTGCGTTCGGACATGTGCGCGGCAGCGGCGAGTGCATCGATGCGCAGCGGTTCGTGGAAATGCCGGTCGATCGCGTCGAGCACGCGGTCGAGGCGCTCGGCCTCGGGCGCGGCCGGGTCGGCGGGCGACGCGGCGCCGTCGGGCCGGTCGTACGCGTGCGCGGTGGCGAGCGGTTCGCCGCCGGTTTCCGCGAGATCGGCAAGCGTGTCCAGCGTGGCTGCGAGCCGCACGCGCGGCGACGGATCGAGCAACAGCGGCAGCCGCGCGCGCATCGCGCGGGCCGTCTCCCCGTCGAAGCGCAGGCCGGGCGCCGCGCGTCGCAGCAGCGAACGCAGCGGCGCGTATTCGGGGCAGCAGTCGGCCAGCCGCCGTGCCCAGTCTCCGTCGAACCAGACGACGAGCGCCACCTCGGGCGCGTCGCGATCGATGCGCGCGTTCGACGACCACGTATGCGGCAGGTTGGGCGGCACGAGCACGAGATCGTCGTCCGCGTAGTGTGCGACGTGATCGCCGATGAAGCGCTGGCCGCGGCTGTTGAGCGTCAGCGTCAGTTCGTACTCGGGATGGCGATGCCATTCGAACGGGATGCGCGCGAGCTGACGGTGATAGACGCGGATCGAACAGCCGGATGCGAACGTCACGTGCTCGTATTGCGGTTTCATCACGGCCTCCGTTTGGGGGCGGGCAGCGCGTCGTGGCATGATCGTGAGCGATCGTCACCTCGGAGCGATGCCATGCTTTCACATGTTTGCGTGGGCGTCAGCGATACGGCGCGCGCCTACGATTTCTACGCGCCGTTGTTCGCGGCACTCGGGCTGCGCCTGAAATTCCGCGAGCCCGACGGCTGGTCGGGCTGGATGCCGGCCGACGCCGAGCGGCCGCTGTTCTTCTTCGGCAAGCCGCTCGACGGCCACGCGCCGGCGCCGGGCAACGGCCATACGATCGCGTTCGATGTACCGACCCGCGCGCACGTCGATCGCTGCCATGCGCTCGCGCTGCGGCAGGGCGGCACCTGCGAAGGGCCGCCGGGCCTGAGGCCGTACTATCACCGCGACTATTACGGCGCCTATTTCCGCGACCCGGACGGCAACAAGCTCTGCGTGGTCTGCCATCGTCCCGAGTGACACGCGATTGTCAGGATTGTATCGATCATTGGCCGGATAGTGGTGATCGCGGCCATGCGCCGGCCGTACGCTGACGGCACATCACGACACGCTTCAGCGAGGAGACGACGATGCAACTGACGATTGACGATCTGCCCGCCGCGATTCGCGCGGCGAAACGGGCGCTGCGCGCCGACTTGCCCGGTTACGCGGCCACGTTCCGCGAACTCGAAGGCGACATTGCACGGCAGGTCAACGCGATCCGCCGCGCGCACGCGCATGGCCATGACGTGATTCCGGTCGTGCCGTTCGCGGATATCGCGGACGGGAGCGTCGATCCGCACGCACTTGCCGCGATCCGCACGCATGGCGCGGTCGTGATCCGCGGCGTGTTCGATGCGCGGCAGGCAAGCGACTGGAACGACGAGATCGGCGCGTATCTGGATGCGAACCGTTTCGCCGAGCGGCTGCATGCACGCGCGGAGGACCGTTACTTCGGCAATCTCGCGTCGGGCAAGCCGCAGATTTACGGCGTCTACTGGTCGAAGCCGCAGGTGGCTGCGCGCCAGTCGCCGGCGCTCACGCAGGCGCGCGTGTTTCTGAACCGCTTGTGGCGGCATGCGGACGGCGCGCGCACGCATTTCGATCCCGACCAGGTGCCCGCGTATGCGGACCGGATTCGCCGCCGGCCGCCCGGTTCGACGTCGCTCGGGCTGTCGCCGCATGTCGACGGCGGTTCCGTCGAGCGCTGGCTCGGCGCGAATTTTCGGCAGGTCTATCGTCACGTGCTGGCCGGCCGCTGGCGCGATTACGATCCGTTCGATGCGGCGTTCCGACCCGACGTCGAGGAGATTCCGTCGCCGGCCGTGTGTTCGATGTTCCGCACGTTCCAGGGCTGGACCGCGCTGACGCCGCAAGGGCCTGGCGACGGCACGCTGCAGCTGATTCCGGTCGCGAACGCGATGGCCTATGTCGTGCTGCGCGCGCTGCAGGACGACGTCGCCGACGACGACCTGTGCGGCGCGCGTCCCGGCCGCGCGCTGTCGATTCGCCCGGAATGGCACGCGCTGCTGCTCGATGCGCTGGTGCCGATCCCGCACATGGCGCCGGGCGACGCGGTGTTCTGGCACGGCGACGTCGTGCATGCGGTCGAGGATGCGCATCGCGGCAGCGGCGACAGCAACGTGATGTACATTGCGGCCGCGCCCGGCTGCGCGAAGAACGACGCGTACCTGCAACGCCAGCGTTCCGCGTTCCTGCGCGGCGACAGCCCGCCCGATTTCCCGGCCGATCATTTCGAAGTCGATTTCGACGGCCGCGCGGGGGAGGGCGATCTCACGCCGCTCGGCCGTTCACAGATGGGGTTCGCGCCCGGCGCGTAACGCGCGTGCGGCGGCGAAAGCGGACGTGTGCAAGACCGCGGGCGGGCCGTCTGCCGAATCCGCTGCGTGGTGCACGCAATTCGACGCAATCGGCTGTCGGCGCCGCCGAAATCGACGCGAATGGCGCAATTTGGCTTCCGATAATGGTCCGGACACAACGCCGCCGGCCCGTGCGCCGCACGGAAGCGGCGCAGACCATGGAGGAGTCGATGCAATTCACGCAAGCGATCGTTCGCCGTCCCGCGCCGTCCTGCGGCGCGGGCCTGACCACCGCCGAACTCGGCGCACCCGATTACGACAAGACGCTCACGCAGTTCCACGCGTACTGCGACGCGCTGCGCACGCTCGGCGTCGAGTTGACCGAACTGCCGCCGCTGGAGGCGTTTCCCGATTCGCACTTCGTCGAGGACGTCGCCGTCGTCACGCCGGAATTCGCGGTGATCACGCGTCCCGGCGCGCCTGCCCGGCGCGGCGAGACGGTTCATATCGAAGCGGCGCTCGCCGCGCATCGCGAACTGCTGCCGATGCAGTCCGGCCGTCTCGACGGCGGCGACGTGATGCAGGTCGGCAAGCGCTTCTTCATCGGCCTGACGAGCCGCACCGACGCGGAAGGCATCGCCGCGTTCGACGCGCTGGTGTCGCGCCATGGCTATTCGGTCGTCGCGGTGCCGGTCGGCGCCGGCCTGCACCTGAAATCGGTCGTCAACGCGCTCGGCGACGACACGCTGCTCGTGACCGACGCGCTGGCCGCGCATCCGGCATTCGCCGACTATCGCCGGATCGCGATCTCGGCCGCCGACGAATACGCGGGCAACACGCTGCGCGTGAACGGTACGCTGATCACGCCGGCCGGCTATCCGCGCGTGCATGACGCGATCGCGTCGCTCGGCATGCCGCTGCACGTGATCGACACGAGCGAGTTCCGCAAGATGGACGGCGGCCTGACCTGCCTGTCGCTGCGGTTCTAGCCGATTGGCGCGCGGCCGCTTCGGCCGGATAATGTGGCCCCCGCGCGGAACGGCACACGTTCCGCGCACCAGCCACGACCCGACCGGAGCGAACGCGGATGACCGACAAGAAGATGCAGCTCGACAAGATCGATCTCCGGATCCTCGACATCCTGCGTACCGACGGGCGAATCTCGTACCGGAAGCTGTCGGAGCTCGTGAACCTCACGCCGCGGCCGTGCCAGGCGCGCGTGGAGCGGCTCGAGGCGCTCGGCGTGATTGAAGGGTATCGCGCGGTGATCAAGGCGCCGCGCGCGACCAAGCCGATCGTCGTGATCGCGCAGATCGTGCTGGCCGACCACGGGCGTTCGCAGGCGCCGTTCGAGGAGGAAATGCGCGCGAATCCGGCCGTGCTCGATTGCTGGCTCGTCAGCGGCACGTTCGATTTTCTCGTGCGGCTCGCATGCGAGGATCTCGACGAGTACCGGCGGATCGCGAACGTATGGCTGGAAAGCCCGCGATTCCGGATCGAGAAGATCGTGACGACGGCCGAACTGCAGGCGATCAAGCGCAGCGTCGTGTGATGCGACCGGCCCGGCAGGGCCGGTTTCGAGGCGAATGACCAGGTCGATCGATTTGCATTCCAAATCAAATTTGGCTGACCGGATCACAATCAGGGTGAACACTATGGATGCTATGCAAGCGGCAGCGGAGACGGCCGCGTCGTCCGGGGCGACGCTGAAGCGTCGTCTGCAGGGCCGCCACATCGCGATGATCGCGATCGGCGGTTCGATCGGCACGGGGCTGTTCGTCGCGTCGGGCGCGTCGGTCGCGCAGGCGGGGCCGGGCGGGGCGATCGCCGCGTATCTCGCGATCGGAATCATGGTCTATTTCGTCGTCACCGGGCTCGGCGAGATGGCCGCGTTGATGCCGGTATCGGGCTCGTTCGCGATCTACGGCGAGAAGTACGTCGACGAAGGTTTCGGCGTCGCGCTCGGCTGGACCTACTGGTACAGCTGGGCGGTGACGATCGCGATCGAGCTGGTCGCCGCGCAGATCGTGATGCGCTACTGGTTTCCGTCGGTGCCCGGCGTGTGGTGGGGCGCGAGCTTCCTCGTGCTGATCTTCCTGCTCAATACGCTGTCGGTGCGCGGCTTCGGCGAATCGGAATACTGGTTCTCGCTGATCAAGGTCGTCACCGTGATCGCATTCATCGCGGCCGGGCTGCTGATCGCGGCCGGCGTGCTCGGGACCGGGCATCCGGTCGGCTGGCGCAACTTCACGACCGGCGACGCGCCGTTCGTCGGCGGCGTGCACGCGATGATGAGCGTCGCGCTGATCGCGGGCTTCTCGTTCCTCGGCACCGAGCTGGTCGGCATCACGGCCGGCGAATCGGAAAACCCGCGCAAGACGATCCCGCGCGCGGTGAAGCAGATTTTCTGGCGGATCATGCTGTTCTACGTGCTCGCGATCTTCGTGATCGGCCTGCTGGTGCCGTACACCGATCCGAACCTGCTGAAGAGCGACGTGACCGACATCGGCGTGAGCCCGTTCACGCTGGTGTTCAGCCATGCGGGGTTCCCGCTCGCGGCCGGCGCGATGAACCTGGTGATCCTGACGGCCGTGCTGTCGGCCGGCAATTCCGGCACCTACGCGGCGACGCGGATGCTGTACAACCTCGCATCGGAGGGGCGCGCGCCGGCCATGTTCGCGACGCTGTCGCCGGGCGGCGTGCCGCGCAACGCGCTGTACGCGACGATGGCCGTCGGAGGGTTGTGCTTCCTCACGTCGCTGACCAGCAACCAGCGCATCTATCTGTGGCTGCTGAATACGGTCGGCATCACCGGCTTCATCGCGTGGCTCGGCATCGCGGTCTGCCATTACCGGTTCCGCAAGGGATTCCTGAAGCAGGGCTATCGGCTCGACCAGCTGCCGTATCGCGCGAAATGGTTTCCGTTCGGGCCGTTGTTCGCGATCGCGATCTGCATCGTGATTTCGCTGGGCCAGGATTACCAGGCATTCTTCGCGGCGCGCATCGACTGGATGGAAGTACTGTCGATCTATGTGTGGATTCCGCTGTTCGTCGCGATCTGGTGGGCGTATCGCCGCGCGCGCAAGAGCCGGCTCGTGCGCTACGAAGAGATGGACATCGGGCCGTGGCTCACGCGCTCGGTCGAGGCCGTCGACGCGGCGGCCTCGCAGCACGGGCAGCCGCGCTGATCGCCGGCGGGCGACGGCGAGGCGACGGGAGCCGGCGCGAATCGCATGGCCTCCGTCGAACGAGCCGTGCCGCCACGCGCGTTTCGGTCAGCGTGCCTGCTTCAACTGCGCCTTCATGAAATCCACCCATGCGCGTACCTTCTGCGGCACGTGTCGCGTCGCGACGTACGGCGCGTAGACGTTCTGCTGCGGAAACCGGTACGCGGGCAGCGCGTCGACCAGCGTGCCGTTTGCGAGATCGTCCTGTGTTCCGGCGCGAAGCGGACGGCCTGATCGTGTGGCGCCACCTGCACGAGACGGCGGTCGCCGCGTGAACGACGCGTACGCCGCCGTTACTTGTCCAGCTCCGGATAGTGCCGGAAGATCCCCATGTCGTTGAACGGGATGCGGCGCTCCGATGCCAGGTAGCGCGCGACGGGCGGATGCTCCGCGACGCGATCGTGCAGCGCGACGAGCGCCGCGACCTTGCGCTCCGCGCGCTTCATCGCCTTCGGGAACGCATAGCGCAGCCCCTCGATCAACTGGAACATCGTCAGGTCCGCATAGCTGAGCGCGTTGCCCGCGATATAACCGTTCTTGTGCGGATTCTGTTCGAGCACGCGATCGAAGTAGCCAAGGAACTTCGGCAGCCGGTTCTCGAGGAAATCGGCCGCGCGCTCGGCCGCTTCCGCTTTCTGGTCCTCGTAGTACAGGCCGCTGCCGATCGGATGGTGCGTGTCGTGGATCTCGGTGATGAAATCGGCGGCGGTCAGCTGGATCTGATGCACCCACAGCCGGCCGGCTTCGTCGTCGGGCGCGAGCCCGAGCCGCGCGCCGAGAAACAGCAGGATGTTCGCGGTCTGCCCGACGACCACGTCGCCCGCCTTCAGGAACGGCGGTGCGAACGGCACGCATTCGGCCTGCGTGCTGTCCATCATGCGCATCATGGCCGTCACGCCCATTCCGCGCCCCGATTCGCGCGCGACGTCGACGTAGTCGGCTTCGGCGGCCTCGAGCGCGAGCCGTACGTACTCGCCGCGGCCCTGGATCTCGGGCCAGTAATAGAGTTCATATCGCATGCTGTTCTCCTGTTCGTTGAACCGAATGCTGCCGGCTGCATGAAGGCGGGGCGGCCATGCGGCTCCCGCTGCGAATAGACAGTCTAGGAGATCGCGGGGAAAGTGCCGCGGGCGTCGCGCGTCACGCGCCGCGTTCGCCGCCTTCGGGGCCGTAGAAGAACACCCATGTCGAGAAATCGTCGGAGAAGCCGACGAAGCGATGCTCGGCGTGCGCGGGGACGAACAGCGCGTCGCCGGCCGCGACGTCGCATTCACGCCCGTCGACGACGAAGCGCGACGTGCCGGCGGCGATCACGTAGACCTCGTCGCGTACGTGCGGCGTCTGCCGATCCTCGATGCGCGGCCGGTACAGCTCGACGTCGAGCGTGCCGTGGTGAAACAGCGTCGTGAACAGCGTGCCTGCGTCGTCGAGGCGCGCAAGCGATTCTTTCAGGCCGAGCTTCATGAGGGCTCCGGGTCCGGATCACGGGAACGTGCGTTGCGTCATCGTAGCGCGCGCGTCGATACGTCGAAACCCCGCGCCGGCCACCGGCGAAACAAGGGGCGATGCGCTCGCCACGGATGAAACGGCTTCGACCATCGGCGAAACGGAGCGGTAGCCGAGCGGATTCGATCGGCATTTTCACTCCAATTTAACCAACGCCGCCTACGATCGCGCTTCGCCGATCGGTGATGCGTCGCGATGCCGTTTCATGCGTGGCTGCCGTTGCCTTTCCCCTTGATTCCGCGAAATCCGGCGGTCCTGCCTGTCGTCAGGCGCGCTCGTCATTCGCCTCCTTTCATCTCGCACCCATGAGTCAGCATCCCCCGGCCTCGTCCCGCAGAACATTCCTGTCCGCCGCGCCGGCCGTCGCGGCGGCGTCATTCCTCGGCGCATGCGGCGGCGGCGACGACGTCACGTCGGCGCCGATCGGCGACGCCGCGCTCGCCGCGCAGATGTCCGCGAAACTGAACGCCCAGCTCGACGATGCGGCGACGGTCGACGCGATCGTGCCGGCGATGACCGATGTCGGCTTCACGTGGGCGCTGCCGACGGTGCCGGCCGCGCAGATCGGCGCGATCGTCGCGTACAGCTTCGGCAATCGTCCGAACGCGGCGAGCGGCAATACGTCGAGCACCGGCGGCAACCAGTCCGCGCTGCCCGATCCGGGGCCCGTCAACGAAGCGCTCGCGGACGCCGTGTACCGCATCCGCCAGTTGAAACCGGTCAAGGTCTACGCGCAGTGGGAAATCGCGCGCTTTCTCGTATCGAAATACGGGCTGGGCGCCGACGTGCTGTCGTCGATCGAACCGGTGATTGCGAGCGACGGCTCGATCGTCTACCTGAGCACCGCGGGCGTCGCGGCCGTGGCGGTATCGCGTGCGGGCGGCGCGGCCGCGATGGGCACCGTCGCGGTGGTTGGCCATCGCGATCATGCGAAGCGCTGCATCCAGACCTCGCGGCAGGCGGGCATGCAGGCGGCCGCGGTCGCCGAGGTGCCGCTGCCGACCACGTACGACCCGCAGTCGGGCCAGCCGTGGACGCGCAACCGCAGCCTCTATCTCGTGCACGACATGTATGCGCAGATGCTGACGCACGCGATGACCGCGACGATGCAGGCGTTCCCGAAAGGCTGATGCCTTCCGTCGTTTCCCATTCGAATTCCGTGACCATGACGAACCGCCGCCATTTTCTCGCCTCCACTTCATTGCTCGCCGCCTCGTGCGCCGCCGCGCCCGCGTTCGCAAGCGACGCCCCCGTTTCCGATGCGGAACTGCAGCGCCAGATGCTCGGCAAGCTGACGAACGAACTGAACGATCGCGCGACTGCCGCCGACGAAACCGGTTACCTGCTCGACACGTTTTTCGCGTGGACGCCGCCGTCCGTCGACGCGGCCGGCGTCAACACGATCGTCGCGTTCGGCTTCGGCAGCCGCGCCGGGTCATCGGCCGCCGCGCCGCTGCCGGGCCCCGTGAACGAGGCCATCGCCGACGCCGTGTTCCAGCTTCGGCAGAAAGCCGCGGTGCCGGTTTTCGCGCAGCAGGAAGTCGCGAGCGTGCTCGCGTCGAAGTACGGACTGACGGCCGGCGTGACGTCGATCGCGACGCCTGCCGCGGTCGCCGGCAGCCCGATACCGACACCCGACGGCGTCGCCGCCGCGATCGTCAGGCAGGCCGGTTCGGCCGCGGCGCTCGGCAAGGTCGGCGTGGTCACGCATCGCGATCAGGCGTCGATCGCCGTGCGCATGTCGAATGCGGCGGGGATGCAGGCGGCGGTGCCGGCCGGACTGGCGCTGCCCGGCGCCTATGATGCATCGGCCCAGCAGCCGGCGATGCGGCGGCGCGATCTTTACCTGATGAGCAATGCCGGCATGCAGCTCGCGATGCTGCGGCTCGACCTGATCAATCGCGAATATCCGGGCGGCTAGACGCGCAGCGCACCCCGCGCGCGATCGCCGCGCGCCGGATCGTGCGTGCCACATGTTGGCGGGTAATGCCGATACAGGTATTGGCACTACCAGCCAAACCACTGTTTTTAATGGGTTTTTTCGCGTCCGGCCTGCGCCGCGACGCGTTCTGCGTGGCATAATCGACCGCATCCGCAAGGCTTGTAGTCACAACGACCCCGCATACCCATGGCACAGACTCTCTACGACAAACTGTGGAACACCCACGTGGTCCACACCGAGGAAGACGGCACGACCCTGCTCTATATCGACCGTCAGCTGCTGCATGAAGTCACGAGCCCGCAGGCATTCGAAGGGCTGAAGATGGCGCAGCGCCCGGTGTGGCGCATCAGCGCGAACCTGGCCGTGTCGGACCACAACGTGCCGACCACGGACCGCAGCCACGGCATCGCCGATCCCGTCTCGAAGCTGCAGGTCGACACGCTCGACGCGAACTGCGACGCATTCGGCATCACCCAGTTCAAGATGAACGACGTGCGCCAGGGCATCGTCCACATCATCGGGCCGGAACAGGGCGCGACGCTGCCGGGCATGACGATCGTGTGCGGCGATTCGCATACGTCGACGCACGGCGCGTTCGGCGCGCTCGCGCACGGCATCGGCACGTCGGAAGTCGAGCACGTGCTCGCGACGCAGACCTTGCTGCAGAAGAAGAGCAAGAACATGCTCGTGAAGGTCGAGGGCGCACTGCCGCGCGGCTGCACCGCGAAGGACATCGTGCTCGCGATCATCGGCAAGATCGGCACCGCGGGCGGCACCGGCTACGCGATCGAATTCGGCGGCTCGACCATTCGCGCGCTGACGATGGAAGGCCGCATGACCGTCTGCAACATGGCGATCGAAGCCGGCGCGCGCGCGGGCATGGTCGCGGTGGACGACACGACGATCGACTACCTGAAGGGCCGTCCGTTCGTGCCGACCGGCGCGGAATGGGATCAGGCCGTCGAATACTGGCGCCAGTTCAAGTCGGACGACGGCGCGCACTTCGACCGCGTGGTCGAGCTGAACGCGGCCGAGATCGTCCCGCAGGTCACGTGGGGCACGTCGCCGGAAATGGTCACGTCGATCGACGGTCGCGTGCCCGATCCCGAGCGCGAGAAGGATCCGGTCAAGCGCGACGCGATGGAGCGCGCGCTGGCGTACATGGCGCTCGAGCCGAACACGCCGATCGAATCGATCAAGGTCGACAAGATCTTCATCGGCTCGTGCACGAATGCACGGATCGAGGATATCCGCGCGGCCGCGTATGTCGTGAAGAAGCTGAACCGTCGCATCGCGTCGAACGTGCGGCTCGCGATGGTCGTGCCGGGCTCGGGCCTCGTGAAGGCGCAGGCCGAGCGCGAAGGGCTCGACAAGGTGTTCACCGACGCGGGCTTCGAATGGCGCGAGCCGGGCTGCTCGATGTGCCTCGCGATGAACGCCGACCGGCTCGATCCGGGCGAGCGCTGCGCGTCGACGTCGAACCGCAACTTCGAAGGCCGGCAGGGCGCGGGCGGCCGCACGCACCTCGTGAGCCCCGCGATGGCGGCGGCCGCGGCGATCGAAGGCCACTTCGTCGACATTCGCCAGCTGGGGTAACGCGTGACGGCATCGAAGGTCATCGCGCGGCTGGTTGCCGCGCTGGCGCTGGCGGGGCTGGGCTTCGGCCTCGCGGGCTGCAATACCGTCCGAGGCTTCGGCGAGGACGTCAACGCCGCCGGCAACGCGCTGAAGCGCGCCGCGGACTGACACCGCCACCGAGAATTTGTCGATGGGCGCCGGCCGCGTGCCGGCCCTTCAACCGGATAGACGGATCATGGAAAAATTCACTGTACATACCGGCGTCGTGGCGCCGCTCGATCGCGAGAACGTCGACACGGACGCGATCATCCCGAAGCAGTTCCTGAAGTCGATCAAGCGCACGGGCTTCGGTCCGAACGCGTTCGACGAATGGCGCTACCTCGATCACGGCGAGCCGGGGCAGGACAACTCGAAGCGTCCGCTGAACCCGGACTTCGTGCTGAACCAGCCGCGCTACCAGGGCGCATCGGTGCTGCTCGCCCGCAAGAATTTCGGCTGCGGCAGCTCGCGCGAGCACGCGCCGTGGGCGCTGCAGCAGTACGGCTTCCGCGCGATCATCGCGCCGAGCTTCGCGGACATCTTCTTCAACAACTGCTTCAAGAACGGCCTGCTGCCGATCGTGCTGACCGAGCAGCAGGTCGATCACCTGTTCAACGACACGTATGCGTTCAACGGCTACCAGCTGACGATCGACCTCGACGCGCAGGTCGTGCGCGCGGGCGACGGCCGCGAGTATCCGTTCGAGATCACCGCGTTCCGCAAGTACTGCCTGTTGAACGGCTTCGACGACATCGGCCTCACGCTGCGCCACGCGGACAAGATCCGCCAGTTCGAAGCGGAGCGGCTCGTGAAGCAGCCGTGGCTCAACACGAAGCTGGTCGGCTGATCGCGCGTGGCGGGTGCGCCGTGCGCGCGCTCGCCGGCCTGTCTCCCCAACAACCTACCCAGTCAGGAATTTCGCATGAAGATTGCAGTGCTGCCCGGCGACGGCATCGGTCCGGAAATCGTCAATGAAGCCGTGAAGGTGCTGAACGCACTCGACGAGACGTTCGAACTCGAACAGGCGCCGGTCGGCGGCGCGGGCTACGAGGCGAGCGGCCATCCGCTGCCCGACGCGACGCTGGCGCTCGCGAAGCAGGCCGACGCGATCCTGTTCGGCGCGGTCGGCGACTGGAAGTACGACTCGCTGGAGCGCGCGCTGCGCCCCGAGCAGGCGATCCTCGGGCTGCGCAAGCACCTCGAGCTGTTCGCGAACTTCCGCCCGGCGATCTGCTATCCGCAGCTCGTCGATGCGTCGCCGTTGAAGCCGGAGCTCGTCGCGGGCCTCGACATCCTGATCGTGCGCGAACTGAACGGCGACATCTACTTCGGCCAGCCGCGCGGCGTGCGCGCGGCGCCGGACGGCCCGTTCGCCGGCGCGCGCGAAGGCTTCGACACGATGCGCTATTCGGAGCCGGAAGTGCGCCGCATCGCGCACGTCGCGTTCCAGGCCGCGCAAAAGCGCGCGAAGAAGCTGCTGTCGGTCGACAAGTCGAACGTGCTGGAGACGTCGCAGTTCTGGCGCGACATCATGATCGACGTGTCGAAGGAATACGCGGACGTCGAGCTGTCGCACATGTACGTCGACAACGCGGCGATGCAGCTCGCGAAGGCGCCGAAGCAGTTCGACGTGATCGTCACGGGCAACATGTTCGGCGACATCCTGTCGGATGAAGCGTCGATGCTGACGGGCTCGATCGGCATGCTGCCGTCGGCGTCGCTCGACAAGAACAACAAGGGCCTGTACGAGCCGTCGCACGGTTCGGCGCCGGACATCGCCGGCAAGGGCATCGCGAACCCGCTCGCGACGATCCTGTCGGCCGCGATGCTGCTGCGCTACTCGCTGAATCGCGCCGAGCAGGCCGATCGCATCGAGCGTGCGGTGAAAACGGTGCTCGAACAGGGTTATCGCACGGGCGACATCGCGACGCCGGGCTGCAAGCAGGTCGGCACGGCGGCGATGGGCGACGCGGTGGTCGCGGCGCTGTAAGCGGACGGATCGAAGTCCGGTAACCAAGATGAAAAGGGCGCGAACGGGCCGTAAAAATCGGCCGGTTCGCGCACCGTTGGCCGTTGTGCGGGCCAGCGGCTTTGTGTAGACTCGAACGATGGCGCTGATTTCCCTGATCTCCCCGGTCCTGAAACTCCACGGCAACACTGCCCGTGCGGGTGCGCGCGCCATCGTCATCACGAAAACCATTACCACGAAAACGATCATTAAACGCTGATCGCCGTCGTGCCCGCCTGTTTCCCCGCGCGGTCACGCGGGGACGGAAATGGCGGGGAAGCTCCATTCAAGCAAAGGGTTAGTCATGAACGTAGGTCTCGTAGGTTGGCGCGGCATGGTCGGCAGCGTCCTGATGCAGCGCATGCAGGAAGAGGGCGATTTCGACCTGATCGAACCGGTGTTCTTCAGCACCAGCAACACGGGCGGCAAGGCGCCGTCGTTCGCGAAAAACGAGACTACGCTCAAGGACGCGACCAACGTCGACGAGCTGAAGAAGTGCGACGTGATCATCACGTGCCAGGGCGGCGACTACACGAACGACGTGTTCCCGAAGCTGCGCGCGGCCGGCTGGAACGGCTACTGGATCGACGCGGCGTCGTCGCTGCGGATGAAGGACGACGCGGTCATCATCCTCGATCCGGTCAACCTCGACGTGATCAAGGACGCGCTCGTCAAGGGCACGAAGAACTTCATCGGCGGCAACTGCACGGTCAGCCTGATGCTGATGGCGCTCGGCGGCCTGTTCCGCGAGAACCTCGTCGACTGGATGACGGCGATGACCTACCAGGCCGCATCCGGCGCGGGCGCGCAGAACATGCGCGAATTGCTGTCGCAGATGGGCGCGCTGCATGGTTCGGTGCAGGAGCAGCTCGCCGATCCGGCTTCCGCGATCCTCGACATCGACCGCCGCGTGCTCGCGACGATGAACAGCGACGCGATGCCGACGAGCCAGTTCGGCGTGCCGCTCGCCGGTTCGCTGATCCCGTGGATCGACAAGGATCTCGGCAACGGGATGTCGAAGGAAGAGTGGAAGGGGGGCGCGGAAACCAACAAGATCCTCGGCAAGCCGGCGATGGGCGAGCCGGGTGCGATCCCGGTCGACGGGCTGTGCGTGCGGATCGGTGCGATGCGCTGCCATTCGCAGGCGCTGACGATCAAGCTGAAGAAGGACGTGCCGCTCGACGAAATCAACGGCATCCTCGCGTCCGCGAACGACTGGGTGAAGGTCGTGCCGAACGAGCGTGAAGCGTCGATGCGCGACCTGTCGCCGGCGAAGATCACCGGCACGCTGACGGTGCCGGTCGGCCGCCTGCGCAAGCTCGCGATGGGCGGCGAATACCTGTCGGCGTTCACGGTCGGCGATCAGCTGCTGTGGGGCGCGGCCGAGCCGCTGCGCCGCATGCTGCGCATCCTGCTCGACAAGTAAGCACGGCTGTCCGGCCAGCGGGCCGGGCTGCACGACACGACGCGCCGCGTCGGCCTCGAGATCCGGGGCCGGCGCGGCGCGTTTTTCATGCGCGGGTCAACGCAGGTTCAGCAGCGTCTGGTCGACCGCCTGCTGGGTCTTGATCGTCTGCGCGTTCGCCTGGTAATTGCGCTGCGCGGTGATCAGGTTCACGAGCTCGGTCGTCAGGTTCACGTTCGAATTTTCCAGCGCGCTCCCCTGCAGCGTGCCGTGGTTCGTGCTGCCCGGCGCGGCGATCTGCGGCACGCCAGACGCGGCCGTTTCCGCATACTGGTTGCCGCCGATGTTCACGAGCCCGTTCGGGTTGTTGAAGTTCGCGAGCGCGATCAGGCCGAGCACCGCGCTCTGGCCGTTCGAGTAGTTGCCGGTCAGCTTGCCGTCGGTGCCGATCGAGAACGTCGTCAGCGTGCCGCTCGCGAAGCCGTCCTGCGCGAGATTGGTCACGCCGTCCTTGCCGCCGTACTGCGTCGTGCCGCCCAGGTCGAGCGTCAGGTTCTGCGGATTGGCGCCGCCCGTTGTGTTCGGGATCGAGAACGCGAACTGGCCGAGGCTCGGCGTCGGCTGGCCGGTCGCGGCCGACGTCGTCGAGCTGATCCGGCCCGACGCATCGAACGTGACGGTGCCGAGATTCGTCGGCGTCTGGCCCTGCACGCCCGCGTAGGCCTGCCACGTGCCGGCCGCGCTCTTCGCGAAGTACATCGTGACCTGCTGCGGGCCGCCGAGCGTGTCGTAGACCTGGATCGACGAGTTGTAGTTGTACGTCGTGTTGTCGGTCGCGTTGAACGGCGTCTTGGCCGGCACCTTGTCCTGCGCGTTCAGGTTGAACTGGCCGGTGATCTTGCTCGTCGCGCGCGGCGCGATGTTGTTGGTCGGCGCCTGGAGCGGCACGGTCTGCGCGGTGTTGATCACGCCGCCGGCGCCCGCCGCATAGCCCATCAGGTTGCGGCCTTGCGCGTCGACGATCGCGCCGTTCTTGTCGCGATGGAACGTGCCGTCGCGCGAGTACGTGGTCACGCCGTTGCTGGACATCTGGAAGAAGCCGTTGCCGTTGATCGCGACGTCGAGCGACGACTTCGTCGAATTGATCGTCCCCTGGCCGAAATTCTGCTGCACCGACGCGAGCCGCGTGCCGATGCCGATCTGCGTGTTGACCGACGTCGCGACCGAATTCGCGTACATGTCGGCGAAGTTCGCGCGTCCCTGCTTGAAGCCGACCGTGTTTGCGTTCGCGATGTTGTTGCCGATGACGTCGAGATTGCTCGACGCACCGGCCAATCCGCTCAAGCCCTGCTGATAGCCCATGTTCGGTCCCCGTAACGAGCTGGTGAGTGAATGCAGTCGTGCGACTGCGCGATGACCCTCCGGTACCTCACGGCATCAGCCCGGCCGCGCGCGCCCGCCTTTCCGGCATGTGCAGGCGCGAGGTCGAAAGATGCCGATTCCTGTTTGAAGGCGATCGTATCGACGGCGATTATTTGGTCTGTGTAATTTTGTGTAATGTAATTGAATTGATGCAGAAACGATCGCTTTTGTATGAGCAATGGCGTGGGCGTAAGGCGGTGAAAGCCTTATGGGGTGGGGCTTTGGCCGTGTAAATTTTCATTTCTCCGATAAGAGAGGGGAATTGCCTTCTTATCGACGAATTGAAATTTGTCGGGAGCGGGATTAAGCGCCGATCAGGATTTGTTTTGATTTTCGGCGGCTAGTTCATTAACGGCGGGCAGGGCGGATTGTTGAGAAAATCCCTGCGATTCTGTCGTCGTGATCCTGCGGCGGACGCTGGGTCGGCGCCGGAAAGCCGCTTCCTCCGACAGGGGCGCGACGCTGCTGCGAGACGGCTTTCGCCTGCGGCACGCAGGTTCGTCCTGATCGATCGGATGCATGGACTACGACAGGCGCGGCCGCGCGACACGAGCGCCTACCCCGCGCCCGGTTGCACCTGCCGGCGACGAATTCGGCCGGAACCCGATCGTGTGAAGTAAACTACGCGGTTACGACGCACAGACCCGCCGAAAGCGTCGCGTTCCGCGCGACGCTTTTGCATTTCTGCAGCCACTTTATTGACGCTTCCAACCGTGAATCCGAGCCGCGCCCGCGCGCGGCGATAGAGCCAACGATGTCCCGAATTTCCTTGTTTCCGCGTCAGTCCCGTCTGTCGCGCGCCGTGCGTGGCGCGCTGGCGATCCTGGCGCTCGGCGCAGCCGCATCGGCATGGGCAGTCGGCGCCGGCGAACTGCCGGCGTCCGCTGCCGGCGCCGCCGCTCCGCTTACCGTGACGGTCCAGCCGGGCCAGTCGCTGAACGACATCGCGAAAGCGGCCACGCAATCGCACGATCCGGGCGTGCTCGCGCGCGCTGGCCGTGCGCTGTTCGACGCCAATCCGCAGGCGTTCATGAAGCGCGACGCGAGCCGCCTGAAAGTCGGCGCGACGCTGACGGTGCCCGCGCTCGACGCCACCGGCGCGGCGCTCGCGCCGGCCGGCGCATCCGCTGCCTCCGGGACGACGGCCGCTTCCGCGCCCGCCGCCGCATCGGGCGCGGCGGTGATCGCGCAGCATGGCGCGTCGGCGCCGCATGCCGGCTCGGCCGTGCAGTCCGCGCCGGTGGCGCCTGCCCAGCATGCAACGCCGGTGAGCGGCGCGAGTGCCGCGACGGCGGCGGGGGCATCGGCTTCGAGCGGTGCCTCTTCGAACGGGGCGTCGGTCGCACATGGCGCGTCGGCTGTCGACGGCATGCAGTCGGCGGCGCCTACGGCCGGGGCAAGCGGCCCGCACGTATGGAGCGGCGCGATCCAGTCGGCGCCGTCGGCCACGAGCGACGCCGCGGGGCAGGCGGTGCCGGGCGGCCCGGTTTCCGGCGTGCACGAACCGGCCGGCGCAGCGCCCGCCGTGAGTGCGTCGCAGCCGCGGCCGTCGAGCCTGCAGCAATTGCTGGCGCTGAAGAATCGCGTGCTGATGGAGTTGCAGAAGCACGGCATCGGCAAGCCGGCCACGACGACCGGCGTCGCGCCGGCGCCGGCTCCGGTGCCCGCCGCGCCGCGTCCGGCCGCGAACGACGCCGGTGCGTCGGCCGCCGCATCGACGGCAAGCGAAGCCGCGTCGGGCGTGGCAGCCAGCGCGCCGCAACCGGCATCGGCGTCCGTGCAGCCGGTCGCGCCCGTCGCGACACCTGCACGTCGTCCCGAACAGATGGATTGGCGTCCGGCCGCCGTGGCCGGCGCTGCCGTGATCGTGCTCGCGGCCGGCTTCGCGTGGCGCAAGCGCCGCAAGGGGCGCCGCGCGGATGATGCGGGTACGGCTACGGTCGCGGCAGGCGGTGCCGCGGAAGCGGAAGCCGCGCCGTCCGTCGAGCGCGAACTGCCGATCACGCCCGAGATGCCGGTTGCGCGCGATGCGGCGTCCGACATGAACCTCGCTGCGGCGACTGCGGCGGCGGCGGAGACCATCGAGCCGCCCGCAGCGGACACCTCGCCCGCACCCGAAGTGACGGCACCGCCGCGCGACGAGTCGCCCGAATTGCCGTCTGCTCATGCGGCGGAGTCGCCCGCGAACGACGCGACTCCGGTTTCGGCCGAGGCGCCGCACGACGCGGCGCCAGCGGAAAAAAACACCGCCGCCGATCAGCCGGCCGAGCCGCCCGCGGCGTCCATCGCGCCTTCGAGCACCGAAGCGCAGCACGCGACGCTGATGCAGAACGCGATCAGCGCGCTCAACAGTCTCGACATGCCGTTGCCGCCGCGGGCGACAGACGAGCCGTCGTTGACGCCGGAGGAACGCGCGGCGCGGGAAGCGCAGCCCGACGCCGATAAAATCGCAACTAACGGTCAATCCGCCCAGCACCCGCCGATTGGCTCGGGTGAGACGACGCCGGAACATCCGGCCGACCAGGACGACGAGTTCGACTGGGACCCGGACGCCGCGACGCCTGCCGGCCACGCGGGCCAGCCGCCCGCGACGTCGTCGCTGCCGGCGCTCGGCGGCGCGCAGTTCGGCGCGCTGAAGCTCGATTTCGATCTCGACCTGCCGTCCACGCCGGGCGCCGCGCTGCCTGCGCTCACCGCGGACGAGCTCGCGCGCATCGCCCGCAACAAGCTCGATCTCGCGGCGGAGTACGTCGAACTGGGCGACCTGTCCGGCGCGCGCACGCTGCTGCAGGAAGTGGTCGACGCGAACGACGCCGCGACGCGCGACGATGCGCGCGCGCTGCTCGCGAAACTGGCGGACGAGGCGTGATGCGGATCGCGCTGGGCATCCAGTACGACGGCGCGGCGTTCTGCGGCTGGCAGGCGCAGCCGCACGGCAAGACCGTGCAGGACCGGCTCGAACATGCGCTGGCCGAGTTCGCGCGGGTGCCGCTGCACACGACGGTGGCGGGGCGGACCGACACCGGCGTGCACGGGCTCGGGCAGGTCGTGCATTTCGACACGGAGCTCGAGCGCGAGGTGTTCTCGTGGGTGCGCGGCACCAACGCGTTCCTCCCGCCGACCGTGTCGGTGCAGTGGGCGAAGCCGATGCCGGACACGTTCCATGCGCGCTTTTCGGCGTTCGAGCGCACCTATTACTACGCGCTGTACGTGCATCCGGTGCGTTCGCCGATGCTGGCCGGGCGCGCGGGCTGGATCCACACGCCGCTCGACGACGACGCGATGCGCGCCGCCGCCGCGTACCTGATCGGCGAGCACGACTTTTCGTCGTTCCGGTCGTCGGAATGCCAGTCGAAGACGCCGGTCAAACACCTGTATCAGATCGACGTGCGGCGCGCGGGGCATTTCATCCATTTCCGCTTCCGCGCCAACGCGTTCCTGCACCACATGGTGCGCAACCTGATGGGCTGCCTCGTCGCGGTGGGGCGCGGCCGCTATCCGGCCGACTGGCTCGCCGACGTGCTGGCCGGGCGCGACCGCAATCTCGCGGCGCCCACGTTCATGGCCGACGGGCTGTACCTCGCCCACGTCGGCTACCCGGCGGAATTCGCCGTCCCGCCCGCGCAGCTCGGCAGCGTGCCGTGGAGCAGCGTCTGGGCGGATCTGGACCCACAAACATGACGGAGCACGCCGTGTCTTCTTCGACTTCCGCCGCGGCTGGCCTGGCGCCGCGCACGCGCATCAAGCTGTGCGGGCTGTCGCGCCCCGAGGACGTGCTGCACGCGGCGGCGCTCGGCGCCGATGCGATCGGCCTCGTGTTCTACCCGAAGAGCCCGCGCGCGGTGTCGATCGCGCAGGCGGCCGAGCTGGCGAGCCTCGCGCCGCCGTTCGTCTCGGTGGTCGGGCTGTTCGTGAATGCGACCGAAGCCGAGATCGAAGCCGTCGTGCGCGACGTGCCGCTCACGGTGCTGCAGTTCCACGGCGACGAGACGCCGGAGCAGTGCGACGCACTTGGCCGCGCGGCACGCCTGCCGTGGTTGCGCGCGGTACGCGTCGGCCCCTCGACGCAGCGTGCCGATTTGGTAGAATCGGCTCTTCATTATTCGAAAGCGCGCGGCCTCCTGTTCGACACCCTGGTGCCGGATTACGGCGGTAGCGGCAAGGTCTTCGATTGGTCTCTTATTCCCGCAGAGCTCGCGCGTCGGGCCGTTTTGAGTGGTGGCTTGAACGCGCAAAACGTCGGTGATGCGATCCGCCAGCTGCGTCCGTTTGCTGTCGATGTCTCGAGTGGCATCGAAGTGGAGGGCGCGAAGGGCGTGAAGGATCACGCCCGGATGGCGGCGTTCGTACGCGCGGTGCGCGCAGCGGACGCCGGGTGATGCAAGCCGGTGCGACCCCCAAAGCGGGCGCACCGACCGATCGAGAGAGACACCATGTACAACCTTCCTGATGATCGCGGCCATTTCGGCCCGTATGGCGGCGTGTTCGTCGCCGAGACGCTGATTCACGCGCTGGACGAACTGCGCGCGGCGTATGAAAAGTTCCAGAACGATCCCGACTTCGTCGCCGAATTCGAGCGCGAGCTGAAGTATTTCGTCGGCCGCCCGTCGCCGATCTATCACGCGCAGCGCTGGAGCGAGATGCTCGGCGGCGCGCAGATCTACCTGAAGCGCGAAGACCTGAACCACACGGGCGCGCACAAGATCAACAACGTGATCGGCCAGGCGCTGCTCGCGAAGCGCATGGGCAAGAAGCGCGTGATCGCGGAAACCGGCGCCGGCCAGCACGGCGTCGCGACCGCGACGATCTGCGCGCGCTTCGGGATGGAATGCGTCGTCTACATGGGCTCGGAGGACGTGCGCCGGCAGGCCGCCAACGTCTACCGGATGAAGCTGCTCGGCGCGACCGTCGTGCCGGTCGAATCGGGTTCGCGCACGCTGAAGGACGCGCTGAACGAAGCGATGCGCGACTGGGTCACGAACATCGAAAGCACGTTCTACATCATCGGCACGGTCGCGGGCCCGCACCCGTATCCGATGATGGTGCGCGACTTCCAGCGCGTGATCGGCGACGAGTGCAAGGTGCAGATGCCCGAGCTCGCCGGCCGGCAGCCGGACGCGGTGATTGCGTGCGTGGGCGGCGGGTCGAACGCGATGGGCATCTTCTATCCGTACATCGACGATACCTCGGTGCAGCTGATCGGCGTCGAAGCGGCCGGCGACGGCCTCGATACGGGCCATCACGCGGCATCGCTGATCGCCGGCAGCCCGGGCGTGCTGCACGGCAACCGCACGTACCTGCTGCAGGACGACAACGGCCAGATCATCGAGACGCATTCGGTGTCGGCGGGCCTCGACTATCCGGGCGTCGGCCCCGAGCACGCATGGCTGAAGGACAGCGGCCGCGCGCAGTACGTGCCGATCAGCGACGACGAGGCGTTGAAGGCGTTCCACGACTGCTGCCGGATCGAGGGGATCATTCCCGCGCTCGAGTCGAGCCACGCGATCGCGTATGGCGTGAAGCTCGCGCCGACGTTGCCGAAGGACAAGATCCTGCTCGTCAACCTGTCGGGCCGCGGCGACAAGGACATGCACACGGTCGCCGAGCGATCGGGCATCGAGCTCTGACCCCGACCGATGCGTGACCTGATCGAAGAGCCGGGCGGCGGCGCCGCGAGCGAGGCGGAGGCGGTTCAGCCCGCCGCTGCCGTGCCGCGCGCGCTGCCGTCCGGTATCGAGCTGCACAACCGCGATTTCCTGACCCACGCCGCGCACCTGCCGGATGCGTCGATCGACCTGATCGTCGCCGATCCGCCGTACGGGCTCGGCAAGGACTACGGCAACGATTCGGACAAGCGTTCGGGCGACGACTTCCTCGCGTGGACGCGCGAGTGGCTCGACCTCGCGATTCCGAAGCTGAAGCCGAGCGGGTCGATGTACATCTTCTGCACGTGGCAGTACGCGCCGGAAATCTTCAGTTTCCTGAAGACGAAACTCACGATGGTCAACGAGATCATCTGGGACCGGCGCGTGCCGAGCATGGGCGGCACGACGCGCCGTTTCACGTCGGTGCACGACAACATCGGCTTTTTCGCGGTTTCCAAAGCGTATTACTTCGATCTCGATCCGGTCCGCATCCCGTACGACGCCGACACGAAGAAGGCCCGCTCGCGCAAGCTGTTCGAAGGCAGCAAGTGGCTGGAGATGGGCTACAACCCGAAGGACGTCTGGTCGGTCTCGCGCCTGCACCGGCAGCACGCGGAGCGCGTCGATCATCCGACCCAGAAGCCGCTGGAAATCATCGAGCGGATGGTGCTCGCAAGCTGCCCGCCGGGCGGCCGCGTGCTCGATCCGTTCATGGGCAGCGGCACGACCGCGGTGGCCTGCGCACGGCAGGGGCGCGACTTCGTCGGCTACGAGATCAACGAAAGCTATTGTGCGATCGCGCACGAGCGCGTGAGCGCGCTCGCCGCGCCGGCGTGCGCGTGAGTCGCGCCGCCGCGTCGCCGAACGCAACGCATACATCGTATGAGACCGGAGCAAGCGCTGAAGCGCCAGCTCCGGATCGACACAGGAAAATTGCCATGTCCCGTATTCAGCAGACCTTCGCCGCGCTCGCCGAACAAGGCCGTAAGGGCCTGATCCCGTTCATCACGGCCGGCGACCCCGATCCCGCGAAAACCGTCGAATTCATGCACGCGCTCGCCGCAGGCGGCGCGGACGTGATCGAACTCGGCGTGCCGTTCTCGGACCCGATGGCCGACGGCCCGGTGATCCAGCGCTCGTCGGAACGCGCGCTCGCGCGCGGCGTCACGTTGAAGAGCGTGCTCGCCGACGTGAAGCGTTTCCGCGAAACCGACCCCAAAACCCCCGTCGTGCTGATGGGCTATGCGAACCCGATCGAACGGATGGGGGTCGACGCGTTCGCGGCCGAAGCGCACGCGGCCGGCGTCGACGGCGTGCTGGTGGTCGACTATCCGCCGGAAGAGGCCGGTGTTTTCGCCGAGAAAATGCGCGCCGCGCAGATCGATCCGATCTTCCTGCTGGCGCCCACGTCGACCGACGAGCGCATTGCCGACGTCGGCAAGATCGCGAGCGGCTACGTGTATTACGTGTCGCTCAAGGGCGTGACCGGCGCGGGAAATCTGGATGTTTCGAGCATTGCAGGTAAAATCCCGGCCATCAAGTCGCGCGTGCCGGTTCCGGTGGGCGTCGGCTTCGGTATCCGCGACGCCGAAACGGCGCGCGCGGTGGCCGAAGTGTCGGATGCCGTCGTGATCGGCAGCCGCCTGGTGCAGCTGCTCGAGAGCGCCGCGCCGGAAGGCGCCGCCGCCGCGCTGAAGTCTTTCATTGCCGAGCTGCGTGCCGCGCTGGACGGCGCGGGCAAGACGGCGCGATAAACACAACAGGAAGCGGGAACGGGCCGGTCGGCCCGCCCCGCCACGGAACAGGAAACCATACGATGAGCTGGCTCGACAAACTGTTGCCGCCGAAGATCAAGCAGACCGACCCGAAAAGCCGCAAGGGCATTCCGGAAGGCCTGTGGGTCAAGTGCCCGTCCTGCGAGGCCGTTCTCTATCGCAACGACGTGGACGCGAACCTGCACGTGTGCCCGAAGTGCGATCACCACATGCGCATCGGTGCACGCGAGCGCCTCGACGGGCTGCTCGATCCGGAAGGCCGCTATGAAATCGGCCAGGAAATCGTGCCGGTCGACACGCTGAAGTTCAAGGACAGCCGCAAGTACCCCGATCGTCTGAAGGAAGCGATGGACGAAACCGGCGAGACCGACGCGATGGTCGTGATGGGCGGGGCGATCCACACGCTGCCCGTCGTCGCGGCCTGTTTCGAGTTCTCGTTCATGGGCGGCTCGATGGGCTCGGTCGTCGGCGAACGCTTCGCGCGCGGCGCGCAGAACGCGCTGGAGCAGCACGTGCCGTTCATCTGCTTCACCGCATCGGGCGGCGCGCGGATGCAGGAAAGCCTGCTGTCGCTGATGCAGATGGCCAAGACCACCGCGATGCTGACCAAGCTCGCCGAGGCGAAGCTGCCGTTCATCTCGGTGCTGACCGACCCGACGATGGGTGGCGTGTCGGCGAGCTTCGCATTCCTCGGCGACGTCGTGATCGCCGAGCCGAAGGCGCTGATCGGCTTCGCCGGCCCGCGCGTGATCGAGCAGACGGTCCGCGAGAAACTGCCGGAAGGTTTCCAGCGCGCCGAATTCCTGCTGAAGACCGGCGCGATCGACATGATCGTCGATCGTCGCAAGATGCGCGACGAGATCGCGCAGTTGCTCGCGCTGCTGCAGCGACAGCCGGCCGACGCGCTGGCCTGACCGGCGCAAGGTTGTGACTCCGCGCGTCGCCTGGCTCCAGCGTCAGGCGGCGCGCTTCGTTTTTTGGCGTAGTGACGGTACCGATCCAGATTTGATCCGATGAGCACTTTTCCCACTCTCGACGCGTGGCTTTCGCATCTCGAACGCGCGCACCCGGTCGGCATCGACATGGGCCTGACCCGCATCGGGCAGGTCAAGGCGGCGCTGCAGCTCGAATTCGCGTGCCCGGTGATCACCGTCGGCGGCACGAACGGCAAGGGCTCGACCTGCGCATTCCTCGAGACGATCCTCGTGCGCGCGGGCTACAAGGTCGGCTGCCACACGTCGCCGCACCTGCTCGAATTCAACGAGCGCGCGCGCGTGAACGGACAGAACGTGACCGATGACGAACTGCTGCCGCACTTCGAGGCCGTCGAAGCCGCGCGCACGTCGCTGGCCGAGCCCGTGTCGCTCACGTATTTCGAATTCACGACGCTCGCGATCCTGCATCTGTTCGCGGCGCGCGGGCTCGACGCGGTGATCCTCGAAGTCGGCCTCGGCGGCCGGCTCGATGCGGTCAACATCATCGATACCGATTGTGCGATCGTCACGAGCATCGACATCGACCATACCGAATACCTCGGCGACACGCGCGAGAAGATCGCGTTCGAGAAGGCCGGGATCTTCCGCGCCGACAAGCCGGCGATCTGCGGCGATCCGGCCGCGCCGCAGACGCTGATCGACCACGCCGAAGCGATTGGCGCCGACCTGTGGCTCGTCGGCCGCGATTTCCGCTACGAGGCGCAAGCGGGCGCCGAGCGCCAGCAATGGAGCTACCTCGGCCGCGAGAAGCGCTATCCGGCGCTCGCGTACCCGGCGCTGCGCGGCGCGAATCAGCTGATCAATGCGTCGGCCGCGCTCGCCGCGCTCGAGGCGCTGCGCCCGGTGCTGCCGGTGTCCGCGCAGGACATCCGGCTCGGGCTGGCGAACGTCGAGCTGCCGGGGCGCTTCCAGGTGCTGCCCGGCAAGCCGGCGATCGTGCTCGACGTCGCGCACAATCCGCATGCGTCGGCCGTGCTCGAGCAGAACCTCGGCAACATGGGCTTCTTCCCGTACACGTACGCGGTGTTCGGCGCGATGCACGACAAGGACATCGACGGCGTGCTGCAGCACCTGAAGGGCGAGATCGACCACTGGTGCGTGACCGACCTGCCGCTGCCGCGCGCGGCCTCCGCGGAGCAGCTCGAAGCCGCGCTGCGCAAGGCTGGCGTGGAGGAGGGGCCCGATTCGAGCGTGACGCGCTACGCGTCGCCTGCGGAAGCGTTTCGCGATGCACTAAAAAGAGCATCCGAGAATGATAGAATCGTGGTTTTCGGCAGTTTCCATACGGTTGCCGGCGTGCTGGCCTACCGTAAATCGCAGCAACACTGACTGACGGGCAGTTTCGGACTCAGCCATTCATGGGAATTTTCTCGTTCGGCAAAAAAGACGACGACGCGCCCCCGCGGCGCGGCGGTCGCACCGGGGCTTCCCGGAACGTGCGCACGGAGCGCACTGAACGCGTCGAGCGGCGCCCGCGCCGCACCGAGCGTCCGGAATCGGACGCACTGCTCCTCGATCCGACCCTTCCAGAAAAGCAACGCGCACGCCGGCGCCTCGTCGGCGCGATCGCGCTCGTCGTGGCCGCGGTGATCGTGCTGCCGATGGTGCTCGACTCGCACCCGAAGCCGGTCACGGACGACATCGCGATCGACATCCCGAACCGGCCCGCGCACCAGGCGGTCGCGCCGCGCGACGACGATGTGTCCGACGTGCAGGCGGGCGTCGCCCACGACGAACCGCCGGCATCCGACACGACCGTTGCGGCCGCACCGGCCCCTGCGCCGAAGGATGCCGCCAAGCCGGCCGCGAAACCCGATACGACCACCACGGCGAGCGTGACGCCGCCGAAGCCCGCGCCGAAGCCGGCCGCCCCCGCGGCGAAACCGGCCGCGCCGAAGCCTGCGCCCGCAACCGTCGCGAATGCCGGCGCCGCGAGCCCGGACAGCGGCGACGCATCGTCGCCGGCATCGCCGGCCGGTGCGCGCTTCGCGGTGCAGCTCGGCTCGTTCAAGGACGACGCGACGGCCCGTTCGTGGGCGACCAAATTGAAATCGGCGGGTGTGCCCGCATATGTCGAGCATCGCAAGCAGGCGGACGGCAGCACGGCTACACTGTTGCGTGCCGGCCCGTTCGCGGATCGATCGGCGGCTTCCGCCGCGATCGCGAAGGTGCGCGAAGCCGGTCTGACGCAGTAATGCCACGATGCTGACGGCTTTCGACTACGCTGTATTGGCGGTGATCGTGTTGTCGGCGCTGCGCGGCGCATGGCGCGGCTTCGTGTCCGAGATTTTCGGGCTGATCGGCTGGATCGCGGCGATCGTGATCGCGGGCCGCTACGTCGGGCTGGTCGTGCCGTACATCCCGGCGAACTGGCCGGGCGGCGCGCTGACGCAGTGGGTGATCGCCTTCGCGTTAGTCGTGATCGGCGTCGTGCTGGTCGCCGGAGTGGCGAACGCGCTGCTGTCGCGGATCGCGCAGGCGAGTGGCCTGGGCGGCGTCGACCGCTCGCTGGGCATGATGTTCGGGCTCGTCCGCGGCTGCGTGCTGGTGGTGCTGCTGGTCGCGGCGGCCGGGCTGACCGAACTGCCCAAACAGGATTTCTGGCGCAATGCGCTATTGCGTCCTTTTGCCGAACAGGGCGTGCACGAGCTGAAGCAGCTCCTGCCCGACGGCATGGCCCAGTACGTACGCGTGTGACGACGCGGCCGGGCAGGACGGAACCGATTTTGTCATTCTGAAGGACATGCCATGTGCGGCATCGTAGGTGTTATCTCCCAATCCCCGGTCAATCAGCTGATCTATGACAGCCTGCTGCTGCTGCAGCATCGCGGTCAGGACGCGGCGGGCATCGCGACGGCGGACGGCAGCAATTTCCACATGTACAAGGCGAACGGCATGGTGCGCGACGTGTTCCGCACGCGCAACATGCGCAGCCTGCCCGGCACCTACGGCATCGGCCAGGTGCGCTACCCGACGGCCGGCTCGGCGTCGAGCGAGGCCGAGGCGCAGCCGTTCTACGTGAACGCGCCGTTCGGGATCATCCTCGCGCACAACGGCAACCTGACGAACTGGCAGCAACTGAAGGACGAGATGTTCCGGATCGACCGCCGGCACATCAACACCAATTCCGACAGCGAAGTGCTGCTCAACGTGTTCGCGCACGAGCTGCAACTGTCGACCACGGGCCTCGAGCTCGATCCGGCGTCGGTGTTCAAGGCGGTGTCGGGCGTGCATCGCCGCCTGCAGGGTTCGTACGCGATCGTGTCGCTGATCGCCGGCTACGGCCTGCTCGCGTTCCGCGACCCGTTCGGCATCCGTCCGCTCTGCATCGGCAAGCTCGAAACCGAACACGGCACCGAATGGATGGTCGCGTCGGAGTCGGTGGCGGTCGAAGGCATCGGTTTCGAATTCGTGCGTGACCTGGAGCCGGGCGAAGCGATCTTCATCGACAAGGCCGGCAACTTCCACAGCCAGCAGTGTGCGGAGAACCCGACGCTGAATCCGTGCATGTTCGAATACGTGTATCTGGCCCGTCCGGATTCGTGTCTCGACGGCGTGCCGGTCTACAACGTGCGCCTGCGCATGGGCGACTATCTCGCCGAGAAGATCAAGCGCGAGCTGCCAAACGTGCCGATCGACGTCGTGATGCCGATTCCCGATTCGTCGCGCCCGGCCGCGATGCAGGTCGCCGCGAAGCTCGGCGTCGAGTATCGCGAAGGCTTCTTCAAGAACCGCTACGTCGGCCGGACCTTCATCATGCCGGGGCAGGCCGTGCGCAAGAAGTCGGTGCGCCAGAAGCTCAACGCGATGAGCATCGAGTTCAAGGACAAGCACGTGCTGATCGTCGACGATTCGATCGTGCGCGGCACGACCTCGCATGAAATCGTGCAGATGGCGCGCGATGCGGGCGCGAAGTCGGTGATCTTCGCGTCGGCGGCGCCGCCCGTGAAGTTCCCGAACGTGTACGGCATCGACATGCCGACGCGTGGCGAGCTCGTCGCGCACGGCCGCACCGACGAGGAAGTCGCGAAGATCATCGGCGCCGACCACCTGATCTATCAGGACGTCGACGATCTGCGCCGCGCGGTGCGCGACATCAACCCGAAGCTCGAGCGCTTCGAGGCGTCGTGTTTCGACGGCAACTACATCACCGGCGACGTGACGCCCGAGTATCTCGATGCGATCGAGCGCGCGCGCCTCACGCCGGCGTCGCAGGCCGATCGCGATACGGCCGGCGATACCGAGCGTTCGCAGATGAACCTGCAGCTGTCGGTCGAGTAACGCCGGCGCACGCTTCGATCGAGGCGTGATAGGATGTGGCCTTGCGTCGATTTGATATCAGCTTGCGGACGCGGGGCAACTTCCCAAAACAGCTAAAGCGAAGGCCGGCGGCAGCCGGCCCGAGTCGATCGCTGTCGTACCGCACCGAAGCCCGCTGATGCCGACGCATAGCGGGCTTTTTGTTTTTGGCCTGGGTTTTGACCGGGTCCGCGCCTCATGAACGACCGTCGGCGCGGCCATCGAATACGGAAAACGGAACATGGACGACTCCCTCAACTTCGACACGCTTGCCGTGCGCGCGGGCACGCAGCGCAGCGACTTCAACGAGCATTCGGAAGCGCTGTTCCTCACGTCGAGCTTCTGCTTCTCGAGCGCGGCCGACGCGGCCGAGCGCTTCGCGAATTCGGAAGACTATTTCACCTACTCGCGCTTCACGAATCCGACCGTCACCATGTTCCAGGAGCGTCTCGCGGCGCTCGAGGGCGGCGAGGCGTGCATCGCGACGGCGTCAGGCATGGCCGCGATCATGTCGGTCGTGATGTCCGCGCTGCAGGCGGGCGACCATCTCGTCAGCTCGCGCAGCCTGTTCGGCTCGACGCTCGGGATGTTCTCGCAGATCTTCAGCAAGTTCGGGATCACGACGACCTTCGTCGACCCGACGGACTTGAACGCATGGCAGGAAGCCGTGCGGCCGGAAACGAAGATGTTCTTCCTCGAGACGCCGTCGAACCCGTTGACCGAACTCGCCGACATCGAGGCGATCGGCAAGATCGCGAAGGCCGCGAACGCGCTGTTCGTCGTCGACAACTGTTTCTGCAGCCCGGTGCTGCAGCAGCCGCTGAAGCTCGGCGCGGATGTCGTGATGCATTCGGCGACGAAATTCCTCGACGGTCAGGGCCGCGTGCTCGGCGGCGCGCTGGTCGGCTCGAAGGAATTCATCATGGGCAAGGTGTTCCCGTTCGTGCGCAGCGCGGGCCCGACGCTGTCGGCATTCAACGCGTGGGTGCTGCTGAAGGGAATGGAGACGCTGTCGCTGCGCGTCGAGAAGCAATCGGCGAACGCGCTGGAGATCGCGCGCTGGCTCGACGCGCATCCGGCCGTCGCGCGCGTGTTCTATCCGGGGCTCGAATCGCATCCGCAGCATGAACTCGCGAAGCGCCAGCAAAAGGCGGGCGGCGCGATCGTGTCGTTCGAGCTGAAGGGCGACACGCCCGAGCAGCAGCGCGCGAACGCATGGCGTGTGATCGACGGCACGAAGCTGGTGTCGATCACCGGCAACCTCGGCGATACGCGTACGACGATCACGCATCCGGCGACCACGACGCACGGCCGCATCACGCCGGAAGCGCGCGCCGCGGCGGGGATCACCGAGGGGCTGATCCGCCTGGCGGTCGGCCTCGAGCATGCGGGCGACATTCGCAACGATTTGGCGCGCGGCCTGAACGGCTGAGTGACGCAGCGGTTTTCGGACCGGCATCAATGAAAACGGGCCGCTCGTGAGAGCGGCCCGTCGTCGTTTCGGCGCATGCCGTGGCGTGCGTGTCGTCCCGTTCAGCCAGCGGCGTGACCGAGCGGTGCAGCACGCATCGCGTCCACCATCCATCGCAGCGTTTCGTCGAGCGGCGTGACCGGCAATTCGCCGACCGCACGCCGCAGCTTGTCGCGCGACCCGCTCAGGCTTTTCACTTCGTTGTGTCGCACGAAGCGTGGATCGATCGTCACGTCGATCACGTAACCGGCGATGCGCGACAGCATCGCCAGCACTTCCTTCAGTGAATACGCGCGCTCCGAGCAGACGTTGAACGTCTCGCCTGCCGGTGCGGCTTCGATGAGCTTCAGATAGGCGGCCGTCACGTCGCGCACGTCGGAGAAATCGCGGCTCACGTCGAGATTGCCGAGCGAGATCCGCGGTGCGTTGCGCGCATAGTGCGCGACGAGCTTCGGCAGCAGATAGGCATCGCTCTGGCCGACGCCCGTGTAGTTGAACGGCCGGGCGATCACGATCGGCAGCCGGTCGGCCCATAGCTTCGCCGCATATTCCATCGCGAGTTTGCTGACCGCGTAGTCGTTCGCCGGCGCAGGCGCGACGGTTTCGTCGAGCACGCCGGCCGTCGAGTTGCCGTAGATGTTCGCGCTGCTGGCCAGCAACACGGCCGACGGACGGCGGTCGAGGCCGGAGAGGGCAGCCAACAGGTTGCGCGTGCCGACGATGTTGACCGCGTAGGTCTGCGACGGCTCGTCCTGTGCGACATGCGCACGCGCGGCGAGATGCACGACTGCGTCGGGCCGTGCATCGGCCGCAGCCGCGCGCATGGCCTCGGCGTCGAGCAGGTCGACGGGCAGCAGCGTGCACTGCGCGAACGCCGGATCGGCGGGGCGGGGCGTGCCGGGCGCGACCGTGCCCCAGACGTCATAGCCGGCCGCCTGCAGGCGTTCGGCCATGTAGCGACCGGTGAAGCCCGTCAGGCCCGTGACGAATGCACGGCGCGACGGACGCCCGGTTTCAGAACGTGTCATGGTGTTGGTTCCGCGTCAAATCCGCTTCGACCATCATCTGGCAAAGTTGTTCGAGCGTCGTCTTGGGTGCCCAGCCCAGTTTGCTTTTCGCCTTGTCCGCGCAGCCGATCAGCAGGTCGACTTCGGCCGGGCGGTAGAACTTCGGGTTCACTTCGACGAGCACGTTGCCGGTCGATGCGTCGAGGCCGCGCTCCTGCTCGCCCTTGCCGGTCCATTCGATCTGGTAGCCGGCCGCCGCGAACGCCATCCGCACGAAGTCGCGCACGGTTTCGGTGCGATTGGTCGCGAGCACGTAGGTGTCGGGCTCGTCGGCCTGCAGCATGCGCCACATGCCTTCGACGTATTCGAGCGCGAAGCCCCAGTCGCGTTTCGCGTCGAGATTGCCGAGCTCGAGCTTGGTGGCCTTGCCGAGCCGGATCTTCGCAACGGTGTCCGTGATCTTGCGCGTGACGAATTCGCGGCCGCGCAGCGGCGATTCGTGGTTGAACAGGATCCCGCTGCTGCCGAACAGGCCATACGATTCACGGTAGTTCACGGTCATCCAGTGCGCGTACAGCTTCGCGACCCCGTACGGGCTGCGCGGGTAGAACGCGGTGGTTTCCGTTTGCGGAATGGCCTGCACCTTGCCGAACATCTCGGACGTCGACGCCTGGTAGAAGCGCGTCTTCGGGCTCACGACGCGAATCGCCTCGAGCAGGTTCAGCGGGCCGATGCCGGTCACTTCGGCGGTCGTTGCCGGCTGGTCGAACGACACGCCGACGAAGCTCTGCGCGGCCAGGTTGTAGAGTTCGTCCGGCTGCGTGCGTTCGAGCAGGCGCAGGCTCGAGCCCGCGTCGGTGAGGTCGTGCTCGACGAGCGTCAGGTTCGGATGCGTGTCGACGCCCAGTTCGGCGATACGCCAGAAGTTCACCGAGCTGGTGCGGCGATAGGTGCCGGTGACCTCGTAGCCCTTGTCGAGCAGCAGTTTGGTCAGGTACGCACCGTCTTGCCCCGAAATTCCGGTGATGATGGCCTTTTTACGAGTTTGGCTCATGGCGTTGTCCTGGTAGAAGCAATGGATGATGAAATTCAGGCGGTCGTGCCGGCGGCGGCCGGCACCGCGCGGCGCGCGGGCCCGCGCGTCAGGCGCCGTTCGAAGCCGTACCAGCTCAGGGTCGCGTACGCGAGCGTGATCGCCAGCGCGAGCGCGGCCGTGACGAAGCGGTTCAGATGCAGCGGCCACAGCGCGTACAGCACGCTCAGGTGGATCAGGTAGACGGTGTAGCTGACGGTGCCGACGTAGACGAGCATCGGGTTCGTCAGCACACGCTGCACGAGGCCGCGGCCGCGCAGCGCGATCACGACGATCGACGTGCACAGCAGCAGCGAGATGCTGTAGAGCGCCGCATTCGACATCGGCGTGTTCGCGGCGCGAAAGCGCGGGAACGACAGGTGCAGCCAGCCGAGGATCGCGAGCGACACGAGCGCGCCGACGATCGCGAGCGGGTAGAACGGCTCGAGCGCGCGCCGGTCGCGGCGCAGCACGATCGCGAGCAAGGCGCCGGCCGCGAGCAGGTCCATCCGGAACGGCGTCAGGTAGTAGATCGGCCAGAACGAATCGAACCACGGCGTCGCGATCGCGCGCAGCACCGGCGCCGCGACGATCAGCGCGGCGGCGACCCACAGCAGCGCGCGCTCCGAGCACCACAGCACGACGAACGGCCAGAAGATGTAGAACTGCTCCTCGACCGCGAGCGACCACAACACGTTCAGGCTGTCATGGCCGATGCTGCCGAGCGACAGCCCGATATTGGTCGAGAAAAACGCGAACCACGGCCAGTGCGGCAGCCAGCTCGCGCCGAACAGCAGCGTCGACACCACCAGCAGCAGCACGTACGGCGGCAGGATGCGGCGCACGCGGCGCGCATAGAAGTGGCTGAAGTACGACTGCCCGCGCGCCTTGCGATCGAGCAGGATGCCGGTGATCAGCAGGCCGCTCAGCACGAAGAACAGATCGACACCCATCCACAGCGGCGCCTTCAGCGCGTGCTGCAGGAACACGGCGCCCACCGCGATCGCGCGCAGCCCGTCGAGCTGCACGATGCGGCCGTGTTGCGGCGGGGCGAGGTCGGCGGGGCGTGCCAGGGCCGTCATCGCGCGGCTCCTTCACGACCCGCATCCAATGCGTGTACGTATTGCATGCCTTTTAATGGAATATGGAATCGAAATCGATTCTAGGGAAAAGAAATCGGTAAAAAAACGCGCGTCATTTATCTGGCGACAAATATTCAAATGCCGATTATTGCGATCGCGAGATGAAAGGTTGGCGCCCGGGCGGGCCCGATGGGCGGTGCGGGGCGGAATTTTCTACGTGGTGGCGCGGGAAAGGCGGTCGTTATTGCCGTTTCCGCGCGCCATTTACTCGCTGTTCCGGTTCGATATTTCACGCGGAAACATCCCCAAATATTTCCAAATTTCTTGTGATTATTTTTGCTTGTAACCTGCATCGCGACGTTTGAAACCCATTTAGCGACAGCGCGCATCCGCGGCACTCCGTGGCGGCGCCGGTCGCTGTTGCATCAAGTCTGGAGAAGCGCATTGCGACGTCTGATTCTGGTTGGCATGACGGTATGCGCGGCGCTGCTGACGAGCGCCGTGCCGGCCGAAACGGTGTTGCCCGCGACGACGTCGTGGATCGGCAACACGTTCGGCTATGGCGACGGCTCATGGACGCAGATCGACATCCGCGCGATCGCGGTGACGCCCGAGGGCAAGGTGTATACGAATGCGCCGTGGGACGAGAGTGGCGCCGAGGCGAGCGTCTACCAGGACGGGAAGATGCTCGGCTTCGCCGGCGGCACGCACGGCTGGGGCAATCTCGGCGGCAACGCGATTGCGGTGAACAGCAAGTACGCGTATGTCGCGATCGGCGTCGGCAACGAGCGCGGCCACTTGCAGGCGCCCGGCATCTGGCCGGACAAGGGCAAGCAATGGTTCGGCATCTCGCGACGCACGATCGGCGACATGAAGCAGCCCGCGCCGTTTCGCGCGGCGCCGCAGGTCGCGCCGGGCGGCCGCGCCGACGCCGGCCGCGCACGGATGGCCGCCAGCTTCATGATGATGAACGAGGTGCCGGCGCCCGCGCGCTCGGAAGTCGGCGAGGCGAAGGCCGAAGTGGGCGGCCTCGCGGCCGACGACAAGACGCTGTTCGCGACCAATCCGTCGCGCGACGTGGTGGATGTCTATGACGCGGAGACGATGCAGCAGAAGGGCACGTGGAGCGCGCACGAGCCGGGCCGCATCGCGCTCGCGGGCGACGGCACGCTGTGGCTGCTGACCGATACGCTGGGCGGGCCCGCGCATCTCGTGCACGTGCGGGCCGACGGCCGCAAGCTCGACGACGCGCCGGCGCTGCCGGAAGGCACCGACGCGGTGGACGTGGCGGTCGACGCGAAAGGGCGCGTGCTGATCGCGGACAACGGGCCGCGCCAGCAGATCCTGATCTTCTCGAAAGGCGGCAACCGCTATGCGCCGTCCGGCACGCTCGGCGAACGCGGCGGCATCTTCGCGGGCCCGGTGCCGGGCCGGCCGGGGCCGCAGCGTTTCAACGGGCTGACGGGCGTCGGTGTCGACCGCGCCGGCAACATCTACGTGTCGATGAACGGGATCGGGCCGCGCCACGACACGATCGGCGCGGGGCTCGGCGCGGTGCTGGAAAGCTACACGCCGGACGGCAAGCTGCGCTGGCAGGTGCAGGGGCTGCTGTTCGTCGACGGCGCGTGGCTCGATCCCGCACGGCCGAACAGCGTGTACACGGGCAACAAGCGTTTCGAGCTCGACCTGTCGAGGCCGCCGGGCCAGGACTGGAAATACGTCGGCTTCCTGTCGAACCGCTTCAAGTATCCGGACGACCCGGTGTTCCACACGGACCAGTATCCGGGCATGCCGATCGCGCGGCGCGTGGACGGTCGCACGTTCCTGTACCTGACCGACATGTACGCGGATCACCTGAAGATCTACCGCTTCGACGCGAAGCGCGACGGCGAAGTCGCGATTCCGTCCGGCCTGATCGCGGGCCGTGCGCGACCGGTCGACAAGGTGCCGAACAAGCCGCCGGGCGGCGACTGGCTGTGGCGCGACACGAACGGCAACGGCCGGATCGATGCCGACGAGTCCGAGCTCAACACGACGGGCAAGGCGAAGGCCGGCGGCTGGGGCTGGTGGGTCGACACGAAGGGCGACATCTGGCGCACGAGCGACGTGCGCGGCATCCACCGTTTCCAGTACGGCGGCGTCGACAAGGCCGGCAACCCGATCTATTCGTACGACAAGGTGACGACCTACCCGATGCCGCAGCCGTTCACGCAGCTGCGCCGCGCGATCTACGAGCCGCAGACCGACACGCTGTACGTGACCGGCTACACCGCCGACGCGCCGCCGCAGCCGGGCATCAACAAGGAAGTCGGGCGCGTGCTGATCCGCTTCGACAAGTGGTCGACGGGCTCGCCAGTCGCGCGCTACCAGGTGGCGCTGCCGTGGAAGCTCGACGCGAAGCCGATCTTCGACCTGATCGGGATCACGGTCGAGGGGCGCTACCTTTTCACGGTGGAGCCGGTCGGCAAGATCCACGTGTACGACAAGGAAACCGGCAAGGAAGTCGGCGTGATGAGCCCGGGCGCCGAGGTCGGCAAGGCGTCCGGCTGGGTCGACGTGCCGTTCGGCATCAGCGCGTTCCGGCGCGAGAACGGCGAGTACCTGGTGTTCGTCGAGGAAGACGCGCGCGGCAAGGTGCTGATGTATCGCTGGAAACCGTGACGGGCGGCGCGCCGTCGTCGACGTCACTCAAGGCTCAAGCATGGACAAAGGCATACTCAAGAACGTTTCGATCAACTTCATCGGGCTGATCCTGCCGACCTTCGTGTCGCTGGTGACGGTGCCCGCGTACATCCACGCGCTCGGCGTCGAACGCTACGGCGTCGTCAGCCTCGTATGGACGCTGATCGGCTATTTCGGGATCCTCGATCTCGGGATGAGCATGGCCGCGCAGAACCACATCTCGAAGGCGCTCGCGAGCGGCGACGCGGACGAAAGCGCGCGCGTGTTCTGGAGCGCGTTCTGGCTGAACCTCGGCACCGGCATCGCGGGCGGGCTGCTGATCTATTTCGGCGCGTTCGTCTACACCGCGTATTTCACGAAGGTGTCGGCCGCGATGCAGCACGAGGTGTATCTCGCGCTGCCGTGGCTCGCGCTCGCGATTCCGCTCGCGAACGTGTCGTGGGTGTTCGCCGGCGCGATCAACGGCGCCGAACGGTTCGGCGTGTTCAACACGAACCAGACGATCGGCACGTTCCTGTTCCAGCTGCTGCCGCTCGCCGCCGCGTGGTGGATCGCGCCGAACCTGCAGACGGTGCTCGCCGCGGCCGTCGTCGCGCGGCTGATCGCGGCGGTGATGCTCGGGCAGGCCAGCATCAAGGTGCTCGGCATCCGCCGCATCGATCCGCCGCAGTGGGGCACCGCGAAAGGGCTGTTCAACTTCGGCGGCTGGATGCTGATCGCGAGCACGACCAGCATGATCGCCGACACGCTTGACCGCGTGATGCTCGGCGCCGGCATGGGCGCGAAATTCGTCACCTACTACACGGTGCCGCAGAACCTCGTCACGCGCCTGAACATGCTGCCGAACGCGCTGGTGCGCACGCTGTTCCCGCGGCTGTCGGCGGTCGGCCGCGATCATGCGGATACGCTCGCGCGCCAGTCGCTCGAGTTCCTGAACGGCGTGTTCACGCCGGTCGGCATCGTCGCGATCTTCGCGCTCGCGCCGTTCCTCACGCTGTGGGTCGGCGCCGATCTCGCCGCGCATTCGGCGCCGGTCGGCCGCGTGCTGGTGATCAGCGTGTGGCTCGTCGGCCAGGCGAGCGTCACGCGCATCCTGATCCAGTCGCAGGTCAACCCGGCCCGCGCGGCATTCGCCGGGCTCGTCGAGATGCCGTTCTTCGTCGGCGGCCTGTGGTTCGGCATTCACCACTTCGGGCTGATCGGCGCGGCGGTGGTCGTCGCGGCGCGCGCGCTCGTCGACTACGGCGTGCTGCTGTACCTGTCGGCGATCCGGATGCGCGCAATCGTGCTCGACATGCTCGCGCATCTCGCGTTCCTGCTGGCGAGCCTGTTCCTGGCGCAGGCGTGGCCGGGGCTCGGCGAGTCGATCGGCATGTGCGCGGTCGTGCTGGTGCTGAACGTCGCGTGGTCGCTCACGATGACGCCGGGGTTGCGCGCGCTCGTGCGCGACCTGTTTGTCCGTCTCAATGCGAGGAAAACCATATGAATCGCGATCTGGCGGAACACGCCGTCCTGAATCTCGCCACGGCCGATGCCGCCGTGGCCCACCCGGGCGACGCCGCCGCGCTGCACCGCGCGGTGTCGGCCGAGCGCGCCGGCGCGCGGCAGCCGGCGCGTGCGCTGCGCGTGGCGATCGTCCACGACTGGCTCGTCACCTATGCGGGCGCCGAGCGCGTGCTCGAACAGATCGTCGCGTGCTTTCCCGACGCGGATCTGTTCAGCCTCGTCGATTTTCTCGACGACCGCGCGTTCGTGCGCGGCAAGCCGGTGACGACGTCCTTCATCCAGAAGCTGCCGTTCGCCCGCACCAAGTACCGTAGCTACCTGCCGCTGATGCCGCTCGCGATCGAGCAGCTCGACGTGTCCGAGTACGACCTCGTGATCTCGAGCAGCCACGCGGTCGCGAAGGGCGTGCTGACCGGGCCGGACCAGGTACACATCAGCTACGTGCATTCGCCGATCCGCTATGCGTGGGACCTGCAGCACCAGTATCTGGAGCAGTCGAACCTCACGCATGGGCCGAAATCGCTGCTCGCGCGAATGATCCTGCACTACATCCGCAACTGGGACACGCGCACCGCGAACGCGGTGGACGGCTTCGTCGCGAATTCCGCGTTCATCGCACGGCGCATCAGGAAGGTCTATCACCGCGACGCGGCGGTGATCTTTCCGCCGGTCGACGTCGACGCGTTCTCGCTGAATGCGGTGAAAGAGGAGTTCTACCTGACCGCGTCGCGGATGGTGCCGTACAAGAAGATCGACCTGATCGTCGAAGCCTTTTCGCGCACGCCCGAGCGCAAGCTGGTCGTGATCGGCGACGGCCCCGAGATGCAGAAGATCCGCGCGAAGGCCGGCCCGAACGTCGAGATCATGGGCTACCAGCCGTTCGCGGTGCTGCACGACCGGATGCGGCGCGCGAAGGCGTTCGTGTTCGCGGCCGAGGAGGATTTCGGCATCTCGGTCGTCGAGGCGCAGGCGTGCGGCACGCCGGTCATCGCGTACGGCAAGGGCGGTGCGCTCGAAACCGTGCTCGACCCGCAATCGAACCTGCACCCGACCGGCCTCTTCTTCGACGAACAGACGCCGCAGGCGATCGTCGCGGCCGTCGACGATTTCGAGCGCGCGCCGCAGCGCTTCACGCCGGACGCGTGCCGCGCGAACGCGGAGCGGTTTTCCGCCGACACGTTCCGGCGGCGCTTCCTCGACTACGTGGAGCAGGCGCTGCCCGGCTCGACCGCGCAGCGCGGCACGGCCGCGCCTCTGCCGGCCGCGCGCGGCCCGGCGACGCTCGTGCTCGACCAGAGCGGCGTGCTCGGCGGCGCCGAGCTGTCGCTGCTCGAGATCATGAAGCACATGCGTGCGAACGCCGACGTGCTGCTGTTCGCCGACGGTCCGTTCCGCGCGGCGCTCGACGAGATCGGCGCGCGCGTCGACGTGGTCGAGCAGGGTGCGCTCGCGGGCGTGCGCAAGCAGGGCGGCGTGTCGTTCGGCGCGGTGAAGCAGCTCGTGCGGCTGGTGCGCGACGTCGCGCGGCGCGCGCGCCGCGCCGAGGTGATCTACGCGAACACCCAACGCGCGATGGTGGTCGCCGCGCTCGCCGGGCGGCTCGCGCGCAAGCCGGTGGTCTGGCACCTGCGCGACATCGTCAGCACCGACCATTTCGGCGGCAAGCAGTTGAAGGCGATCAAGTATTGCGCGCGGCTCGGCGTCACGCGCGTGATCGCGAACTCCGATGCATCCGCGCAAGCGTTCCGCGCGCTGACGGGCTTCACGCCGCAGCACGTCGACGTCGTGTTCAACGGCATTTCGGCCGAACCGTTCGACGCGCTCGAAGGCGTGAGCCAGGCCGCGCTGCGCGCGCGCCTCGGGCTGCCCGCGGACGCCTGGCTGGTCGGCTCGTTCAGTCGTCTCGCGCGCTGGAAGGGGCAGCACGTGCTGCTGGAGGCCGCCGCGCGGCATCCGGACATGCACGTGGTGCTGGTCGGCGCGCCGCTGTTCGGCGAGGACGACTATGCGGCGCAACTGCACGAATACGTCGCGCAGCACGGGATGGACGCGCGCGTGCATTTCCTCGGCTTCCAGCGCGACGTGGCCGCGTGCATGACGGCGGTCGACGTCGTCGCGCACACGTCGATCACGCCGGAGCCGTTCGGGCGCGTGATCGTCGAGGGGATGCTCGCGCGCCGGCCGGTCGTCGCGGCGCGGGCGGGCGGCGTCGTCGAGATCATCGAGGATGGCGACAACGGGCTGCTCTGCGAGCCGGGTAACGCGGCCGCGCTGGCCGATGCGCTGGCGACGCTCAAGCGCGACCGCGCGCTGCGCGAGCGGCTCGTCGCGAGCGGGCGCGCGACCGCGGTGCGCCGGTTCGGGACCGAAACCTACGTGGAGCGGGTCGAGAAGATCCTCGCGGATACGGCGAAGGCCGCCAAGGCCGCGAACGCGAAGAAGTAGCAGCTGGCGCGAGCCGGCGGCAAACGGGCCCCCATGCGGTGTCGTGCTGCGTGGGGGCTTCGCTTTTCAGCGGGCGAGATGTCTGGTGGTGGCGGACGGGCGGGCATGCACGCCGACTCCACATGAGGCGCGAGCATGGCCGATCGTCATCTGAAACCGGGAGCGGGCCATCGGCAACGTGAAGCGGGCAGGCGACACCGTTGCAGTCGTGCTGCAGCAACCCCGCAGAGACGGCTTACGCGGGTCGTGGCGCGGTCGGAGAGCGGCAGGCTGCCCGTCCCTTGTCGAAGCGGCCCGCGACCGCGCGCCGGCCGTGAAAAAGCCCCCGCGCGGCGAGACGCCGCGCGAGGGCCGCGAAACCGGACGGGCCGGCCGGCTTGGGTCAGACGGCCTGTTCGGGCGTCGACGCAACGACGCGGGCGGCGCGGGTCGGCTTGAAGCTGGCCGACCACGTCATCGCCGGCCGTTCGAACATCCGGTAGAACAGGTACGCCACCGGGATCGCGACGGCCATGAACGCGAACGACGGCCAGATCGACAGTTGCAGTTCGGAATGGAACAGCACCGAGCCGAGGCAGACGAACAGCGGCAGGTGGACCAGGTACAGCGAGTAGCTGAAGTCGCCGAACCAGCTCAGCACGCGCAGCGGCGGCGTCGGGCGCGGCGGGCGGGCAAGCGCGCGGTACAGGAAGCACGCGAAGCCGGCCGACCACAGCTGGAACGCACCGTACTGGCCGACATGGAACGCGCCGCAGCCGGCGGCCAGCAGCACGGCGGCCGCGACGTACCACGCGCGCGACGGCACGACGGCCATGCCGCGCGATTGCTGCGCGCGCACGTCGGCGATCCATGCGCCGATCGTCCAGGACAGCCAGTACGACGTGAAGAACTGCAGGTCGTGCCGTTCGAGCAGCCACGCCGACGCGACGTTGACGAGCGCGACTGCGGCCACGACGGCCGGCATCCCGATGCGCCGGCGCAGCGCGAACAGCAGCGGGTAGACCGCGTAGAACTGCACTTCGAGCGACAGCGTCCACAGCGCGCCGTTCGACCCGTACGTGTAGCCGGCGACGCCCTGCAGCGAGAACAGGTTCACCAGGAACGCGACCAGGCCGACGTCGCGGATCTTGTGGCTGACGGGCTCGATCTGCAGGCTGACCGCGTCGAGCGCGAGCGTGAACAGCAGCGCGGCGAGCAGCACCGGGTAGATGCGCGCGAAGCGGCGCACCCAGAAGTTCGGCGCGTCGAGCCGGTATGCGGGGTTGGCCGCGAGCTTGAGCGCCGCGTTGCGGTGGATGCAGTAGCCGCTGATCACGAAGAAGATCGGCACGCCGGCGGAGCCCCACGCGAACGGGAAGGTCAGGTAGCCGGCGATCACGCCCGGGCTCAGTGCATGACCGTAAGCATGATGGAAGCTCTGCATGCCGACCCAGACGACCTGGCGGCAGTGGAAATAGGCGACGAGCAGCGCCGCGAAGCCGCGCATCGCGTCGATCACGTGTTCCTTGTGGTCGGCGACGGGCGGCGCGGCCAGAGACGATCCGCTGAAAGCTTGCATGCGATTCGATTCCTTGCGACGGATGGACGGGAAGTTTCATCCAATCGTAATGCGCAAGAATTCGGTCAATGAATAAAAAAATCTCGCCCGGAAATATCGGTATTCCACATCATGGAGTTATCGCGACCTGAAAGCGGCTCGTCGAGGGGTGCGAATTATTTGCCGATTTTTTTCTGATAGTTTGAAGCTCCAGTTGATTGATGCAAGGAGCGGCAAGATGGACATGCATTGGATCGCGAGCGCTGCAGTACTGTTGGTCATGGCCGTGCTGTCGGCGTACCGCGAGGCGCTGAAGAACGAACCGATCCGCCCGGGCCTCGAGCGGGGCGGCGTGCCCTATATCGAGGAATTCGAATCGTAAGCATTTGTATCCGGAAAATCGGTAATTTGTTTCTGCCTCGGCAATCGGTCCGGCAATATCGACCGAATTGAAACGATTATATTTTTTCGGAATCATTGGGCAATCAGTTCATATCGAAAATGAGCGGAGTGGAATTGGCCGTACCGTCGATTCTCGATATGCCGTTCGGAACACAATCGCGCCGGGTCGCAGGTCGACGCGGCGCAGTCAACGCAATCAGGATGCGAACATGTTGAAAGTCACCAAGGCCGTGTTCCCCGTTGCCGGTCTCGGCACGCGGTTCCTCCCGGCAACGAAGGCGAGCCCGAAGGAAATGCTGCCCGTCGTCGACAAGCCGCTGATTCAGTACGCGGTCGAGGAAGCGATCAACGCCGGTATCACCGAGATGATCTTCGTCACCGGGCGCAGCAAGCGCGCGATCGAGGATCATTTCGACAAGTCGTACGAGATCGAGGCCGAGCTCGAGGCGCGCGGCAAGGAAAAGCTGCTCGAACTCGTGCGCGGCATCAAGCCGAGCCACGTCAACTGCTTCTACGTGCGCCAGCCGGAAGCGCTCGGCCTCGGCCACGCGGTGCTGTGCGCGGAGAAGCTCGTGCACGGCGAGCCGTTCGCGGTGATCCTCGCCGACGACCTGCTGCACGGCGAACAGCCGGTGCTCAAGCAGCTCGTCGACGTGTTCGACCACTATCACAGCTCGGTGATCGGGGTCGAGACGATCCCGCGCGAGGACAGCCGCTCGTACGGCGTCGTCGAAGGCCGGGAGTGGGAAGAGGACATCATCAAGCTGTCGGGCATCATCGAGAAGCCGGCGCCGGAGGATGCGCCGTCGAACCTCGGCGTGGTCGGCCGCTACGTATTCATGCCGACGATCTTCGATCATCTGCGCAAGCTCAAGCCGGGCGCGGGCGGCGAATTGCAGCTCACCGACGCCGTCCAGTCGCTGCTCGCGAACGAGCAGGTGCTCGCGTATCGCTACTACGGCACGCGCTTCGACTGCGGCAGCAAGCTCGGTTATCTCAAGGCCACCGTCGAGCTCGCGCTCCAGCATCCGGAAGTGAGCCGCGAATTCGAGGCGTACCTGCGTACCTGCTTGCCCGCGCTGGCTGCCGTCGCTTAAAGCGGCCGCGCGCTCCGTCGTTTCAGGTGGTGGTTGTTCCGTTGGCCCCGGCCGCTCGCGCGCCGGGGCTTTTTTGTTTGCGCGGGCGCGAGCGCAGGGTGCGCGACGTCGGCACGCGGTGCCGGGCAGGTGTGCGGGGTGCAGGCGCGCGACGCATGCCGGTGAGGCGGGACGTCGCGCGTGAAAGCGGTGCCGAAGCATGCGTCGCGTGACCGGATCGGTGGAGGGATTGCGCGGCATGCACGTCACTCGCGTGGGTGTCGCGCGATGACGCGGTGTCGGCCGACATGCCGCCGGTCGCCGGGCGTCACCGGTATCGACGCATTCCCGTCCGGCTTTCGCCGCGCGCCGCGTCCACGCGACGCTCAGCGCGGCGACGCGCTCGGCTGCGCGGCGAAGTGCCGGGCCAGCAGCGCGGCGATCGGCTTCTTGAAGTCGAGCAAGCGCTTTTCGAGATAACGCCAGGACAGGTGCGCGAGCAGCACGGCGAGCGCGAATTGCAGCAGTTCCGGTGCCGAGTCGCGGACGATGTCCGGCATCGGCACGTGCGCGAAGGACGCGGGCAGTACGCCGAAGCGCGCCGGAATCAGGTTGTGGAACAGGTAGAAGCCGTAGCTGATCGTGCCGAGATAGGCAAGCGGCGCCCAGTCGAGCAGCGCGACGACGGGATGCTCGGGTGCGCTGACGATCCACAGCATCAGCGCGCCGAGCGACACGGACAGGCCGAGATCCGCGAGCCCCGCGACCGCATCGGGCAAGGTCGTGCAGGCAGGCAGCGCGAGGAAGAATGCGACGCCGGCCGCGCCGAGCCAGCCGGGCGGTACGCGGCGCGCGGCGGCCGCGCCGCGATCGGCGAGCGCCATCGCGCCGACGCCGCCGAGCGCGATCAACGCGAAATTCCACGGGGAAAACGCGTAGATCAGCACCGGCGACGCGTCCGACAGGTAGAGCGCGAGATGCGCGAGCGCACACAGCGCGACGGCCGCGACGCCGAGCGCGACGTGTCGCGCGGCGGGTACCGCGAGCAGCGCGAGCGGTGCGATCAGATAGAACTGCTGTTCAACGGCGAGGCTCCAGAAATGCGACGTGGAGCCCGGCCAGCCGTCCTTGACGACGCCGATCCAGTAATTCGACAGGAACACCGCGTGCCAGGCGAGCCCGAGATTGACGCCGCGCTGGTAGAACAGCGCGTGCGCGATCGCGAGCGCGGCGAGCAGCAGGTAATACACGGGAAAGATCCGCAGCGCGCGCTTCGCGAGAAACAGCGCGAGCGCGTGGCGGCGCGTCATGGTGCCGCATTCGACCGCCTGACGGTTGCGATGCAACTCGCCGACGATCAGGAATCCGCTGATGAGGAAAAACGTCCACACGCCGAGCTTGCCGACGTCGACGGCAAGGACATGGCCCTTGTGGGACAGGAAAACGAGGATGACGGCGAGGGCTCGCAGGCCGTCGAGTCCTTTGACGTATCTGACTTCGCGCATGGAGGCATCCGGGCATTGAGCGCGCCCAGTATAGGTGCGCAAATATCGAACGTAATTCGCGTTCGGCTTGTTTGAGCCCATACGTACACGCGTTTTTTCATGCTCGAGTGTCGATGAAGTCGGTCGCGCGCAACAAAACCTGCGGGAAACCCCGCGAAAACGCATAAAAGTACTGCACGAAGCGTCAAGGCGCTTGTAGAATCCGGCGTTGAAGCGCGCGCGTTGCACGCTTCGTGTATCCAACGACCACACCTGGTAGGAGAAACATGGCGACTTCCGCAAAAAAGGTGGCCAAGAAGGCTGCCGCACCGGCGACCAAGAAAGTGGCTGCCAAAAAGGCTGCGCCCGCGAAGAAAGTAGTGGCCAAGAAGGCTGTCGCAAAGGCAGCACCGGCTGCTCCGACGCCGCTGAAGGACAAGTTCACGAAGGCATCGCTCGCAACGCACATCGCTGAGCGCGCGGCTGTCGAAGTGAAGGCGGTCAAGGCAGTGCTCGCCGCACTCGAGAACGTCGTGCTGGGCTCGGTTCACAAGAAGGGCGCAGGCGAGTTCACGCTGCCGGGTCTGCTGAAGATCACGGCACAAGTCGTGCCGGCGAAGAAGAAGCGCTTCGGCAAGGATCCGTTCACGGGCGAAGAGCGTTGGTTCCCGGCGAAGCCGGCCAGCGTGCGCGTGAAGGCACGTGCGCTGAAGAAGCTGAAGGACGCGGCAGCGTAATGCCGCGCAACGACTGCCGAATGCATGTCGGCAGCCGTTGCAGTGTCCCGAGATCCCCGTACGCGAAAGCGTGCGGGGATTTTTATTGCGTCGCGCAAAGCGCGCGGCGGCGAACGGATCGCCCGGCGATGCCGGGTTTGGCCGACGCACGATGTGCGGCGGATCGCATGTCGCGCATCCGCATCCGCATCCGCATCGCCGAGCCGCGAACTTCATTCGCGCGCCGCGTTGTTGCCGCGCGTTCCGTCGCGAGCGCATCGCGAGATTTGCCATCGTGACGGACGACACCCCGCACGACATCGCCGCACAGGTCGCCGCCGCACGTGCCGTGATCGAACGGCATCTCGGCGCGACGCTGGAAGCGATCCACCTGTTCGGATCGGCGCTCGACGGCGGCCTGAAACCGCGCAGCGACATCGATTTGCTGGTGACGGTGGCGGTGCGCCCGGACGAAGCGGCGCGACGCGCGCTGATGTCGGACCTGCTCGGTGCTTCTGCGCCGCCCGGTTGCAGCGGCGGCATGCGTGCGCTGGAGGTCACGGTCGTCGCGCACGGCGACGTGGTGCCGTGGCGTCATCCGGCACGACGCGAGCTGCAGTTTGGCGAATGGCTGCGCAGCGACCTCGACGCCGGCATCGTCGAGCCGCCGCTCGTCGATCACGATCTGGCCATCCTGCTGACGAAGGCGCGCGAGCACAGCATCGCGCTGGTCGGCCCGCCCGCGGACGTGCTGTTCGAGCCGGTGCCCGCGCGCGACTTCGTCGCCGCGCTGCTCGCTACCGTGGCGCAGTGGCAGGCGGAACCCGACTGGCGCGACGACGCGTGCAACATCGTGCTCGCGCTCGCGCGCATCTGGTATAGCGCCGCGACCGGCAAAATCGCGCCGAAGGACGTCGCCGCGGCGTGGGTGCTGGCGCGCCTGCCGGACGCGCACCGGCCGGTTCTGGCGGCTGCGCGTGCGGCCTATCTCGATGGTGACGCAGGCGCGGCGATCCTGTCGGGCGAACCGCTGGCGGAATTCATCGGCTACGCGCGACGGACGATCGAGTCGATGCTGTCGGCGTAGCAGTTCGCGCCGACGATGCACGCTACCGGTTTGCCGGCCGGCCGCGAAGCCGGCGGCATGCGCGCACCGTCGAGCCGAGCGCGTGCACGCGACCCGGCGCGGCGTCACGCATGCGCGGCCCGGTGCGCCGGGTCAGCTCGCGGTGCCCGCAAAGGCGGCCTTCAGCGCGGCGTCGTCGAACTTGGTCATCTGCATCATCGCTGCGGCCACGCGGCCCGCCTTGACCGTGTCGCGGTCGGCCATCATCGGAATGAGCGCTTCCGGAACGATCTGCCACGACACGCCATAACGATCCCGCAGCCAGCCGCAGCCGTCGGCCGTGCCGCCGTTGTCGAGCAGCGCGCTCCAGTAGCGATCGAGTTCGGCCTGGTCCGCGCAGCTGACGAGCAGCGAGATCGCGTGGTTGAACGTCTCCGTGCGCGGGTGGCTCATCGCGAAGAACGGCTGCCCGAACAGCTCGAATTCGACCATCCGCGTGCCGTCGGTGCCGGGCACCGCCGTGACGCGCACGATCCGCGAATCCGGAAAGATGCCGGCATAGAAGGCCGCTGCTTCTTCGGCTTCCGTCGAATACCAGAGAAAAGGCGTGATCTTCTGAATCGTCATGACGAATCTCCTGTCTGTATGGGTCCGGGGCAAACCACGTGCCGCCATCGATACGACGGACGACGCCCGCCGAAATCGACACGCGGCGCGAACCAATCCCGCATCGGTCGGGCCGGGCGGTGCCGGCAGTGCGGATGTTAGTCGTCCTTGGCGGAAACGGCGAGCTCTCCGGGCCGCGGAAACCGGGTTGCGCGGGCATGGCAGCGGCCAGGCGCCGCTGCCGGCCGGCCGACCTATGTCGGGCCCGGCTGTCGCGCGGAGGCCGTGCAGACGCTGCCGGCCCGCGAGCCGGAGGCGGACGAAAAAAAGCCAGCCGCGGCCGAAACCGGGGCTGGCTTTCCAGGTCGGCGACAAGGCGTCGGAGACGCCATGCACGCCGGAAACGTACTTCTTAGAACTTGTGGCGCAGGCCGAGTGCGACGATTTCCTGCGAGCTCTTGCCGGCGATGCCGTACGAGCCGATCGACGCTTGCGCATCGCTGCCGTCTGCGTTGTGGCCGCTTGCGTGCTGGTATGCGCCGACCAGGTACACGTCGGTGCGCTTCGACAGCGAGTAGTCCGCGCCGAGCGAAACCTGGTGGTACTTGGCGTTGTTGTCGCCGCTACCCTTCGTGTAGATGTAGCCGAGGCCGAGCAGCAGCGGTGCCGATGCCTGGTACGTGACGAAGCCGCGACCCGTGTTGTACTTCTGGTTCGTGCCGAACGTCGACGCGCCGTCAGCCTTGTACTGGGCGTTGCTGTAGCCTGCACCGACCGTCACCGGGCCGAATGCGTACTGGGCTGCCACTTGCGCGATGCCGATCGACGTCGACGACGTGAACGCGTTGTTGATGAAGGTCGTGCCCGAGTCGCCGTCGAAGATTGCGTCCGACGTACCGGTCCAGCCGCTACGCTTGCCGGCCGTGAGCGCCGATGCGTTGTTCGCGTGGAAGTAGCCGGCAGCCACGCCGAGCGGGCCGTTGTTGTAGGCTGCGGCTGCGGCCCACGTCTGACCCTTGCCGGTCGAGCCGGCGACGCCGCCGAGTGCGTACATGCCTTCGAACTGGAGGCCGGCGAACACCGGGGACGTGTATTTGATCGCGTTGCTGACGCGCAGGCTGTTGTCGTTGTTGTCGACGTCGCCCGGCGTGGCGAACACGCTGCCGAAGTAGTTGTCAGCCGTGACTGCCTGAACCAGGTCGACCAGCGGGTCGTACTGGCGACCCAGCGTCAGCGTACCGTACTGGTCGCTTTGCAGGCCGACGAACGCCTGGCGGCCGAACATGCGGCCACCCTGGCCCAGTGCGCCCGATGCCGAGTTGAAGCCGTTTTCCAACTGGAAGATCGCCTTCAGGCCGCCACCGAGGTCTTCCGAACCCTTCAGGCCGAAGCGGCTGCCTTGCAGGTTGCCGCTACCCATCGACCACGAATTGTTACCTTGACCGGCGTTACCGTGAACGTACGTGATCGACGTGTCGATCACACCGTAGAGCGTCACGCTCGACTGAGCCTGAGCGGCGCCAGCGGCGCCCAGCAGGGCGAGCGAGAGGGTCGAGAGAGCAAGTTTCTTCATCGTTGAGTTTCTCCACGCAAGTGATTCATCGTTATTTGTTGCGGATTGGAGAATAGCTCAGTGCCATACACGCAAGAAAGCTTAAAAAATAAAGTGTCTCGAAAAGGTAACAGCAGGAAAAAGTCCATATATATCAAGCACATCAGACACTGTTCCTGTTTATGAAATAGTTGACAATTGCTGCGCTGCGATTGTTTCAATCGCTGATGCACATGGCGGCAGACCCCCTGTTTCGGCCCGTTGCAGCAAGGAAATGAGGGTGTGCAAACGTTTGCGGTTGCAGGTGCATGCACGCCGACGTGTCAGGCAAGCGTCGACGCCGCGCGAATGCGCGGCGAACCACGGGGTTGCAAGCGAGGGGAGGGTGTGCCGGGTACGCGCGGGATCGATGCGCGGCCGTCTTCAGCGGGCTGAATCAGTCGTCGCGCGGGCGATTCCCGGCGGGATCGGGCCGAGCGGCGCGAGTCGCTTGAGCGGCCGCGGCCGGCGCCGGATTCGCGGCCGGCCGATGCGCGTCGCCGCGGGCGGCCGCGAATTCCGCGCCGAGCAGCAACACGATCGCGGAGAAGTACAGCCACATCAGCAGGACCGCGAACGACCCGGCCGCGCCGAACGCGCTCGCGGTGCCCGCATGCGCAAGATACAGCGCGAACAGCTTCTTGCCGCCGGAAAACAGGATCGCGGACACGATGCCGCCGATCGCGGCGTCGCGCCACGCGACGCGCGCGTCGGGCAGGAACTTCATCAACGACGCGAACGCGGCCGCGAGCACCGCGATGCCGACGAAGAACTGCACGACGTTCGTGACGACCACGTACGGCGAATTGCCCAGCAGCCAGGTGCCGATGAAGGTGATCGCGGTGTCGAGCACGAGCGACACGATCAGCAGGAACGCGACGCCGAGCACGAGCCCGAACGAGATCAGCCGCACGCGCACCAGCCCGAGCATGCTCGACCAGCGGCTTTCGGTGGCCGGCCAGATCACGCTGAGCGCCGCGCTGAGCGACGCGAACGTGGCCGACGCGCCGATCGCGAGCGCGGCGAACGAGATCAGCGTGGCGATGCCGCCGCGTTCGCCCGCGCGGTGCGCGTTCTGCACGATCGTCTGGATGCTGGCGGCCGCGTCGTCGCCGATCAGCTGGTGCGCCTGCTCGAACACCTGGCCGCGCGCGGCGTCGTCGCCGTAGAACCAGCCGGCCACCGCGATCACCATCACGAGGGTCGGCGCGAGCGAGAACGCGGAGAAAAACGCGATGCCCGCGGCCATCGCGGAGCAGCGGTCGGACGAGAAGCGCTTGAACGCGGTGAGGGCCCAGTTGGCCTGCTGCTGGGCGAGACGGGTGGCTTCTGAAGTGATCTGTCGTTTCATGACGGTTCGGTTGCGCGCGGAACGCGGATCATCGCAGGTTAATCGGACATATCGGTATTGATCCGAGGATTCGATCATAGTTGCCTGAACTGTCTATAATTCCTTTCAGTTTCACCCCACCCCACAATAACGCCGAGACCGCCATGCTACAAATGTCCCGGCGCCAGTTCCTGAAGGTGACGGCCACGTCGCTTGCCGGATCGAGTCTTGCCCTGATGGGCTTTTCTCCGTCCGAAGCGCTGGCCGAAGTCCGACAGTACAAACTGGCGCGCACCGTCGAAACGCGCAACACCTGTCCTTACTGTTCAGTGGGTTGCGGCATCCTGATGTACAGCCTCGGAGACGGCGCGAAGAATGCGCAGCCGAGCATCATCCACATCGAAGGCGATCCCGACCACCCCGTCAATCGCGGCACGCTGTGCCCGAAGGGCGCGAGCCTGATCGACTTCATCCACAGCCCGAACCGCCTGACGCACCCCGAGTATCGTGCGCCCGGCTCGGACAAGTGGGAACCCATCTCGTGGAACGACGCGCTCGACCGCATCGCGAAGCTGATGAAGGCCGACCGCGACGCGAACTTCGTCGAGACGGCCGAAGACGGCGCGAAGGTCAACCGCTGGCTCACGACCGGCATGCTGGCCGCGTCGGCGGGCAGCAACGAGGTCGGCTACCTGACGCACAAGACCATCCGCAGTCTCGGGATGCTCGCATTCGACAATCAGGCGCGTGTCTGACATGGCCCGACGGTGGCAGGTCTTGCCCCGACGTTTGGCCGTGGAGCGATGACGAACCATTGGGTCGACATCAAGAACGCGGACGTGATTCTCGTGATGGGCGGCAATGCAGCCGAGGCCCATCCGTGCGGTTTCAAGTGGGTGACGGAGGCGAAGGCGCACCGCAAGGCGCGGCTGATCGTCGTCGACCCGCGCTTCACGCGTACGGCCTCGGTGGCCGATTACTACGCGCCGATCCGCACCGGCACCGACATCGTCTTCCTGGGCGGCGTCATCAACTATCTGCTGACGAACGACAAGATCCAGCATGAGTACGTGAAGAACTACACGGACTTCTCGTTCATCGTGCGCGAGGATTTCGCGTTCAACGACGGCATTTATTCCGGCTACGACGCGCAGAAGCACGCGTACCCGGACAAATCGAGCTGGGACTACGAGCGCGGCGACGACGGTTTCGCGAAGATCGATCCGACGCTGCAGCATCCGCGCTGTGTATATAACCTGCTGAAGCAGCACTACGCGCGCTATACGGCGGACATGGTCCAGCAGGTCTGCGGCACGCCGAAGGACAAATTCCTGAAGGTGTGCGAGATGCTCGCGAGCACGGCCGTACCCGGCCGCGCCGGCACGGTGCTGTACGCGCTCGGCTGGACCCACCACTCGATCGGCGCGCAGATCATCCGCACCGGCGCGATGGTGCAGCTGCTGCTCGGCAACATCGGCATCGCCGGCGGCGGGATGAACGCGCTGCGCGGCCACTCGAACATCCAGGGGCTGACCGACCTCGGGCTGATGTCGAACCTGCTGCCGGGCTACATGACGCTGCCGATGCAGGCGGAGCAGGACTTCGACGCGTACATCAAGAAGCGCGTGCAGCAGCCGCTGCGGCCGAACCAGTTGAGCTACTGGAAGAACTACAAGGCGTTCCACGTCAGCTTCATGAAGTCGTGGTGGGGCGACGCGGCTACCGCCGAGAACAACTGGGCGTACGACTACCTGCCGAAGCTGGACAAGCAGTACGACCTGCTGCAGGCGATCGAGCTGATGAATGCCGGCAAGATGAACGGTTACATCTGCCAGGGCTTCAACCCGCTCGCGGCGGCGCCGTCGAAGGTGAAGACGGCGGCTGGCCTCGCGAAGCTGAAGTGGCTCGTGATCATGGATCCGCTCGCGACCGAGACGTCCGAGTTCTGGAAGCCTCACGGCGACTACAACGACGTCGATCCGTCCAAGATCCAGACCGAGGTGTTCCGCCTGCCGACCACCTGCTTCGCGGAGGAAAACGGCTCGCTCGTGAGTTCGAGCCGCGTGCTGCAGTGGCACTGGAAGGGCGCGGAGCCGCCGGGCGAAGCGAGGAGCGACCTCGAGATCATGTCGGGGCTGTTCCTGCGCATGCGCAAGCTGTACCAGAAGGACGGCGGCAAGTATCCGGACCCGATCGTGAACCTGACCTGGCCGTACGCGAACCCGGAAAGCCCGACGCCCGAGGAACTGGCGATGGAGTTCAACGGGAAAGCGCTCGCCGATCTGCCCGATCCGAAGGATCCGGCGAAGACGCTCGTGAAGAAGGGCGAGCAGCTTGCCGCGTTCGCGCAACTGAAGGACGACGGCACGACCGCGAGCGGCTGCTGGATCTTCTGCGGCGCGTGGACCCAGGCCGGCAACCAGATGGGGCGGCGCGACAACTCCGACCCGACCGGTATCGGCCAGACGCTGAACTGGGCGTGGGCATGGCCGGCGAACCGGCGGATCCTGTACAACCGCGCGTCGTGCGACGTCGCCGGCAAGCCGTTCGACCCGACCCGCAAGCTGATCGGCTGGAACGGCAGCGCGTGGAAGGGCGCCGACATCCCGGACTTCAAGGCGGACGAACCGCCCGAAAACGGGATGGGGCCGTTCATCATGAATCCGGAAGGCGTCGCGCGCTTCTTTGCCCGCGCGGGGATGAACGAAGGTCCGTTCCCCGAGCATTACGAGCCGTTCGAGACGCCGCTCGCCGCGAACCCGCTGCACCCGAACAACCCGCAGGCGCTGAACAACCCGGCCGCCCGCGTGTTCCCGGACGACCGTGCGTCGTTCGGCAAGGTGGCGGAATTCCCGCACGTGGCGACCACGTACCGGCTGACCGAGCACTTCCACTACTGGACCAAGCATGCACGGCTGAACTCGATCATCCAGCCCGAGCAATTCGTCGAGATCGGCGAAGACCTCGCGAAGGAAGTCGGCGTCGCGCATGGCGAGCGCGTGAAGGTGTCGTCCAAGCGCGGCTACATCATCGCGGTCGCCCTCGTCACGAAGCGGATCAAGCCGCTGACGGTCGACGGCAAGAAGGTCCAGACGGTCGGCGTCCCGTTGCACTGGGGCTTCAAGGGCCTGACGAAGCCCGGCTATCTCGCCAATACCCTGACTCCGTCCGTGGGTGACGGCAACTCCTATACACCGGAATTCAAGTCGTTCCTGGTGAAGGTCGAAAAGGCGTAAGGGGGAAGAGATGGCATTGCAATCGCTGGATATCAAGCGCGTCTCGGCCACCACGACGCCACCGCCCACGGTGCGCGAACCGGTGACCGGGAGCGTCGCGAAGCTGATCGACGTATCGAAGTGCATCGGCTGCAAGGCATGCCAGACGGCATGCATGGAGTGGAACGACCTGCGCGACGAAGTCGGCACCAACGTCGGCGTGTACGACAACCCGGCCGACCTGACCGAGCATTCGTGGACGGTCATGCGGTTCTCCGAATACGAGAACCCGGCGGGCGACCTCGAGTGGCTGATCCGCAAGGACGGCTGCATGCACTGCGAGGATCCGGGCTGCCTGAAGGCATGCCCGTCGCCGGGCGCGATCGTGCAGTACAACAACGGGATCGTCGACTTCCACGAGGAGAACTGCATCGGTTGCGGCTACTGCGTGACCGGTTGCCCGTTCAACGTGCCGCGGATCTCGAAGAAGGATCATCGCGCATACAAGTGCACGCTCTGTTCCGACCGCGTCGCGGTCGGCCAGGAACCGGCCTGCGTGAAGACCTGCCCGACGGGCGCGATCGTGTTCGGCACCAAGGAGGACATGAAGCAGCACGCGGCCGAGCGGATCGAGGACCTGAAGGAGCGCGGCTTCGAGCATGCGGGGCTGTACGACCCGCAGGGCGTCGGCGGCACGCACGTGATGTACGTGCTGCACCACGCGGACAAACCGTCGCTGTATCACGGTCTGCCCGACAATCCGTCGATCAGCCCGATGGTGAAGCTGTGGAAGGGTATCGCGAAGCCACTCGCGGTCGCCGGCCTCGCGCTGACCGCGCTGGCCGGGTTCTTCCACTACACGCGGGTCGGTCCGAACGAGGTCACCGACGAGGAAGAAGCTGCTGCCCGCGACGAGGCACGACGCATCAAGGAGGACGCGAAATGAGCCACGACGACCCCAACCTGATCGTCCGCTACACGCCGAACGAGCGCACGAACCACTGGATCACCGCGATCACGTTCGTGCTGCTCGCGCTGTCCGGGCTCGCGCTGTTCCATCCGTCGATGTTCTGGCTGACCGCGCTGTTCGGCGGCGGCCAGTGGACGCGGATCCTGCATCCGTTCGTCGGTCTCGTGATGTTCGTGTCGTTCGCGATTCTCGTGGTGCGGTTCTGGCACCACAATGCGCTCGATGCGGACGATCGCCAATGGCTGAAGCAGATCGGCGACGTGCTGACCAACCAGGAAGACAAGCTGCCGCCGGTCGGGCGCTATAACGCCGGACAGAAGCTGCTATTCTTCACGCTGGTGGCGTGCCTGTTGCTGCTCCTGCTGTCGGGAATCGTGATCTGGCGGCGCTATTTCTCGTTCTACTTCCCGATCGGGGTGATCCGCGCGGCCGCTGTCGTGCATGCCGTGGCGGCCTTCGTGCTGATCGCGAGCATCATCGTGCACATTTACGCGGCGTTGTGGGTGAAGGGTTCGATCGGCGCGATGGTGCGCGGCACCGTCACGCTGGGCTGGGCCCGCAAGCATCACCCGAAGTGGTTCCGTGAAAGCGTGAAATAACGCACCGGAGCGGAAGCGGTACGCCGATTGCGGCGTACCGCTCCGCCAACCGCCGGAATCGCCTGAAGAGCGCCGATTCGTCGGCGCTTGTTTTTTGGAAGAAATTTTCGTGACACAACGCATTCTCGAACCGACCGAGATCTCGGCACTCGATCATTCGGCCATTCCGCGCTTTCGCCTGCCGGAGCGCGCGACCGCGTTCGCGGCGCGCGCCGCGCGGCTGCGCAAGCTTGCCGACCTGAACCCGATCAGCGGCTACCTGCGGCTGATGGCCACCGTCGCCGACGCGCAGCACGCGACGCTGCAAGCGCTGGAGCTGCCGCTGCCGTCGAAGGAAGCGATCGCACGCGCACAGGAACATTCGATGCCGCTCGTGCCGGCGCTCGACGGCGAGCGCGATGCGCGCTGGCGCGCCGTGCTGTATGAATTGCTCGACCGCGTCGAAAGCGCGGGGCTCGTCAATCCGCAACTCGCGAAGCTGCTCGACCGGCTGCGCCTGATGGCGCCCGCCGAGCTTGACGCACAGGCCGACGCGATCCTCGCGCTGCGCTTCGCCGAGGTCGACCCGGCCACCGCGCCGTTCCTGATGGCCGCGCTGCAGGTCGCGTGGACGGACCTCGCGAGCCGCGTGACGCCGACCGATGTCCCGTATCTCGACCAGCCGGGGCTGTGCCCGGTGTGCGGCACGCATCCGGTCGCGAGCGTCGTGCGGGTCGGCGGCCAGTATCAGGGCTACCGTTTCCTCCAGTGCGGGCTGTGCACGACCGAGTGGCACATGGTGCGTACCAAGTGCTCGCACTGCGATTCGACGAAAGGCATCGCGTATCACGGGATCGAAGGCGGCAGCGAAGCGATCAAGGCCGAATCGTGCGACGAGTGCAAGACCTATCGCAAGATCGGCTATCAGGAGAAGGACTACGAGTTCGAGCCGCTGGCCGACGATCTCGCGAGTCTCACGCTCGACCTGCTGATGAACGAGGCCGGCTACCAGCGCAGTTCGCCGAACCCGCTGCTGTGGCCGGACGTGTCGCGCGAAGCGGACTGACGGCACGGGGCCGGGGCGGGGCGCGAGCGCCGGCCCGGCCGACTGCGAAGCATGAGACTGGAGCCACGACGACGTGACCGAACCGGGTGTGAATGAACTGAATGCCGTGCTGGCGCGTGTGCCGTCCGTCGAGCGCGTGCTGTCGTCGACACCGTTGCAACCGCTGATCGACGACTATGGCCGCACGCGTGTGCTGAACGCGGTGCGCGCCGAACTGGAACGCTGGCGCACGGCCGCGCAGCACGATCCCGCGGCGGCCGAGCCACTGGACGAGCCGCGCATCGCAGCGGCCGTCGCGCGGACGCTGGCCGCGCAGAGCGCGGGCGCCGTGCGCACCGTGTTCAACCTGACCGGCACCGTGCTGCACACGAACCTCGGGCGCGCGTTGCTGCCCGACGACGCGGTGCGCGCGGTGGTCGACGCGCTCACGCGGCCCGTCAACCTCGAGTTCGACCTCGCGACCGGCCGCCGCGGCGATCGCGACGACCTGATCGACGATCTGCTGTGCGAACTGACGGGTGCGGAGGCCGCGACCGTCGTCAACAACAATGCGGCGGCCGTGCTGCTGACGCTGTCGGCGCTCGCGACGAAGCGGGAAGTGGTCGTGTCGCGCGGCGAGCTGGTCGAGATCGGCGGGGCGTTCCGGATCCCCGACATCATGAGCCGTGCCGGCGCGAAGCTGCACGAGGTCGGCACGACCAACCGCACGCACCTGCACGACTACGCGGCCGCGATCGGCCCGCGCACGGCGCTGCTGATGAAGGTGCACTGCAGCAACTACGCGATCAGCGGCTTTACGAAGGAGACGACGCTCGCTGAACTCGCGCCGCTCGCACGCGAGCGCGGGGTGCCGGTCGCCGTCGATCTCGGCAGCGGCACGCTCGCCGACCTGTCGCAATGGGGCCTGCCGCACGAGACGACCGTGCAGGAAACCGTCGCCGCCGGCGCAAACGTTGTCACGTTCAGCGGCGACAAGCTGCTCGGCGGGCCGCAGGCCGGCCTGATCGTCGGCGACCGCGCACTCGTCGCGAAGATCAAGAAGCATCCGCTCAAGCGCGCGCTGCGCGTCGGCAAGCTGACGCTCGCGGCGCTCGAACCCGTGCTGCGGCTGTATCAGTCGCCCGAATTCCTGCGCGACCGGCTCACGACGCTGCGCCTGCTGACGCGCCCGCAGCGCGAGATCGCCGAGGCCGCCGAACGCGTGCGTCCGGCGTTCCAGGCCGCGCTCGGCAGCGGTTTCGACGTGACGGTCGAGCCGATGTTCAGCCAGATCGGCAGCGGCGCGCTACCGGTCGACCAGTTGCCGAGCGCCGGGCTCGTCGTGCGCTCGGCGGACGGCAAGCGCAGCGGCCGCGCGCTCGCGCAGCTCGAGAAACGCCTGCGCGAATGGCCGCGCCCGGTGATCGGCCGCGTGGCCGACAACGCGCTGCGGCTCGACCTGCGCTGCGTCGAAGCGGCCGACGAAGCGGCGTTCGTCGCGCAATGCGTGCCGCTCGCGGGGCCCGCCGCATGATCGTCGGGACCGCGGGACACATCGACCACGGCAAGACCACGCTCGTGCGTGCGCTGACGGGCGTCGACACCGATCGGCTGAAGGAAGAGAAGGCGCGCGGCATCTCGATCGAGCTGGGTTATGCGTATACGCCGCTCGACAATGGAGACGTGCTCGGCCTGATCGACGTGCCGGGCCACGAGAAGCTGATTCACACGATGGCGGCCGGTGCGTGCGGCATCGACTTCGCGTTGCTCGTGATTGCCGCCGACGACGGCGTGATGCCGCAGACGCGCGAGCATCTCGCGATCCTGCAATTGCTCGGCGTCACGCATGGTGCCGTCGCGCTGACGAAATGCGATCGCGTGGATGCCGCGCGGGTCGCCGAGGTGCGCGACGAGATCGCCGCGTGGCTGCACGATTCGACGCTCGCCGGCGTGCCGATCTTCGAAACGCGCGCGACGGTGGCCGACGATCCGGGCGTCGCCGCGCTGAAGCGGCACCTGGCCGACGCGGCGATCGCGTGGCGCGCGCGTCGCGATGACGGCCTGTTCCGGCTCGCGGTCGATCGTGTGTTTACGCTCGCCGGGCAGGGCACCGTCGTGACGGGTACCGCGTTCGCGGGCCGCGTCGCGACCGGCGACACGCTCGCGATCGTGCGCACCGGCGGTGCGGCCCGCGTGCGCAGCATCCATGCGCAGAACCGGCCGGTCGAGGCCGGTCGCGCGGGCGAGCGTTGCGCGCTGAATCTGGCCGGCGTCGACAAGGCCGACGTCGAGCGGGGCGATACCGTCGCCGATGCGCGGCTCGTCGCGACGTCGCCGCGCCTCGATGTCGAACTGACGTTGCTCGCGGACGCGGGGCTGACGTTGACGCACTGGGCGCCGCTGCATGTGCATCTCGGCACGCTGCATCGCGTCGCTCACGTCGCGCTGCTCGACGGCGACACCCTCGCGGCCGGCCAGCGGATGCGCGTGCAACTGGTGTTCGACGAACCGGTGTTCGCGCTGCCGGGCGACCGCTTCATCGTTCGCAATCCGCAAGCAACGCGCACCGTCGGCGGCGGTCGCGTGCTCGATCCGTTCGGGCCGGCGCGCAAGCGCCGCACGCCGGCGCGCCGTGCGTGGCTCGATGCGCTCGCCGCGTGGCTCGACGAAGGGCGCCTCGATGCACTGCTGGCGCAGGCGCCGCTCGGCATGCCACGCGCGACGCTCACGCATCTGACGGGATTCGCACCCGATGCGCTGGCGTTGCCGGACGACGCGCTGGCGATCGGGCAGCGCGATGCCGCGTCGAATGAAGGCGCGGTGATTTCGCGGGCGCACTGGCGTGCGTTGCAGGCATGGGCGGTCGATACGCTGCGCGCGTACCACGAGCGCATGCCCGACGAGCAGGGGCTCGACGCCGCACGCCTGCGGCGGATGGCGGCGCCGCTCGTCGGCGATGCGCTGTGGCGCGCGCTCGTCGAGGCGCTGGTGGCGGGCGGCGAGGTCGTGCGCAGCGGGCCGTGGCTGCATCTGCCGTCGCATTCGGTGAGCCTCGAGCCGCGCGAGGAAGCGCTGGTGCAGCAACTGCTGCCGCTGATCCACGCGGGGCGCTTCGATCCGCCGTGGGTGCGCGACCTGGCTCGCGACACGGGCGTGGCCGAGGACGCGGTGCGCACGCTGCTGCGCAAGCTCGCGCGGCGCGGCGACGTGCACCAGGTCGTGCGCGACCTGTTCTATCACGCGGACGTCGCACGGGAACTGGCGGAACTGGTCGCGCACCTCGCGCCGTCGCGCGGCGGCGGGCTCGATGCCGCGACGTTCCGCGATGCGACGGGGCTCGGTCGAAAGCGCGCGATCCAGATTCTCGAGTTCTTCGATCGGGTTGGGTATACTCGCTTCCACCGCGATCTTCACTACCTGCGGCCTGACAGCGGTTGGGTGGGTATTCAGGCGTAGGCGCTCGTCGTTCTTCTCGCTCTTTTGATTCTTTTCCCCACGGAAGGCATTCGTATCCGGTGGTACGGCCGGGCTTCAAACCCGGTTAGGGGCGTCAGACGCTCCTGGGTAGGTTCGACTCCTGCTGCCTTCCGCCACCTCGTTTTTCTCCCGACTCGGCATGCTTCGGACTGCGCGCGCCCGCGTCGAGCGCCCGCATCGCGCAACGGCCGCGACCGCGCAAACTTGATCGGGAAAAGCACTAGAAGTGCGGGAATTATTTCCCGGCTATAGTGAAATGACTGAAGGTAGACGCGCGCGTTTTTGCCGATACCGTTCAGGTCATGACTGTAGACGGGTGCTGTATGAAAAATAAAATCGAAAAGACCGCCGGACCGATCTGGGGTGTGGCTGCAGGATTGTTTCTCGCGGCGGCAGGGTTGAGTCTCGGCATCTTCCCGCAATCCTTGCACGGCTCGGGAAGCGCGAACGACTTCATGGCGTCCGGCGTCGCGATGCTAGGCGTTTTCCTCGTCGTCTATTCCACGCACGAACTGCGAAGAAAGCGCTCGCATTGAGCGCACGCGTGCCGCTGATCCACGAAAATTGACTCGAGTTCGCCGGCTGCGCGTGCATGCGTTCGCCGCGCCGATGTCTACGCTTTACGGATTTCGTGGTTGTAGACGAGTTCGACGATCCGTTTCGTCGGGATGCTTGCGCGCAGCGCATCAACACCGTCGATCGGAAACCACTTGCATTTCTCGATCTCGTTGTTCGCTTGCGGCGTCTGGTCCGGGCCGACTTCCGCGAAGAACACGTGATGGATTTTTGCGAGCCCGGTGAACTGCATCGAGTACACGAGATGCTGGCCGGTCACACCGGTTTCTTCGCACAACTCGCGATGCGCGGCTTCGAGCGGCGTCTCCCCACGCTTGATCGTGCCGCCCGGTAGCGCCCAGCGCGACGACGCACGCGCGACGAGCAGGACTTGCTCGTCGCGGTAGCAGACGACGGTCGCGCGTTCCTTGATCGGGACGGCGCTCGTTTCGGCGGAGGGGTTGGGCGCTCGCGTTTGGGGCATGGAGCCATTCTAACCAGCGCGGATCGATCGGCCAAGGCAGCCTGACCCGATTTGACGTTCGCGGACGACGGTCGAACGACGCGGCCCGTCATGCGTGCCGCGCCGTCATGCGGTTCGTGCCGCGTTTGCCTTTACTTCTTTTCCGGCAGGAACCAGTTCATCACGAGCGCGCAGATGCCGCCCGTCGCCACGCCCGATTCCAGCACGTTCTTCAGTGCATGCGGCAGGCTGTTCAGAATGTCCGGCACCTGCGACACGCCGAGGCCGAGCGCGAGCGACACCGCGATGATCAGCAGCGCACGGCGGTCGAGGTGGACGCCCGCGAGGATGTTGATGCCCGACGCGGCCACCGCACCGAACATCACCATCGCCGCACCGCCGAGCACCGGCTCCGGCACCGCCTGCAGCACGCCGGCGACGACCGGGAACAGGCCGAGCACCACCAGCATGCCCGCGATCCAGATGCCGACGTAGCGGCTCGCGACGCCGGTGATCTGGATCACGCCGTTGTTCTGCGCGAATACCGAGCTCGGAAACGTATTGAACACGCCGGCCAGCAGCGAGTTCGCGCCGTTGACGAGCACGCCGCCCTTGATGCGCTGCATCCACACCGGCCCTTCGACCGGCTCGTTCGAGATCTTGCTGGTGGCCGTCACGTCGCCGATCGCTTCGAGCGACGTGACGAGATAGATGATCAGCATCGGCACGAACAGCGCCCACGAGAAGCCGATGCCGAAGTGCAGCGGCGTCGGGACCTGGAACAGCGCGGCCTGGTGCATGCCGGTGAAATCGAGGCGGCCGAGGAACGCGGCCGCGAGGTAGCCGATCGCAAGCGCGATGACGAGCGCGGTGCTGCGCACCCAGACGACCGGCACGCGGTTCAGCAGGATGATCGTGCCGAGCACGAGGCCCGACAGCGTGAGGTTCTCCGCGCTCGCGAACGTGCCCTTGGCCATCGCGCCGTAGCCGCCGCCCATGCTGATGAGGCCGACCTTGATCAGCGTGAGGCCGATCAGCAGCACGACGATGCCGGTGACGAGCGGCGTGATCAGGCGTTTCACGAACGGCAGGATGCGCGACACGCCCATCTCGACGAACGACCCCGCGATCACGACGCCGAAGATCGCGGCCATCACGGTCTCGACCGGCGTGCCTTGCTTGACCATCAGGCTGCCGCCGGCGATCAGCGGGCCGACGAAGTTGAAGCTGGTGCCCTGGACGATCAGCAGGCCGGCGCCCAGCGGGCCGAAGCGCTTGCACTGGACGAAGGTGGCGATGCCGGAAATGACGAGCGACATCGACACGATCAGGGTCGTATCGCGGCTGGACACGCCGAGCGCCTGGCAGATCAGCAGGCCCGGCGTGACGATCGGCACGATGATCGCCAGCAGGTGCTGCAGCGCGGCGACGAAGGCGACCATCGGCGCCGGCCGGTCGTTCGGGCCGTAGACGAGGTCGCGGGCCGATTCTGCGGCGTCGGCGCCATGGGAGGCGGATTGGGCGGAGGAGGCGGGTTGCATGGCGAGCGGGCCGGACAAGGTGGAAAGTGCGGCATTTTAGCCGAAGGGCCCGCCGGCGCCGCCCGGCCGTGCCGCAATAGTCGACGGCGGCCGGCTGGCGTGAGCCGCGCGACGTCAGCCCGCTGCGCGCGTTGCTTTGCCGCGCGTCGTCGTGCGTGGCGGGCGCGAATCCGGATACGCGCGCTGGCAGACGGCGATGACCGCATCGCGCAGGCGGCGATGCACGGGGTCGCCGTGCATGCGCGGATGCCACAGCGCGGACACCAGGATCGCCGGCAAGCGGACCGGGATCTCGAAACTGCGCAGCCCGAGCGCGTCGGTGAGCCCCGGCGAGCACGCGTTGCCGAGGCTGGAGCGCGGCACCAGCGCGACCAGGTCGGTACTGGCCGCGACACGCATCGCGTCCGGATAGCCCGGCACGACGACGTGCACGGCGGGGCCCGGGCCGGCCTGGCCGGTCGAGTCGTCGGCCGGTCCGTCGAAATCGCCGAACTGGGCCGCGATGACGTGACGGCAGGCTGCATAGCGCGCGGGCGTGATCCGGGCCGACGCGAACAGCGGATGCCCGACGCGCGCCACCGCGACGTGCCAGTCGTGAAAGAGCATCCGCGTGTGCAGCTCGGGCGCGTCGTCGCCGCGCTTGCCGATTTGCAGGTCGACGGTGCCGTCGCGCAGCGCTTGCGGATCGCTGTCGAGCTTCGGGACGAAGCGGATACGCACGTGCGGCGCGACGTCGGCCAGCGCGGCCACGACCGGGCCGGCCAGCATTTCCATGAACGACGCGGCCGCCCGGATCGTGAACGTGGCCGTGAGCGTCGCGAGGTCGACGTCGGCCGTCGCCGGCCGCAGCACGGCGCGCGCGTCGCTCGCGACGGCATGCACGCGGTCGCGCAACGCGGTTGCGTGCGGGGTCGGCACGAGCCTGCGCCCGGCGCGCACGAGCAGTTGATCGCCGGTGGCGGCGCGCAGCCGCGTGAGCGTGCGGCTCATCGCGGACGTGCTCAGGCCCAGCCGGCGCGCGGCGCCGGTCACGCTGCTCTCTGACAGCAGCGCGTCGAGCGCGGTGACGAGGTTCAGGTCGATGTTTTCCATGTGGACAGGATACGCCACTGCGAGGCGTGACATGGCGTTCGATGCAACGATGGATTGCATTCGGTGCGTCTGGCGCCTGTCGTGGTGCCCGCCTATAGTGGGTGCATGACGAACACGGTAAACGCAAAAACCATGCAATCGACTGAATCGAATCGACGCAACGCGCCCGCGATCCTCCTCGTCGCGGCGTCGCGCGGCCTCGGGCTCGCGATGGCGGAGGCCTTCCTGAACAAGGGCTGGAACGTGACGGGGACCGTGCGCGCAGAATCGGGGCGCACGCAGCTGCACGAGCTGGCCGAGCGGTTCGACGGCCGGCTCGAGATCGGCACGCTCGACATCTGCGCGCCCGCGCAACTGGCCGCGCTGCGCGAGCGTCTGGCGGGCCGGCGCTTCGACATGCTGTTCGTGAACGCGGGCACGACCAACGATCCGAACGAAACGATCGGTGAAGTGACGACCGACGAATTCGTACGCGTGATGATCACGAATGCGCTGGCGCCGATGCGCGCGATCGAGACGCTGCAGGATCTGGTGACCGACGACGGGCTGATCGGCGCGATGTCGTCGGGGCAGGGCAGCGTCGCGAACAACGTCAGCGGCATGCGCGAGGTCTATCGCGGCAGCAAGGCCGCGCTGAACCAGTTCATGCGCAGCTTCGCGGCGCGTCAGGCCGATACGCGCCGCGCGATGGCGCTGATGGCGCCCGGCTGGGTCCGCACCGAACTCGGCGGGCCCGACGCACGCCTGACCATCGACGAAAGCGTGCCGAGCCTCGTCGACGTGCTGCTCGCGAAGCGGGCGCGGCCCGGGCTCGAATACCTCGACTATCTGGGGCGCACGGTGCCGTGGTGAACAGGTGGCTGACCGCGCGCGGCCAGCCGGGAGATGACGTTGCGTACGCAACGATTGCGGGGAGCGCCGACGTGCGCGTCGCTGCATCGCACAACCGACCGCGCTTGACACCAGCGCGTTGCCCGCCGTAAATTGCGCAGGCAGATCTAGATAAGAGACTATCTGTAAGATGGTCTCTCCATGCGTCGATCGCATCTGCAATGTCGAGCCTCTTACAGAACAAATATACGGAGGCCGATTGTGCAAACGATCGCGGTCAAGCTTCATGGCATTGAAGACGTCATCTCCTTTCTCGACACGCGCCCCGGTATCGCGGGCAGGGCGGGACTCGTCTGGTGGCTGTCGCTCGGCGGGCTGTTTCTCGACGCATTTTCCAACTCGGCATTGAGCGCCGGCCTCGGGCCGATGACGCACGAATTGCATCTGTCGGCCGCGCAGGTCGCATGGATGACGTCGTTCGCGTCGTGGGTCGCGATCGCGTTCAACCCGATCGGCGGCTGGATGGCCGACCGCTGGGGCCGCGTGCGGCCGCTGATCGCCGCGAAGCTGCTGTCGGTGATCGGCGCGCTGCTGGTGGTGTTCGCGCCCGATTTCAATACGATTCTCGCGGGCCGCTTCTTCGTCGGGATGGCGTACGGCATCGACTTCGCGATCGCGATGGCGATGCTCGCGGAATTCACGCCGGGCCACCTGAAGAGCCGACTCAATACCTGGCAGGGCATGTGGTACACGGCCGTGTGCCTGAACCTGCTGCTCGCGCTGCTGTTTCATGCCTGGCAGGTCGGCGATTCGATCTGGCGCTACTCGGTGGCGGCGACCGCCGTGTTCGGCGTCGCGATCCTCGCGCTGCAATGCGCATTCCTCGTCGAAAGCCCGATCTGGCTCGCCCGCAAGGAGCGGCTCGACGAGGCGGCGCGCGCGATGACGCGCATCTACGGGCAGCCATTCGTCGCCGCGCCCGCGCATGAACGTACTCCCGTCGTCAATCCGGCCACGCGCGGCCTCGCGAACGTGCTGCTGATCTTTCGCGGCGTCTACCTGCCGCGCACGATCCTGGCCGCGACCGTGCAGATCGGCCAGTCGATCGAATACTTCGCGATCGGCTGGTACCTGCCGCTGATCAGCGCGGCGCTGTTCGGCAAGGACTTCGTCTACGCGACGCTCGGCGCGCTCGTGTTCAACCTGTTCGGGATCGTCGGCGGCTTCTCGTCGTCGGCGGTCGGCCGCCGTGTCGGGCTGCGTCGCGCGTCGGCGTTCGGCTTCGCGGCGGTCTGCGTGATGCTGGTTACGCTCGGGTTGTTTCATGCGCGCATGCCGCTGTGGCTGTCGGTGGTCGTGCCGTCGCTGTTCATCCTGTTCCACTCGGCCGGCCCCGGCGCGAACGGCAAGAGCCTGTCGTCGCTGTCGTTTCGCGGCGAATTGCGCGCGGGTGCGAACGGCATCGTCGGGGCGCTCGGCTCGATCGGCGCCGCGCTTGGCCTGCTGGTCTTTCCGCTGTTTCGTGCGCGCTACGGCCTCGAACACACGTTCCTGATCCTCGCGATCGTGCCGTGCGTGGCCAGCGCGATCTGTTTCGCGATCCGCTGGGATCCGACCCGCACCACCGTCAATCCCGACAACGAACCCGACGCGCCGCACTTCGGCGACGACGCGCGCGCCACGTCGGACTTCCTGAAACCCGCCATCGAGAAAACGCAGCGATGACCGAATCCCGAAACGCCATTCTCGCGATCGACGAAGGCACGTCCGGCACGCGCGCCGCGCTCGTCGACGCGAGCGGCCACGTGTCGTGCCTGGAATACCTGCCGCTGTCGGTCGAGAGCCCGCAGCCCGGCGTCGTCGAACAGGACGCGAACGCGATCCTCGACAAGACGCTCGCCGTCTGCCGTGCGACGCTCGCGCAGGCGCATCAACAGCACGTGCGCATCGTCGCGCTGGCGCTCGCGACGCAGCGTGCGACCGCCGTGCTGTGGGACACGCGGACCGGGCGCGCGCTCGTGCCCGCGATGGTCTGGCAGGACACGCGCCATGCGGCCGAGCTCGACCGTCTCGCGGCCGACTGGGACCGCGTGCTGGTGCCGCAGGTCGGCCGGCCGGCGGGGGTGCGCTCGCCGTATCTGTGGGCCGTGCACCAGTTGCGTACGTCGCGGGCGGTGGCCGATGCGCATCGCGCCGGCCGTCTCGCGTTCGGCACGATCGACACGTGGCTGCTGTGGCATCTGTCCGAGGCACGCGCGTGCATCACGACGCCGACCAACGCGACGTCCGCCAGCGCATACCTGCTCGGCGAGCATCGCTATTTCGACCCGTGGCTCGACGCACTCGGCTTTCCGCGCGAACTGCTGCCGGCGCTGCGCGAGGACGCCGACGCGTTCGGCCACACGCGCGCGGACGTGCTCGGCATCGACGTGCCGATCCTCGCGTGCGCGGGCGACCAGTTCGCGGGCGCGGTCGGCCTCGGCTGCGTCGAGCGCGGCCAGGCGATGTGCGTGCACGGCACCGGCAGCTTCGTCGACCTGCTGACGGGGACGGCGCGCCCCGACGCCGGATCGCATGCGCAACCCGGCCACGCGCACGACGGCACGCTGGCGATGACCGCGCGGCGGCACGGCGGCGTGTCGCATTACTCGCTCGAAACCTTCGTCGCGACGACCGGCTCGGCGTTGCGCTGGGTCTGCGAAAAGTTGCGCTGGTTCGACGACCCCGCGCAGATCAGCGCGCTGGCTGGCACCGTGGGGTCGGCGCGCGGCGTGACCTTCGTGCCGGCGCTCACCGGCCTGCGCGTGCCGAGGATGGAGCCGAACGCGCGTGCGCTGCTGTCCGGCATCTCGATCGCGACGACCCAGGCCGAGGTCGCGCATGCGGTACTCGAAGGCATCGCGCATTCGGTCGCGTCGTGCATGGAGGCGAACGAGGCGGTCGCGCGGGCCGGCGTGTCCGAGCTGATCGTCGGCGGCGGCCTCGCGGGCAGCGACACGCTGCTGCAGATCCAGGCCGACGTGAGCGGCGTGCCGGTGCGCCGGATGCGCGACGGCGATCGCGCGAGCCTGCGCGGCGCGGCGTTTCTCGCGGGCGCGTCGGGGTTGCTGTGGGAATCGCTCGAGGCGGCCCGTGCGACGCTCGTCACCGACGCCGTCTTCGAACCGTCGATCGATGCGGACAGCCGGCAGCGGCGGCGCGCGGCCTGGCATGCGCGGATCGCGTCCGAGCTCGCGCACGCGGCCAATTTTGCTCATGCGTAAGCACGGAGAACGACCAGCATGATGTTTTTGCCATCCAGAAAACCCCGCACGGACCGGGCCGGCATGACGGCCACGGAGCCGCTACGCGTGAACCGCGACGAGCATCTGGCGCGACTCGAGACGGATACGTTCGACGTACTGATCGTCGGCGGCGGCGTGACGGGCGCTTACGCGGCGTTCGACGCGAGCCTGCGCGGGCTGCGCGTCGCGCTCGTCGAGAAGAGCGATTTCGCGTCGGGCACGTCGTCGAAATCGTCGAAGATGGTGCACGGCGGACTGCGCTACATCGAGCAGGGCAATCTCGGGCTCGTGCGCCATTCGCTGCTCGAGCGGCAGCGGTTGCGGCGCAACGCGCGCCATCTCGTGCAGCGGCTGCCGTTCCTGTTCCCGGTGATGGAGCGCGAGGGCGTGTTCGACCGGCGTCTCGCGAAAGCCTTCGAAAGCCTGCTGTGGACCTACGACATCGCCGGCGGCTGGCGCGAGGGCATCCTGCACCAGAAGCTGACCAAGGCCGAGGTGTTGTCGCATTGCCCGACCTTCAACGAAACCTACCTGACGGGCGGCTTCCTGTACTTCGACGCGCGCGTCGACGATGCGCGCCTGACGCTGAACCTCGTGCGCACGGCCGCGTTCCATGGCGCGGCGGTGGCGAATCATGCACGCGTGGTGGAACTGACGCGCGACGGCCACGGCAAGGTCGACGGCGCGATCGTGCACGCCGACGGCCGCGAGCGGCGCGTGCGGGCACGCGTGGTGGTGATGGCGACCGGCGTGTGGCTGCGCGACTGGACCGGTGCACGCAAGGGCGACGCATCTGGATTGCAAGTGCGGCCCGCGAAGGGCGTGCACGTCGCTATTCCGTGGCTGAAGATCCGCAACGACTGCACGGTGACGATCCCCGTGCCGGGCCGCAACCGCCGCGCGACGATCACGCGCTGGGGCAACGTGTCGTATCTCGGCACGACCGACGAGGACTACGACGGTGATCTCGACGACGTGCACTGCACGCGGCAGGAACTCGATTTCCTGCTGGAAGGCGCGCGCTCCGCGTTGAAAGTCGACCTGAGCGCGGACGACGTGGTCGGCAGCATCGCCGGATGCCGGCCGCTCGTCGGGCCGCCCGGCGGCAAGACGATCGAGATGAAACGCAATCACGAGATCCATGTCGCGCCGGACGGCCTCGTGACGATCGTCGGCGGCAAGCTGACGACGTCGCGGCACATGGCCGAGCAGACCATCGATACGGTCGGCAAGCTGCTCGGCCGCCGCACGCGCTGCCGCACGAAATCGGCGTACCTGCTCGGGGCGGCCGGCTACGACCCGCAGGCGATCGTCGCATCGGGCGGGCTCGCCGCGCATCTCGGCGAACGCTACGGCACCGAGGCGCGCTTCGTCGGCGACCTCGCCGATGCGACGCCGTCGCTGCTCGCGCCGATCGTCGAAGGGCTGCCGTACAGCGAAGCGGAAGTGCTCTATGCGGTACGCCACGAATTCGCGCGCAGCGTCGACGACGTGCTGTCGCGCCGCACCCGCGCGCGGCTGATGGCGCGCGACGCGTCGGCACGCGCCGCGCCGCGCGTCGGCGCCATCCTTCAGGCGGAGCTCGGCTTGTCCGACGCGGCCATCGCCAGCCAGGTGCGCGACTACGTCGCCGCCGTCGCACTCGAAAAAGCCATCCTCATCGGAGAAAACGGATGATCAGCAAGGAAGCCATCAAGCGCGGCTACAACCGCGGCAACTACGTCGTCGGCGCGCATACGCCGCCGCCCTACGCACTGAACCTGCCCGCGACAGGCGGCGCGCCTGTCGAGGCCGGCATGCAGCGGGCGCCGGTCACGGTATCGCCGCAGCAGGTCGACGCGCTGCGCGCGGTGGCCGACGAGGTGCTCGTGCAGCCGGCCGACGTCGTCGTGTGGACGCGCGACTGGTGGGCCGCGTCGATGGTCGCGGAGACGGGCGGCCGGCCCGCGACGCCGCACGCGGTCGTCGTGCGCGTGTCGACGGTCGAGCAGGTGCAGGCCGTGATGCGCATCGCACACGCGGCGACGCTGCCGGTCACGGCGTCGGCCGGCCGCAGCAACGTGACGGGTGCGGCGCTGCCGGTGCGCGGCGGCATCGTGCTCGACGTGTGCGGGTTGAACCGGCTGGTCGGCGTCGACGCCGAGAGCCAGATCGTCGACGTCGAAGCCGGCATGTTCGGCGACGTATTCGAGGCCACGCTGCAGCGCGAGCACGGGCTGACGATGGGGCACTGGCCGTCGTCGTTCGGGATCAGCACCGTGGGCGGCTGGATCGCGTGCCGCGGCGCGGGGCAACTGTCGACGCGCTACGGCAAGATCGAGGACATGGTGTTCGGCATGGACGTGGTGCTCGCGGACGGCAGCCTCGTCACGCTGGGCGGGTATTCGCGCGCGGCGGTGGGCCCGGACCTGCAGCAGTTGTTCATCGGCAGCGAAGGCATGCTCGGCATCATCGTGCGTGCGCGCCTGAAGCTGCATCGGCTGCCGGACTACGGCCGTGCGCTCGCGTACGGCTTCGACACGTTCGCGGCCGGCCTCGACGCGTGCCGCGAGATCCTGCAGCGCGGCGCGAATCCGGCGGCGCTTCGGCTCTACGACGCGCTCGAGAGCGGCGTGCAGTTCGGCCTGCCCGACACGAACGTGTTGCTGATCGCCGACGAGGGCGCGCCGGAGATGGTCGATGCGGTGATGGCGATCGGCGCGCGCGTCGGCGACGCGAGCGGGCACAAGCTCGATGGCGACGCGATCTTCGAGAAGTGGCTCGACACCCGCTACCTGACCGGCAAGAGCGCGGAAGGCTTCAAGCGCAGCCCGGGCTTCGTCGCCGACACGCTGGAAATGTGCGGCCGCTGGCGCGACCTCGCGGCGATCTATCGCGACGTGGTGGCCGCGTTGCAGGCGGTGCCGGGCACGCTGGCCGGGTCCGCGCACCAGTCGCATGCGTACGCGGACGGCGCGTGCCTGTATTTCTCGCTGCGCGGCGACGTCGCGGTGGCCGAGCGGGCCGCGTGGTATCGCGCGGCGTGGGACGCGGCGAACGCGGTGCTGATCCAATACAATGCGGCGTTGAGCCATCACCACGGTGTCGGGCTGTTGCGTGCGCCGTACATGCGCGATTCGCTGGGCACCGCGTTTCCGGTGCTGCGGGCGGTGAAGCGCGCGCTCGACCCGAAGCATATCCTCAACCCCGGCAAGCTCGGTCTCGGCGACGAGACCGGCCCGCACGTCGACCGGTAAACGTCATGGACAAGTCGCTGGGCGCGCGTCTCGCCCGTCATCCCGTCATCGCCACGCTGTACGGTGTCGAGCAGGCCGACAGCTTCGTCGACAGCGCGGCCGAGGTCGGCATCGTCGCGAACGTCGACCTGCGGCGCTTGCAGGCAGTGGTCGCGGCGCTCGCCCGGGCCGGCAAGTTCGTGATCGTCAACATCGACAGTTGCGACGGGCTGTCCCAGGACAAGGGCGGCGTCGAGTATCTGGCCGATATCGGTGTCGCGAGCGTCGTGTCGACGCGCGTCGCGACGATCCAGCGCGCGAACCGCGCGGGGCTGATCACGATGCAGAAGGTGTTCGTGACCGACCGTTCGACGTGGCCGCGCAGCGTGAAGGCGATCGAGCAGAGCGATCCGAACCTGGTGCAGCTGATGCCGGCGCCGATGCTCGCGCACCTGAGCGAAGCCGACCGGCAGGCGCTGCCGCCGATCGTCGCGTCCGGTTTCGTCGGCAACGCGGACGACGTGCGCAGCGCGCGGCGGCACGGCGCGGTCGCGGTATCGACGAGCGACAGCGCGTGGTGGAATTTCGACCCGTCGGCGTGACGGGCTTGTGTCGAACCTGGAGCCCAGCATGAACGAACCCTATCTGCAGGTGATCGCGCATTACTTCGCAAAACCCGGCAACGGCGACCGCGTGGTCGAACTGCTCGCGGAACTCGCGCCGGCCACGCGCGCCGAGCCCAAGAACCTCGACTACGCGTATTTCCGGTCGCCGGAGCATCCCGACCACATCGTGATCCTCGAGCGCTACCGCGATGCGGACGGCCTCGACGCGCATCGGGAAACGCCGCATTTTCAGCGGATCGGAATCGGGGCGATCATGCCGTTGCTCGATCGCCGCGACGTGTCGCGCTACATGGTGCAGCCGGACACCGGCACGGCGACGCCACCGGGAGGCACCCGATGAATCCGTTTCAATTCCGTACCGTGCCGACGCAGATCGTCGAATTCGGCGCCGCGCGCCGGCTCGGCGCGCTGTTGCGCGAACGCTTTCCGGCGCTCGCGCGGCTGTGCGTCGTCACCGATGCGTTCCTGCATCGCAGCGGCGTGCTCGCGCCCGCGCTGGAGAGCCTCGCCGCGCACGGCTGGCAGGTCACCGTGATCGACGACGTGATCGCCGATCCGCCCGAGCACGTGGTGCTGGACGCGACCGAGCGGGCCGTCGCGGCCGATGCCGAGATCGTGCTCGGCCTGGGCGGCGGCTCGTCGATGGACGTCGCGAAGCTGATCGCGGTGCTCGCGCCGGGGCAGCAGGCGCTGGCCGACATGTACGGCGTCGACAAGGTCGCGAGCGCGCGGCTGCCGCTCGTGCAGATGCCGACCACGGCCGGCACCGGCTCCGAGGTCACGGCGGTGTCGATCGTCACGGTCGGCGAGGCGCGCAAGATGGGCGTCGTGTCGCCGCATCTGTTCGCGGACGTCGCGATCCTCGACGCGGAACTCACGCTCGGCCTGCCGCGCGCGGCGACGGCCGCCACCGGCATCGACGCGATGGTGCATGCGATCGAGGCGTACACGTCCGCACGGCTGAAGAATCCGGTCTCCGACATGCTGGCCACGCACGCGCTGACGCTGCTGTCGCGCAACCTGCTTGCCGCGTGCGACGACGGCCGGAACCGGCACGCGCGCGAAGCGATGCTGGTCGGCGCGATGTTCGCGGGGCAGGCGTTCGCGAATGCGCCGGTCGCGGCCGTGCACGCGCTGGCCTATCCGGTCGGCGGAATCTTCCACGTGCCGCACGGGCTGTCGAATGCGCTGGTGCTGCCGCACGTACTGCGCTTCAATGCGCCGGCCGCCGCGCCGCTGTATGCGGAACTGGCAGCCATCGTCGCGCCGTCGGCCACCGGCAGCGACGAAGCGAAAACGCATGCGCTGATCGCCGAGATCGACCGGCTGATCGTCGCGACGGGCATTCCGCGCACGCTGCGCGAAGTCGGCATCGGCGAGGCCGATCTGCCGAGGATGGCGTCGGACGCGATGCTGCAGACGCGCCTGCTCGTGAACAATCCGCGCGAGGTGACCGAGGCAGACGCGCTGGAGATTTACCGGCAGGCGTGGTGAGACGGCGGGCGGTGCAGCACATCGCCCGGCACGATTCACGACGCGCGCACGACCTGCCGCGCGGGCCGTGCCGCGACCCATGCGCATGCCAGCGCGACGGCCACCAGCACGCAGCCGGCCCACGGTGTAACGAGCAGTGCATTGCGCCCGACCAGTACGCCGCCGAACGCCGACCCGAGCGCGACGCCCGCATGCATCGCCGACACGTTGATGCCGACGCTCGCGTCGGCCAGCGACGGCGCGGTGTGGATCAGATAGTTCTGCACGATCGGCGAGATCGACCAGCTGATGCCGCCCCACAGCATCATTGCCGGCACGAATGCGAGCGGCGACGCACCGGCCGCCGGCAGCACGGCCATCGCGACGAGAAACACGGCCGGACATGCGCACAGCGCGCGCGAAGCGCCGAGCCGATCCGAGAAGAGCCCGCCGAGCCACGCGCCGGTCACGCCGGCCATCCCGAACGCGACGTACAGCCCTTCGAGCGCGGCCGCGCCGGGCGACAGCACGGCCTGCAGATATGGCGTGAGATACGCGAACAGCGTGAAATGCCCGCCGATCATCGCGATCGATACGCATTGCGCGGCGAGCAGCCGCGGCCGCGCCAGCACGGCGCGATACGACGGCACGCCGGAGGCGCGGGCCGCGGCAGGCGCCATGCGCGGCAGCCGGCGGGCGAGCCAGATTCCGAGCGGCAGCGCCGGCATCGCGATCGACACGAACATCGTGCGCCAGCCGGCCCATTCGGTGATGCGCATCCCGATCGGCACGCCGAGCACGAGCGACGCGCTGATCCCCATGAACACGATGCCGATCGCGCGGCCGCGTTGCGACGCCGGCGCGAGTTCGGCCGCGAAGCGCGTCGCGACGAGGATCAGCGTCGCGCAGCTCGCGGCCATCAGCACGCGCGCGGCAAACAGGCTCGCATAGCCGGGGCTCGCGGCGGCGCCCAGGTTCGCGGCCGCGAACGCGCCGAGCGCCGCGAGCAGCGCGGTGCGCCGTTCGACCCGTGCGACGAACGACGCGGCCACGAGCGCGGCGAGCGCGAACACGGCGGAGAATATCGTGGTGAGCTGTCCGGCAGCGGCGATCGACACGTGAAGGCCGGCGGAGATCGCCGGCAGGATGCCGACGCAGATGTTTTCGGCAACGCCGGCCAGGAACACGGCGGCGGCCAGCAGATACACGCGAACGTCCAACGCAAACCCCTCCTGTACGCGCGATGCGACGGCGCCGGGCAGGGGCGGGGCCGCATCGGATCGAATCGACGGATGGGTTTCGAGGCGAGGCTTCGGTTATCCCGGAAAGGAGGACGGTACCGCACGGTCGGACCATGCGCAAGTGCCGGTGCACGGTCGTCGCGGCGCCGGGCGGTCGTCTCCGGAACAGACGGCGGGCGGCGTGCAGCCGCCCGCCGGACCTACATGCGCGACGCGTCCGCGCCGGCCGCGACCACGTACGCCGATGCCTGCTTGGTGCCGTCCGGCTTCGTCTGCAGGTACACGCCCTGGATTTCCGGCTCGAAGCCCGGCAGCGCGTTGATCCCGGCTTCGAGCGCGCGGAAGTAGTCGAGCGCCGGGCCGCCCCACACTTCGCCCGGCACCACGCAGAAGATGCCCGGCGGGTAGGGCAGCGCGCCTTCGGTCGCGATCCGGCCTTCGATGCGGTCGAGCGTCACGAGTTCGACGTTGTTGCGGATCAGCTCGGCATTCGCGGCCTGCGGCAGCATCGCCTGCTTCGGGAACTGCGCGCGCCGGAACATCTGTTTCTGCAGATGCTTCATGTCGTGGCTGCGGTAGAAGTCGTGCATGCGCTGGCACAGCTGCCGCAGGCGCATTGTGCCGTACAGCTCCGGATACGCTTCGCACAGCGACGGAATCGCTTCGCGCAGCGGCGTGTCCTGGTCGAGATGGCGCTCGAACTGCGCGAGGTGCGCGACCAGATGCTGCAGCTTGCCGAAACTCTCCGATGGCGTGAGCAGGAACAGGATCGTGTACAGGTCGGCCTTCTCGGGCACGACGCCGTGCTCGCGCAGGTAGCGCGCGAGAATCGGCGCCGGCGCGCCGAACGCCGCGTATTCGTGCGTGTCGCGATCGATGCCGGGCGTCGTCAGCAGCAGCTTGCACGGATCGACGAAATACTGGTTGTCCGCATAGCCATCGAAGCCGTGCCACGTGTCGGCCGGATGGAAGCGGAAGAAGCGCAGGTCGTCGACGATCTGCTCGGTCGGATGGTCGGCCCACGGGCGGCCGTCGACCTGCTGCGGGACGAACGGGCGGATCTGGCGGCAGGTTTTCAGCAGCAGCTTGCGCGCGTCGACGCCGTGCGCGACGCAGTCGCGCCACAGGCGCTTGCCGGCCGGGCCCGCGTGCATCTGCGCGTTGACGTCGAGCGCCGCGAACATCGGGTAGAACGGGCTCGTCGACGCGTGGATCATGTACGCGTTGTTGAAGCGCCGGTGATCGCAGAAGCGCTTCTGGCCCTCGATGTGGCTGTCCTTCTTGTGGATCTGCGACGTCTGCGAGAAGCCGGCCTGCTGCTTGTGCACCGACTGCGTGACGAAGATGCCGGGATCGTCGGGGCCGAGCGTCAGCATCAGCGGCGAGCAGTCCTGCATCATCGGGATGAACTGTTCGTAGCCGACCCACGCCGAATCGAACAGGATGTAGTCGCACAGATGGCCGATCCGGTCGACGATTTCGCGCGCGTTGTAGATCGTGCCGTCGTAGGTGCCGAGCTGGATCACCGCGAGCCGGAACGGGCGCGGCAGGTCGGCGCGCTCGGGCGTGACGTCGCGGATCGCGTCGCGAATGCGCGCCTCGCCGAGCGCCGCGCTGTCGACGCCGCCGATGAGGCCCCACGCGTTGCGCGCGGTCTCGAGGTAGACCGGCCGCGCGCCGGACAGCACGAGCGCGCCGAGGTGCACCGACTTGTGGTTGTTGCGATCGAACAGCACGAGATCGTCGGGAGCGAGCAGCGCGCTCGTGACGACCTTGTTCGACGTCGACGTGCCGTTCAGCACGAAGTATGTCTTGTCCGCGTTGTAGATGCGCGCGGCGTTGCGCTGCGCTTCCAGCGCGGGCCCTTCGTGGATCAGCAGGTCGCCGAGCCGCACGTCCGCGTTGCAGAGGTCCGCGCGAAACAGCGTTTCGCCGAAGAAATCGAAGAACATCCGGCCGAGCGGATGATTCGAGAAGAACTGGCCGCCCTGGTGGCCCGGGCAGTCGAATTCGACGTAGCCGCGCTGCACGTATTCGCGCATGACCTTGAAGAACGGCGGCAGCAGGTTCTCGCTGTAGATGTCGGCGGCGGCGGAAATCTGCCGGCCGTAGTAATGGCGGCCGCCGTGCCGAAGCTGGATCACGCCGCTCGCGCTCGGCAGGACCGACGGCGGCACTTCCTGGTCGGGCTCGACCGCGACGAAGAACGGAATCGCGAAACCGGTTCTTTCGACGGTTTTCAGTACCTTTTCCGCGGAATCGATTCCGACGACGATTGCCGCGATATTCGTGAAATCGGTCTGGAATACGTCGACCTGTTCGCGCGTGGTGAGGAAGGCGCCGATCAGCGCCGGCTCGACTGCGATTTTCAACAGGCTCACGCGAACTCTCCGGTAAATGACCTGAAACGGGAGCCGTATTCGCGCCAGGACGCAATCGCGAACCGATACGCGCTACAGCCGATTGAAAACGGTCCCGCGAATGCCGATTGCCGATTGCGCACTGCATCAGGACCCTTGTGCGGCGCGGCACAGCCGCGATCGGGCCGTGCCCGGCGCAGCCGATCGTAGCAACAAAAACATACGAACTCAATCGGACCGGATCGAAATGCCATTGCGGCATGAGCATGATCAAATAATCGGAAATTGGCGTGCTGCGGCGCACATAAAAATGATCCAATGATGAAATCCGATTTGAAACGCGTCGATGGCTTTACCGAATCGTCAGCTTTTCATCGAAAGGCATCCATGGCATAGTCGGCTCCGAATTGGACGGCGAATCAAGCCGGAATGGCGAGCGTCTCATGCCGCTGCCCGTGGCCTGCTGTCCGCGTGCTCGTGAGACGAACAATACCAATCGAAGCAACGCAACAGCGAGGGCAACATCATGAATACTTCTGTCGGCGGCATCCGCCGTCTCGGCATGCGTGCGCTACTGGTCGACGACGAGATCGCGCAGGAAACCGCGACCGGGCGTGCGGTCCGCACGCTGAGCGCGGAGCTCGCGCAACGCGGTATCGACGTGCTGACGGCGACGTCCGCCGACGATGCCATCGTGCTGCTCCGCTCCGATCCGTCGATCCAGTGCGTGCTGCTCGACTGGGATCTCGGCGTGGACGGCCACGGGCCGTCCGAGGCCGTGGTCGACGCGATCCGGCATCGCAACGGCAGCGTGCCGATCTTCCTGCTGGCCGACCGCAGCGTCGCGTCGTCGGTACCGGCCGCGGTGATGGGCAAGGTCGACGATTTCGTGTGGCTGCTCGAGGATACGGCCGACTTCATCGGCGGGCGCATTCACGCGGCGATCGAACGCTATCGCTCGACCGTCCTGCCGCCGATGTTCGGCGCGCTCGCGAAGTTCTCGCGCGTGTACGAATACTCGTGGCATACGCCCGGCCACACGGGCGGCACCGGCTTCCTGAAATCGCCGGTCGGCCGCGCGTTCTTCGAATATTTCGGCGAATCGCTGTTCCGCTCGGACCTGTCGATCTCGGTGGGCGAGCTCGGCTCGCTGCTCGACCACTCGGGCCCGATCGGCGAAAGCGAACGCTACGCGGCGCGCGTGTTCGGCGCGCATCGCACGTATCACGTGACGAACGGCTCGTCGACGTCGAACCGCATCATCCTGATGGCGAGCGTGAGCCGCGACCAGATCGCGCTGTGCGACCGCAATTGCCACAAGTCGGCCGAACACGCGATGACGATGTCGGGCGCGATCCCGACGTACCTCGTGCCGACGCGCAACCGCTACGGGATCATCGGACCGATCGCCTCGGAGCGCCTCACGCAGACGGCGATCCGCGAGGCGATCGCATCGAACCCGCTCGCGGCCGGGCTGGCCGATCGCCAGCCGAAGCACGCGATCGTCACGAACTCGACGTACGACGGCCTCTGCTACAACGTGACGCGCGTCGAGGAGCTGCTCGGCGCGAGCGTCGACCGGCTGCACTTCGACGAGGCGTGGTACGGCTACGCGCGTTTCAATCCGATCTATCGCGACCGCCATGCGATGCACGGCGACCCGCGCGACCATCATGCGGACCGGCCGACGGTGTTCGCGACGCAGTCGACGCACAAGCTGCTGACCGCGCTGTCGCAGGCGTCCTACATCCACGTGCGCGACGGCCGCAGCCCGATTCCGCATGGCCAGTTCAACGAAACGTTCATGATGCATGCGTCGACGTCGCCGAACTACGCGATCATCGCGTCGAACGACGTCGCGGCCGCGATGATGGACGGCCCCGGCGGCGCCGCGCTGACGCGCGAGTCGATCGAAGAGGCCGTCGCGTTCCGGCAGATGATCGCGCGGATGAACGGCGAATTCGGCGCGAAGGGCGACTGGTTCTTCGAATGCTGGCAGCCCGACACCGTGCTCGAGGCGCGCACGGGCCGCACGCTGCCGTTCCACGATGCGCCGCCCGAACTGCTCGCGAGCGACCCGGCGTGCTGGGTGCTGCGCCCGGGCGCGCAATGGCATGGCTTCGGCAACATCGAGGACGGCTATTGCATGCTCGACCCGATCAAGGTGTCGATCGTCACGCCGGGCGTCGCGCCGGCCGGCGGCCTGATGCCGGTCGGCATCCCGGCGAGCGTCGTCACCGCGTATCTCGATGCGCGCGGCATCGTGGTCGAGAAGACGACCGATTTCACGATCCTGTTCCTGTTCTCGATCGGCATCACGAAGGGCAAGTGGGGTTCGCTCGTCAGCGCGCTGTGCGATTTCAAGCGCGACTACGACGCGAACCTGCCGCTCGACCTGGCGATTCCGTCGCTCGCGAAGGAACATGGCTCGCGCTATGCGGGCATGGGGCTGAAGGACCTGGCCGACACGATGTTCGCGGCGATGGAGCAGCTCGGCACGACGCGGCTGATGTCGGAGGCGTTCTCGATCCTGCCGAAGCCGGAGATGAGCCCGGTGCGCGCGTACGAGCATCTCGTGCAGGGTCGCATCGAGCAGGTGACGCTCGACGAGCTGGCCGGGCGTACCGTGGCCACCGGCGTCGTGCCGTATCCGCCGGGCATTCCGCTCCTGATGCCGGGCGAGAACGCGGGGCCGGCTGGCGGTCCGGTGCTCGGCTACCTGAAGGCGCTCGAAGCGTACGACCGGCGGTTCCCGGGGTTCGCGCACGACACGCATGGCGTGGAGGTCGAGGACGGTACGTACCGCGTGTACTGCCTGACGGCCTGACGCCCGACCGGGCGAACGAGCGACCGGCCGCGCGGCGGCCTCACATCGAAGGATCGACACCATGGAAAATGCAGCACGCGTGTCCGGCGCGGCCCCGGCGGCCGCGCAAAAACACCGGATGAACGTCTGGCAGCTCACCATTCTCACGGCGGTCAACATGATGGGCTCCGGCATCATCCTGCTGCCGTCGAAGCTCGCGCAGGTCGGCACGATCTCGCTGCTGTCGTGGATCGTCACGGCCGGCGGTTCGCTCGCGCTGGCCTATGCGTTCGCGCGCTGCGGGATGCTGAGCCGCAAGCCGGGCGGGATGGGCGGCTACGCGGAGTACGCGTTCGGCAAGGCCGGCAACTACATGGCGAACTATACGTACGGGCTGTCGCTCGTGATCGCCAACGTCGCGATCGGCGTCACGGCGGTCGGCTACGGCACCGTGCTGTTCGACGCGACGCTGTCGCCGCTGCAGACGGGCCTGTGGACGATCTTCCTGCTCGTGCTGACGACGGTCGCGAATTTCGGCGGCTCGCGCATCACCGGCCGGATCGGCGCGGTGACGGTGTGGGGCGTGATCATTCCGGTGGTCGTCGTGTCGCTGATCGGCTGGTTCTGGTTCAGCGGCGCGACCTGGGGCGCCGCGTGGAATCCGCACGACATGCCGTTCGGGGCGGCCGTCGGCAGCTCGATCGCGGTGACGCTGTGGGCGTTCCTCGGGCTCGAATCGGCGTGCGCGAACTCGGACGCCGTGGAGAATCCGGAGCGCAACGTGCCGATCGCCGTGCTCGGCGGCACGATCGCGTCGGCGATCTTCTACATCGTGTCGACCAACGTGATCGCGGGGATCGTGCCCAACGCGATCCTCGCGAAGTCGAACGCGCCGTTCGGCATCGCATTCGCGACGATGTTCACGCCGACCGTTGGCACGATCGTCACCGCGCTGATGGTGATCGCGTGCATCGGCTCGCTGCTCGGCTGGCAGTTTACGGTCGCGCAGGTGTTCAAGAGCTCGGCGGACGTCGGCTACTTCCTGCCGGTGTTCGCACGTGCCACGCGCACGGGCACGCCGATCGTCGGCATGGTGATCCTGCTGGTCGCACAGGTCGCGCTCGCGCTGATGACGATCAGCCCGGAGCTGAGTAGCCAGTTCCAGAAGATCGTCGATCTCGCGGTCGTCACGAACCTCGTGCCTTACGTGATGTCGATGGCCGCGCTGATCACGATCCAGAAGGTCGCGAAGGTACCGCCGGGCAAGGCGCTCGTGACGAACGTGGTCGCGATGGTCGCGACCGCGTACAGCTTCTATGCGCTGTTCAGCTCGGGCGAGCAGGCGCTGATGCTCGGCGGCCTGTGCGTGTTCCTCGGCTGGACGCTGTTCGGCTTCGTCAGCGCGCGTTTCTACCAGATGGAAGTCGATGCGCACGTGAAGGAGCCGGGGAAGTCGCTGCAGGCGTGATGGCGGCGCAGGGCGGCGACTACCGGCGATGCTTCGTCAGCAGCAGCGGAACTTCCTTCTTCAGCAGGTCGACGACGGCGCGCACGCGTGGCGGCAGCGGGCGCTGCGCGTGCACCAGCACATTGAGCGCGAAGTCGGGAACGTCGTAATACGGCAGGAGGCGGACGAGCCGGCCATGCGCGAGCGCATCGGTGCAAGCCGGGTGCTGGACCACGCCGATGCCGCCGCCCGCCGTGATCGTATCGAACATCGGGCGCCAGTGGCTGGCGGTCATGACGGTGCGGATGCGCGCGTATTCGACTGCGCCGCCGTCGCGCTGCAGCGGTACCTGTTCGTTCGCGAACACGCCTTTCACGCGGATGAACGGATGGTTCGCGAGATCGGCCTTCGTGTCGATCGGGCCGTACTGGCGGAGATACGACGGCGCGGCGACGAGCACGCGGCCCACCGCGCCGAGCGCGTACGCGACGAACCCGCCGTCGCCGAGCTGGCCGACCCGGATCGAAATGTCGACGCCCTCGGTGACCGGATCGACGATATCGTCGTTCAGCACGAGGTCGATGTGCAGCTTCGGGTACGCGGTGCGGATCTGCATCAGCACGCCCGGCAGCACGACCTCGCCGAAACATTGCGGCGCCGCGAGCCGGATCGTGCCGTCGAGCGCATGCTCCGTCTTCGATACCGACGCAACGGCCAGTTCGGCCGCTTCGAGCAGCGCCTTGCTGCGTTCGTAGAAAATTCGGCCTTCCTCCGTGCACGCGAGGGTGCGGGCACTGCGCATCAGCAGTCGCGTGCCGAGGTGCTTTTCGAGCTTCTCGATGCGCTCGCTGACGGCCGGTTGGCCCATGTCGAGATCCCGCGCCGCGCCGGACATCGTGCCGCGCTCCACGACCCTCACGTAGATGCGCATCGTCGCCAACAAATCCATGAAGTCGCGCCTCGTGTCTTCCGGTTCGATTTTTACCGATCGACGGATGGTACCAAAGCGGCGAAGGGGCGACGGAGTGTGTCGGGCCGATACTGACTATCGGCCGGTGCGCCCGTGGCACCGCCGAAGCCGCGTGCGTTCATCCGCACGGTGAGCGAAAATCGGCCTTCTTCCGCGCGACACGACAGGAGGCCCGACATGACGCAACGGAATGACGCCCGACGCACGCACTGCGTCGCATGGCAGATCGTGCAGACGTGGCAGGCGGCCGAATGGTGCCGGCTCGACGAGTCGCAAACGGGCATCGCGCTGTCGGGGGCGGTGACGGGCGCGCTCGACGGCACGCCGTTCCGGATCGACTACGCGATCGCATGCGGCGCCGACTGGCTCACCCGTTCGGCGCGCGTGACGCGGTGGACCGGCACGGCGCCGCCACGGCAATGGGACATCGCTTGCGATGCCGGGCAGTGGACGATCGACGGCGTCGAGGCGCCGATGCTTGCGGGCGCAACCGACATCGATCTCGGCTTCAGTCCGTCGACCAATACGCTGCCGATCCGGCGGCTGGCGCTCGCCGTCGGCGAGTCGGCCGAGATTCGCACCGCGTGGCTGCGTTTCCCCGGTTTCGACATCGTACGCGGCGAGCAGCGCTATGCGCGCACGGCGCCGCACGTGTATCGCTACGAGAGCGGCACGTATGCGGCCGATATCGGAACCGACGACGCGGGCCTCGTCACCGACTACGACGAATGGCGGCGCATCGGCGCGACGCCTGCATCGTGACGCGTCAGCGTGCGCTTGCCACCGACAGCTTGCCCGGGATCAGCTTCAGCGTGCTGAACGCGTCGGCAATGTTCTGCTGGTACGCGACCGTCGCGTCCGTGATCGGCTGCACGCCGTAGCCGGCGCGCTTGAGCGCGACTTCGAGCGTCGGTGCGTCGAGGCCGACGAGCGGCGACAGTTGCGCGGCCACCTCGGGCACGTGATCGCGCGCCCAGCGATCGACCGCGTCGACTTCGTCTAGCAGCGCGCGCAGCACCTGCGGATGCGCGGCCGCGTACTTGCGCGCCGCGAGGTAGTACTGCGTGTTGCGCACGAGAGCGTCGCCGTTCGCGACCACGCGCGCGCCGAGCTGCCGTTCGGCGGCGGCCAGATACGGATCCCAGATCACCCACGCATCGACGCTGCGCTGCACGAACGCGGCGCGCGCGTCGGCCGGCGTCAGGTAGATCGGCTGGATGTCGGCGTACGCGAGGCCCGCATGCTCGAGCGCCTTCACCAGCAGGTAGTGGACGTTCGAGCCCTTGTTGAACGCGACCTTCTTGCCGCGCAGTTGCGCGACGGTGCGGATCGGCGAATCGGGCAGCACGACGATCGCCTCGCCCTGCGGCGCGGGCGGCTCGTTGCCGATGTAGACGAAATCGACGCCGGCGGCCTGCGCGAAGATCGGCGGGGTTTCGCCGACCGTGCCGACGTCGATCGCGCCGGCGTTCAGCCCTTCGAGCAGTTGCGGGCCGGCCGGGAATTCGAGCCATTGCACGGTGACGCCCTGGTTCGCGAGACGCTTCTCGAGCGTGCCGCGTGCCTTGAGCACGACGAAGTTGCCGTATTTCTGGAAGCCGATGCGCAGCCGCGTGCCGTTGGCCTCGGCCCGCGCGGGCACGGCCGCGAGCGGGCCGAGCGCGAGCCCGGCCAGCCCGGCGGCCGCGCCGTGCAGCCACTGGCGGCGGCGCGGGTTCGCCGGGTTCGTTTCAAGGTCTGCGTGCGGGGTGTCGTTCATCGGAATGTCCTGCGTGCGGGTTCACGGACCGCGCGCGGGGGCGGCGCGGCCGGCGCAGGACCGGGCCGGATGCGGGCGACGCACGCAACGGGCCGGCCCGCGCCGGATTCAGGACGATACGGCCGCGCGGGCCCGCGGCCAACCAACGAATGCTGATATGCAAATCAGCGGGCGCACGATACCGGCCCGCGGTGGAGCCGGGCGCGACCGTTTTCACTCGCTGACGAGCAGACGTTCCTCGATCGAATCGACGCGATCCGGGTAGAACGCGAGGTGCCCGCGAATCGATTCGACGGCCGGATTCGGATGCTCGTACGTCCACACGGCATTGATCGAGCGTTCGCCGCCGGCGGGGATCGAGTAGTACGCGCAATCGCCCTTGTACGGGCAGTACGTCGCGTGGTCGGTACGTTGCAGCAGCGACATGTCGGCATCCTCGCGCGGAATGTACAGCACCGCCGGATAGCTGGCCTCGCGCAGCACCAGCGCGTGGCGCGTATCGGCGACGACCTTGTCGGCCACCTTCACGATCACGCGGGACGAGTGCGGTTCGATCAGGATCGGATGATCGGGGCCCGGCGATTTCACCGGACGAGAGGGCGTATCGGGGCTGAGCGGCATCGTGGTTCCTCCAGAAAGGGCGGCGCGCACGGACGCGCCGTGCCGGCACGTGCGCGCGGGGCGGATTCCCGCGCGGGGGTGTCGGCGTCGGCCAACCGATACGATGCGCCCATTCCGGAGAACCTGCAGGGGGCCGGAAGGCCATGCGGTGGCGCGCGAATGGTCGCGACGGTTTCGACGGTTTCGTCGCGCGTGCCCGGGCGGCCCGCGGTGTTCGGCATGGACGCGCCGCTCGCATGGACTTTTCGATGCAGCGGCAGCGGGATGCATCGGCGACGATAAGCAACGCGGAATTAATTGGTAAGCGATCGGCGGGAGGCGCGCGAAGATCGGCGGTCGTCATTCGCATGACAGCCCTTGCTTCCATCCGCCACCATGAAGAATCCTTTCGTTTCGTCAGCCGCGCGCCGTACGCGCGGCGTACCGCATGCCGGCGCCGTGCTTCGCGGCGTCGCCGCGTCGTTGCTGCTGGCCGGCGCCGCGACGCACGCGCTCGCCGCACCCGCCGGCAAGACGCTCGTGTACTGCTCCGAAGGTAGCCCGGCCGGCTTCGATCCCGGCCAGCACACGACGAGCACCGATTTCGATGCGAGCACGTACACGATCTACAACGGGCTCGTGCAGTTCAAGCGCGGCACGCTCGATCTCGTGCCGTCGCTGGCGACGAGCTGGGACGTGTCGCCCGACCAGCGCACGATCACGTTTCATTTGCGGCGCGGCGTGAAGTTCCAGACCACCGCGTGGTTCACGCCGACGCGACCGTTCCAGGCCGACGACGTCGTGTTCACGTTCCGCCGGATGCTCGACCCGGACGATCCGTTCCGCAAGGCCTATCCGGTCAGCTTCCCGTATTTCAGCGATCTCGGCTTCGACCGCAACATCGAGCGCATCGAGAAGGTCGACGACTATACGGTGCGCTTCGTGCTGAAGTCGCCCGACGTCGTGTTCGTGCGCAATCTCGCGATGGCGTTCGCGTCGGTGCTGTCGGCCGAATATGCGGGGCAGCTCGCCGCGCGCCATCGCGAGTCCGACATCAACCAGTTCCCGGTCGGCACGGGGCCGTTCCTGCTGCGCACGTACCAGAAGGATGCGCTGATCCGCTACGACGCGAATCCCGACTACTGGAAACCGGACGACGTGAAGCTCGCGCGCCTCGTGTTCGCGATCACGCCCGATCCCGCCGCGCGCTTGCAGAAGCTCGTGGCCGGCGAATGCCAGGTGTCGGTGTTTCCACGGCCGGCCGATCTCGAGACGGTGCGGCGCGACCCGAGGCTGACGCTGTTTTCGGGGACGGGCTTCAACGTCGGGTTCGTCGCGTACAACACGCAGCATCCGCCGCTCGATCGCGTCGACGTGCGGCGCGCGCTCGACATCGCGATCGACAAGACGGCGATCATCAAGACCGTGTTCAACGGCGACGCGACGGTCGCGACGAACCCGATGCCGCCCGCGCAATGGTCGTACAACCCGCGCCTGAAGGACGCGCCGCGCGATCCGGGCGCCGCGAAGGCGCTGCTCGCGCAGGCCGGCTTTCCGAACGGCTTCGACCTGACGCTGTGGGCGATGCCCGTGCAGCGCCCGTACAACCCGAATGCGCAACTGATGGCGCAACTGATCCAGCAGGACTGGGCGAAGATCGGCGTGCGCGCGAAGATCGTCAGCTACGAATGGGGCGAGTACAACCGCCGCGCGAAGCACGACGGTCAGCACGACGCGATCCTGTACGGCTGGTCGGGCGACAACGGCGACCCCGACAACTGGCTCGGCACGCTGCTCGGCTGCGACGCGGTGCACGGCAGCAATCTCGCGAAGTGGTGCAACAAGGACTTCGAGCAGCTCGTGACGGCGGCGCGTTCGAACGCGGATGTCGCGAAACGCACGGCGCTGTACGAGCAGGCGCAGGTGGTGTTCAAGGACCAGGTGCCGTTCACGCCGATCGCGACGTCGATCGTGTCGCTGCCGATCTCCAAGCGCGTACACGGGCTGACGTTCTCGCCGCTCGGCGGGCACCGGTTCGACGGCGTGTGGCTCGATTGACGGAAGTGGGGGCCGGCGCGTTCGTACGCGCCGGCGTTCGCCGCGTCAGTTGAGTGCGACGGCGGCCGCGGCCTCGACCGGCGTGCCTTCGAGTGCGACCGACGGCCGGCCGTCGGGGCCGACCGGCACGTCGCCGATCAGTGTCGTGCGATACAGCTGGCGATCGAAGTCGAGATCGAAGATGTCGACGGGCGCGAGATGGGCGGTCGCACGGTTGTCCCAGAACGCGATGCTGCGCGGCTCCCATTTGAAGCGGATCGTGAATTCCGGCCGCGTCACGTGTTCCCACAGCAGTTCGAGCAGCGCCTGGCTCTCGCGCGGCGTCAGCCCGACGATCGATTTCAGGAAGCTCGGGCTCACGTACAGCGCGCGTTCGCCGGTTTCCGGATGCACGCGCACGAGCGGATGCTCGGTCACGAGCGGGCGGCGCTCGACGGCGTCGTCGAATGCGCCGGTCGCGCGCGCGCCGGGCGGCGGCGTGAAGCGATGGATGCCGCGCAGGGTATCGACGAAGCCGCGCAGCGGCGCGGACAGCGTTTCGTACGCGCGCACGAGGTTGGTCCAGTGCGTGTCGCCGCCGTACGGCGGGATCGTCACGCCGCGCAGGATCGACGCCCACGGCGGGTTCACGGCGGCCGTCACGTCGGTGTGCCAGCCGGTCCAGGGCCGGCGCACCGGTTCGCCTTCGAAACGCGTCGCCTTGCGATGCTTCGCGATCGAATAGACGGCCGGATGGCCGTCGACGTGCCCGAACACCGGGTGGCCGACCGTCGGTTCGCCGAATTGCGCGGAGAACGCGACATGCTGCTCGTGCGTGAGGAATTGTTCGCGGAAGAAGACGACGCGCCATTTCAGCAGCGCGGTGCGGATCGCCGCGATCTGCGGCGTGGTCAACGGTTGCGTGAGGTCGACGCCGCGGATTTCCGCGCCGATATGGGCGGACAGCGGGATCACGTCGACCGGCTGGGCGGCGGGTTCGAGTAGGGCGCTCATGCGACGCTCCTGGCGGTTGTGAACGGGAGAGACGGACGACATCGTTGCGCGTGCAGGCGTCGGTCAGGTGGCGTGCGGTTCATCGCGGGTGTCCTCCAGGGAAATGGCGCGGCGGCGCGGGAAAGGGCGCCGCCGCGGGACGTGGACGTTATTGCAGCGTGGCGCCCGGCCCCTTCAGCAGGACGCTCCGGCGTCCGTCGATGCCGACCGGCACGTCGCCGTGAACGGTCGCGCGGCGCACGACGCGGCGCGCATCGCCGTAGTCGTTGATCGCGTAGTGCTGGGTCGCGCGGTTGTCCCAGATCGCGACGTCGCCTTCCCGCCAGTTCCAGCGCACGGTGTTTTCGAGGCGCGTCACGTGCTCGTGGAACACCTGCAGCAGATGCGCGGAATCCTGCGCCGACAGCCCCTTGAGCCGCTGCACGAAGTGGCCGAGCACGAGCGTGCGCTCGCCGGTTTCCGGATGCACGCGCACGACCGGGTGCTCGGTTTCGTAGACGGTCGACGTGAACACTTCGCGGTAGCGCTTCAGTTGCGCATCGTCGGCATGCACGTGCGTCGACGCATAGTCGTACGCGTTCGTATGCAGCGCCCACAGCGTGTCGGCGAGCGCACGCAGCGGGTCGGGCAGATGCGCGTACGCGGCGGCCGTGTTGGCCCAGACGGTATCGCCGCCGAATGGCGGAATCACGACCGCGCGCAGGATCGAGATCTTCGGGTACGCGTCGACGAAGGTCACGTCGGTGTGCCACGAATTGGCGCGTGCGCCGTGCGCGGAATCGAGTTCGAGCAGGGCCGCGCTGCCGTCGACGGACGGCACGGTCGGGTGCGCGACCGTGTCGCCGAAGCGGCGGGCGAATGCTTCCTGTGCGGTGTCGTCGAGATGGTGCTGGCCACGGAAGAACAGCACCTTGTGGCGCAGCAGCGCGGCCTGGATCGCGTCGAACGTCGCATCGTCGAGCGTGGCCGACAGCCGCACGTCGGCGATTTCGGCGCCGATCCGGCCGGCGACCTGGCGAAGCTGGAGCGGGACGGCGGCCGGGCGCGGTGCGGCATGCGAAGCGGGCGAAAACGACGGAGCGGCGTGCTGGACTTCGGACATCGGGAGTCTCCTGGAGTCGGGGTCGGTCGAATCTCCATTCAAGCAGGGACCGCGCGGAACCGGAACCGATGAATCGTCACAACCTTAGCGTGCGCGCTGCGATAAACGATATGTGTCGTCCTGCTGAACAAGGCGCGCGCGTCGCGTCGCTACCACGCGAGCCTCCATTCGCCGATCCGGTGCGGGCGCGCCGCGTCGATGCGCGTGCCGCCCGACGCGTCGTCGCCCGGCGGCTCGCCGTCGTCGAAATCGGCGAGTACGGTGTCGCGCAAGCGCGCGAATTCCAATGAATCGCGCCGGCGCGGGCGCGGCAGCGCGACGTTGACGATGCGCGCGATGCGGCCCGGACGCGGCGCCATCGTGACGACGCGGTCGCCGAGATAGACCGCTTCGTCGACGTCGTGCGTGACCAGCATCATCGTGATGCGTTCCTGTTCCCAGATGCGCAGCAGTTCGTTCTGCATCTTCGCGCGCGTCTGCGCGTCGAGCGCGCCGAACGGCTCGTCGAGCAGCAGCACGCGCGGCCGGTTCACGAGGCCGCGCGCGATCGCGACGCGCTGCGCCATCCCGCCCGACAACTGGTTCGGAAACGCGTGCTCGAAGCCGTTCAGCCCGACGAGCGCGATGTGTTCCGCGACCGCGCGCCGTTTCGCGGCCGGGTCCAGCGGTGCGTTGCGCAGTGCGGCGCCGATGTTCTGTTCGACGGTCAGCCACGGGAACAGCCGGTGATCCTGGAACACGATGCCGCGCTGCAGCGACGTGTCGCGCACGCGTTCGTCGCCGGCACGGATTTCGCCCGTGTAATCGGTATCGAGTCCGGCGACGAGCCGCAGCAGCGTCGACTTGCCGCAGCCGCTGGCGCCGACGATCGTGACGAATTCGCCGGCGCGCACGTGCAGCGAGACGTCGTCGAGCACGGCGAGCGTCGTGCCGCGCTGCGTGTAGTGCTTGCTGACATGGAGGATGTCGAGCGAATCGGAGGCGAGGGTCGTCATGGCGGTCCGGGGAAGAGGGCGACAGGAAGAAAAAGGACGCTCAACGGGGCAGGTCGCCGCGCCGGGCCAGCACCTTGCGTTCGAGCGCGCGCGCGGTCGCGTTCAGCGCCCAGCCGGTCACGCCGACGACGATGATCCCGAACAGCACGAGATCCATCCGGAACTGCTCGCTGCCGTCGATCAGCGTGTTGCCGATCCCGCTGCCGGCGACGAGCAGGTACTCGGCGCCGAGCGTCGCGAGCCACGAATAGATCAGGCCGAGATACAGGCCGGTGAAGATCGACGGCAGCGCGGCCGGCAGGATCACGTGGCGGATCAGCTGGAGCCGCGAGTAGCGCAGTGCGCGAGCGACATCGACATACGCGCGCGGCACTGCGTGAATGCCGTCGCAGGTATGGGCGGCGACGGGCAGCAGCGCGGCGAGCGACAGGAACACGACCTTCGCGACGTCGCCGAGCCCGAACCACACGGAAATCAGCGGAATCCACGCGAACAGCGAGATCTGCTTGAACGTGTCGAAGCTCGGGCCGACCATTCGCGCGGCGATGCGCGACAGCCCGAGCGCGGCGCCGAGCAACAGCCCGCCCGTCGCGCCGATCGCGAACCCGCACGCCTCGCGCGCGAGCGATGCCGACAATGCACGGCCGAGCGCGCCGCTCGCGGCCTGCGCCCACGCGGTGTGCAGCACGTCGGCGGGGCCGACGAGCAGGCCGCTTTTCACGAGATGGGCGGAAGCGACGGCCCACCAGCACGCCAATGCGGCGAGCGGCAGGACGAAGCCGCGCCAGTCGGGTGCATGCAGGCGGCGGGCAGGCGTGGCGGGCGGTGTCGTTGACGGCGTGGCGGCGTGGGGCACGGGCGACTCTCCTTCGATTGGTCGGGCGGACCGGTTCAACCGCGAAACGCGGACGGCACGCCGCGGCGCAGGCGCGCTTCGAGTGCGTCGAGCGCCCGGTTGATCAGCAGGCCGACCGCGCCGACCACGACCACGGCCGCCATCACGAGATCGAGCTGGAACAGTTGCCGCCCGTACACGATCAGGTAGCCGAGCCCTTCGGACGACGCGACGAGTTCGACCACGACGAGCGCGAGCCACGATTTCGTGAACGCGAGCCGCACGCCGGTCGCGAGCGTCGGAATCGCGGCCGGCAGCACGACGTGGAGGACGCGTTGCCGGCGCGTGTAGCCGAACCCGCGCGCGACTTCGTCGAGCGCGGGCGGCGTCTGGCGAAACCCCTGCAACGTGCTCAGCGTGACGGGGACGAGCGCTGCATGCGCGATCAGCAGGTATTTCAGCGGTTCGCCGACGCCGACGAGCAGCAGCAGGAACGGCAGCCAGCCGAGCACCGGAATCTGCACGAGCGCGTTGAAGCTCGGCAGCACATAGGCTTCCAGCGTGCGCGACAGTCCGAGCGCGACGCCGAGCGACACGCCGAGCAGCGTGCCGGCCGCGAAGCCGACGAGCACGCGCTGCAGGCTGATCAGCGTGTGGCGCGCGAGATCGCCGCTCGATGCGAGGTCGGCCAGCGTGTCGACCACGCGTTCGGGCGGCGGCAGGATCTGCGGCGCGATCCAGCCGCGCGCGCTGCCGACGCTCCATAGCGCGAACAGCAGCGCGGGCAGCGCCCACGGTGCGAGCTGCCACGCGAGTCGTCGCAGCGCCGCCGCGCGGCGCGGCGGCACGGCGAGCGCGGGCGATTCGGACGACGGGACGGGAAACGCGGTGTCGCTCATCGGGGCGGTCCGGGTCAGGAGAGGGGCTTGCCGGCCGCGTCGTAACGTTGCCAGTAGTGTTCGAGCTTCAGCGTGCGCAAGGCATTGTCGAGATATTTCGGCTCGAACCAGCCGTCGACGTCGACCGGCTGGCGGATCAGCTTCAGGTTCAGCGCATCCTGCGCGACGGCCTTGTAGCGCGCGATGACGAACGGGTCGATCAGCGGGGACAGGCGGTCCTTCAGGCGCTGGTTCGCGTAGTCGTCCTGCCACGACGAATACGGCACGCCGCTTTTTGCCCACAGCTTGAACAGCGCATCGCGGTTCGCCTCGTCGGACGACCATTGCGCACCCTTCACGAACGCGGTGACGACGCGCTGCACGATGTCCGGATGCGCGCGGTCGAAATCGTCGAGCACGAGCAGGTGGGTCTGGCGCGTCAGCTGCGGGCCGTCGTTCTGCGATTCGTAGATGATCTTCGCGAGGCCCGCGTCGCGCAGCTTGTATAGCGCGTAGTCGCCCACCGACGCGTCGATGCCTTTCGACGCGAGCGCGGCGAGCGAACTGGCGGCGTCGAGGTTGATCACGCGCAGGTCACGTTCGCCGAGGCCGTTCTTCGCGAGCGCGTTGTCGGCGACGAGCTGCAGGTTGGTGCCGCGGAAGATCGACACGCGGCGGTCCTTCAGGTCCTTGATCGAGCGGATCGTCGAGTCGGGCGGCACCGCGATCTTGATGCCCGAGCGCACGCTCGCGGCGAGCAGCAGGCGCGTCTTGATCCCGTTCGAGCGCGCGAGCACGGCGGGCAGGTCGCCCTGGTACGCGAAGTCGAGCGCCTTGTTGGCGATCGCCTCGTTGACGGCCGGGCCCGCGCCCTTGAAGAACAGCCATTGCACCTTGATGCCGTCGGCGGCGAATTCCTTCTCGACGAGCTGTTGCAACTGCACGGTGGCGGCGCTCGATCCGCCGAAGGTGGGGGGATCGCCGGCGCCTTGCTGGGCAACGCCGATACGCAGGGTGGTGGGCTTGTCGGCGTGCGCGGCGGCGGCCGGCAATGCAACGAGGGACGCGATCAGCAGCGATCGCAGCAGGCGCAGTGGAAGCATGGAATCGATGGATCCGGGACGTTGGGGAACGAGGCCGGGCCGCAGCCCGTCGGGTCATTCTCGGTGACGCCCCGGGGCCGGACAAGCAACGATTTGAACTATGCTTATCGCCGCGCGGGGGATCGCGGCAGGGAGCCTGCGCGCCGCAGCAGCACGAGCAGCGCGATCGATATGACGGCGGGCCCGATCTGCGGCAGCTTCATCCACGGATTCAGAAACTCGTACAGCGGCAGCGCCCACATGACGGCGACGATGGATTGCTCGCCGCGCCGCCAGCCGTACTGCGAGCCGATGGCGATCATGCACGCGATCGGGACGCACAGCCACGACAGTTCGTAGTGCCAGACATACGGATTGGCGGCCAGCGTCGCGACGACGAGTACCGCACCGCGCAACCGCGCGTCCCGGCTGCGGCGCCAGACGCAGCACGCTGCCGCGAGCGCGATTGCCGCGATGGCGGCTTGTCCCGCGAACGCGAGGGCCGGCGGCAGGCCGGCGAGCCGAAACGCCGCGAACGGCGTCGGCGACGCAAACCAGAACGGCACGCCATGTTCGATGATCAGCGAACGCAGCGCCCCGGCATTCTGCAGAAACAGGCGGAGCGGTTCGATGCCGCCCGCCGCGATCCCCAACGCGGTGATGGCGGTCGCCCAGGCCGCGGCCCACGCGAACGCGCGCCACGCGCGCGCGGCAATCAGCACGAACGGCAACAGCATGGCCAGTTGCGGCTTGACCGACAGGAGTCCGATACAGAGGCCGGCCAGCATCGGCCGCCGGTCGACGAAATACACGGCGAGCGCCGCACACGCCGCGGTCAGCATCGCGTTCTGCCCGTACATCGCGGTGACGAGCACGCCCGGGCAGGCGAGCAGCGCGAGCCAGCCGATGCGCGTCGCGCCGGGTACGGCGCCGAACCCCGACACGCGCCACACCGCGAGGCCGAGCAGCACGATGCCGAGCACGACGAACAGCGGATAGCTGATCGCGTAGGGCAGCAGCGCGAGCGGTGTCACCGCGAGCAGATACGACGGCGGGTACAGCCACGGCAGGAACGCATGGCGGCCCGCCGACGGGAACAGTCCGGCGAGCGCGCGCGAGAACGCGGGGACGTCGTACGCCTGCCACGGCGAGCCGTGGAGCATCAGATGGGACGCGGACCAGAACACCATATACCCCGAGCCGGGGCGGAACGTGTCCGAATCGGTCGAATGAAAGCCGATCCAGAGCAGGATCGACCCCAGCAGCACGCCGATCACCAGCATGACCGCGCTGTAAAGCGCGATGCGTCCGGGGGTGAGCCAGACGCGGACAGGGCGTTCGTCGCGCCGTATCGACGAGCCGGAAATATCCATGCGGCGCTACTTGACCGACAGATTGCGCGGCGCCTGCGCGCCAGCCACGACCGTCTGCCGGCGCCGGGCCGTCGCGATGCGCCGGACCGGAAACTGCAGCAGCTTCGAGCCGTCCGGGGCCCCGGCGTGCCGTGCGGGCTGCAGGCCGGCCTGCGCATCGGCCCGGTAGCGGCGCCGGACGAGGTAGACCGGGCGCTGCTTCGATTCATGATAGATGCGGCCCAGGTATTCGCCGATCACGCCGATGCCGATCAACTGGATGCCGCCGACGAACAGCATGACCGAGATCAGCGACGCGTAGCCGTGCACCGGATTGCCGAATAGCAGCGTGCGCATCACGATGTACGCGCCGTAGACGAACGACAGCACGGCGAACGCGAGGCCGATGTAGGTCCACACGCGCAACGGCACGGTGCTGAAGCTCGTGATGCCCTCGAGCGCGAAGTTCCAGCGTCGCCACCCGGAGAATTTCGAGTGACCGCCGCTGCGTGCGGCGCGCGTGTATTCGATGATCTCGGTCCGGTAGCCGACCCACGCGAACAGGCCTTTCATGAAGCGTCGGCGCTCGGGCAGCGCGCGCAGCGCGTCGACGACCTGACGGTCCATCAGCCGGAAATCGCCGACGTTCTCCGGCATCTCGACTTCGGACAGCTGGTTATGCACGCGGTAATAGAGCGCGGCGGCCACGCGCTGCATCAGCGGGTCGCACCTGCGGTCGGTGCGCTTCGCGGCGACGACCTCGGCGCCGGCGTGCCAGCGTTCGAGCATCGCGGGGATGAGCGCGGGTGGGTCCTGCAGGTCGGCGTCGATCAGGATCACGGCGGCGCCGGCCGCTTCGTCGATGCCGGCGGTCAGCGCGGCCTCCTTGCCGAAGCGCCGCGTGAGGTCGACGATGCGCACGCGCGAATCGGCGACCGCGATGTCGATCAGCTTGTCCAGCGTGCCGTCGCGGCTGCCGTCGTTCACGCAAACGATCTCGAAGCGCGCGGTGCCGATCGCTTCCAGTATCGGAACGGTGGTCGCGAAGAACGCATCGATCGCTTCTGCTTCGTCGTGAAACGGCACGACGAGCGATACCAACGGCTTCAGGGTGTGCCTGGACATACGTCCCCCCGTGAGATCCGGTCTGCGCCGCATTGTCTGGTCCTGTTGTCGCCGAACGTGCGGAAACGGGTCCGGATCGGCGCGCGTTTGTGTTTGTGATGGGCTCGATGGCGTGCCGCGGGCCGGGCGGCAAGCCGTCAGATCATTCTACGCAGGAATGTCACACAGGTGACAGCGTGCGCGGGTTTGTTCGGGGGCGGGATTTCGCGATGCAGCGGCTCGCCGGGGCGCCGAGGCGCCGTCCGGACCGCGCGTGCGTGCGCAACGGTTAGCATGTCGACTGGAACGACGGCGACGGAGAGGGCCATGCAAGTCCAGGATCTGACCGGTGCGGCGCTGGATTACTGGGTCGCGACCGCGGAAGGCCACGAGGTGCCGCGTGCCGACGCGTCCGGCTGCACGTCGATCCGCGAACCGGGCGGCGTCCCGACACCGTTCGCGCCGTCATCGTCCTGGGCGGACGGCGGTCCGATCGTCGAGCGGCTGCCGTTTGCCGGGTTCGAGCGCGACGGCGGGCGAGGTGCGTGGCGTGCCGTGCTGCACCGCGCGGTGCCGGCCGCGGGCGAGCGCTGCACGTTCAACCAGTCGGGGCCGACGCTGCTGATCGCCGCAATGCGCACGCTCGTCGCGTCGACGTTCGGCGACGACGTGCCGGATCTCGATATGGCGCGGCCGCGCTGAACGCATCCTCGCGCCGCATCGCTCACGCGGACACCTGCCGGATGGCGATCGATGCAACGTCGACACGGCGCGGCAGGATCGCGTCCGCCGCCGCGCGATCGGCGACGCGCTGCAACACGTCGATGTCGGCGCCGCTGAGGCTGCGCTGCGCGAGCGCGGCCCGGCGCGCGATGTCGGTGGCCGCATCGGGCGGCAGGCGCGTGAGCGACGCATAGACGCTCGCGTAGTCGGCCGGGTGCGCGAGCGCCCACTGGCCCGCGCGGGCGAGCCGCGCGAGCACGTCCGCAAGCGCCGCGCGCTTGCCGCGATCGTCGAGTGTCTCGACCGGCGACGTCAGGAACGCGAGCCCCGAATTGATGCCGCTGCCGTCGCGGACGATGCGCGCGCCGCGGCGCACCGCATGCCCGTAGTACGGATCGAACGTGGCCCAGATGCCGATCCGCTTCGCCTCGAACGCGGCGAACGCGTCGACCGGCAGCACGAAGCGCACGTCGACGTCGCGTGGCGCGAGCCCGTGTTCGCGCAGCGCGCCATACAGCTGGTATTGCGAGATGCTGCCGCGCGCCGATGATACGACGACGGTTTGCCCTTTCAGGTCGGCCACGGCGCGAACCGGCGAGTCGGGCTGCACGACGATGCCGAGCGACGCCGGCGAACCGACGCGCGTCGCGACGATCCGCAACGACGGATCGCCGAGCGCGGCCGTCAGGACCGGCAGGTCGCCGGCCGGCGCGAGATCGATCGCGCCCGCGCGCTGCGCTTCGAACAGCGGCGCGGCGCCCTGGAAGTTGGCCCAGCGGAACCGGTACGGCGTGCCGTCGAGCACGCGCGCCGCTTCGGCGAGCGCGCGCAGGCCGCCGGCCTGGTCGCCGAGGACGAGCGTGACGCCCGACAGATCGGCGCCGGCCGCACGGGCGGGCAGGGCAAGGCCGCCCGCGAGCGGCGCGGCGGCGAGGGCGGCAAGGCGCTGCAGCGCGCGGCGGCGCGCTGGGGCGGAAGCGTGGGGCATCGGCGGTGTGTCCTCGGTGATCCGCGCGCGGGCCGCGCGGCTGCCGGGCAGGTTACGGAATCGTTTTCCGGCCGACAAACATCGAATCGTGAAATGCATATTCGCGCGGCGGGCGCCGGTGCGGCCGGCGTCGACCCGGACGCCCGGGACGCTTGCGCGGGCGCTTTACGCGGCCGGCGGCATCGTGCGCAGGAATGCCCGCACCGCAGGCGCCTTTTCGAACCGCCGGTGCGCGAGCGCGAGTTCCGACATGATCGGCTTGCCGGCGATCGGCCGGTACACGACGCCCGGCAGCGACACGCAACCGGCGAGCGCGTCGGGAATCACCGCGACCCAGCCGTTCACCGACACGCACGCGAGCACCGCGAGCAGGCCGCCCGGCCGCGCGGCGACCACCGGCGCGAAGCGGCCGCGGCGCGCGACTTCGAGCGTGCCGAATTCTTGTTCGGGCACCGCGAAGCGCGCGTCGGCGAGGTCCGCCGCGCGCACGGCGGCCATCGCCGCGTAGCGCGAATCGGCGGGCACGGCCGCGACGAACACGTCGCGCTGCAGCGTGACGATCCGCAGGCCGCCGGGCAGCGCGAGCGGCGGGCGCACGTACGCGAGGTCGAGCCGGCCGGCGTCGAGCTGGTTCGCGACGTCGTCCATCGGCACTTCGCGCAGGTTCAGCTCGATGCGCGGGTGAGCGGTGCGAAATGCGCCGACGGTGCGCTGCAGCGTGCCCGAATACACGGCCGACGACACATAGCCGATCTCGATCCGGCCGAGTTCGCCGCGTTCGGCCAGCGCGGCGAGTTCGCGGCCGCGTTGCAGATGCTCGACCGCGGCGCGCGCTTCCGCGAGATAGGCCTCGCCGGCGGCGCTCAGCGTGACCGCCCGGCGCGACCGGTGAAACAGCCGCACGCCGAGCACCCGCTCGGCTTCCTGGATCTGCCGCGTGAGCGCGGGCGGCGCCATGTCGAGCGCCTCCGCCGCGCGCGCGAAATGCAGATGTTGCGCGACGCTCAGGAACGCCCGCACGTGACGGAATTCGAGCCGGTCCATGGTTGCAATTTTCGTCAATAAAACAGCATTGAAGTGTCAATGACAGGCAATACGGGACAAGCCTAGCATACGGCTCCCTCATCCTGTTCCGGAGTGCCGGATGTCCCAGTCTTCACCGGCGTCGCGCACGAGCGCGGCTGCCGTCCCGCGCACGGGCACCCGCCTGCCTGCCGCCGCGACGCTCGCCGTCGCATCCGCGACCTGCTCGCTGATCGTGCTCGACACCAACGTGGTGGCCGTCTCGCTGCCGAGCATCGCGCGCAGCTTTCATGCGAGCTTCGCCGATATCGAATGGGTCGTGAGCGCGTACATGACCGCGTTCGCCGCGTGTCTGCTACCGGCCGGCGGGCTCGCCGACCGCTTCGGACGCAAGCGGATGCTCTTCACGGGGCTCGCGCTGTTCCTTGTCGCGTCGCTCGGCTGCGGCATCGCGCCGTCGGCCGGCTGGCTGATCGCCGCGCGTGCGGTGAAGGGCGGCGGCGCCGCGCTGCTGCTGACCGCGGCGCTCGCGGTGATCGCGAACCGTTTCCCGGACGGCCGCGAACGGGCCCGTGCGTGGGCGATCTGGGGCATGTGCATGGGAATCGCGACGGCCATCGCGCCGCTCGTCGGCGGCGCGATCACGCAATGGATCGGGTGGCGCTGGGTGTTCCTGCTGAACCTGCCCGTCTGCCTGCTGCTGGCGGCCGGTGCGCGCGTCGCGATCGACGAATCGAACGATCCGCATGCGAAGCGCGTGGATGCGGCCGGCAGCCTGCTGTTCGGCGCGGCGCTCGCCTGCGCGATCGCGGCGCTGATCGGTGCGCCGTCGCACGGCTGGCTGTCGGGCGCGACGCTTGGCCGGTTCGCGCTCGCGGCCGCGCTGCTGGCGGCGTTCGTCGGCGCGGAGCGCTGGCAAGCGCGGCCGATGATCGATCTCGCGCTGTTTGGCCAGCCGCGCTTCGTCGGCGCCGTGCTCGCGATGTTCGGTTACGCGGCGTGCGCGCAGGTGATGATGACGTTCCTGCCGCTGTACCTGCAAAACGCGTTCGGGATGTCGGCGATCGACGCGGGGCTCGGGATGCTGCCGTTCGCGTTCGCGATGATCGCCGGTCCGTCGCTCGGCGCGGCGCTGGCCCCGCGCGTTTCGTCCGGCGGCGTGCTGGCGGGCGGGCTCGCGCTGATCGGCGCCGGCAACCTCGCGACCGCGGCGCTGACGGCCAGTGGCGACTACCGGCTCGTCGCGCTCGGCATGTTCGTGACGGGGTGCGGCGCGGGCATCATGAACGGCGACACGCAGAAGGCGATCATGGCGTGCGTGCCGCCGCATCGCACCGGCATGGCGTCGGGCATCAGCACGACGACGCGCTTCTCGGCGATCGTCACGGCCGTCGGCGTCCTCGGCGCGGTGCTGGCGGCGAGCACGCATGCGCGGCTCGACCGCCTGCTGTCCGCGACACCTGGCCTGCGCGTATTCGCCGATGAGCCGTTCATGTCGAGCCTGCTGGCCGGCGATCTGGCGCAGGCGCTCGGCCGCGTGCCGCCGGCCGCTGCCGGCACCCTCGCGCGGGCGGCGCCCGTCGCGTTCGCGAGCGGGTTCGCCGATGCGCTCACGGTGAGCGGCGTGCTGGCGCTGGTTGCGGCCGTCGTTGCATACAAGTTGCTGACGCAACCGATGCGAAGGCGCGTGATGTGAAACGATGTGAAGCATGCGCAACGTCGCGCACGATCCTGCTGTTTGTCGACGTTCGGGGCGATCGTGTCGCTGCCGGTGATTCGATCGAGTGGCCACCGGCGTTCGCGATGCGACGTCCACCGACACGGGTTCGACGCGTCATCCCGACGATTCGGCACGGCGCGGGTAAACAGGACCGGCCTGACATGCGGCGGCCGAGCGGATCATGCCGGCCCGGGTGCGGTGCCGGTCAGTGCGACTTCGTCGCGGTGCGGTGGATGCGTGCCGCGTGCGCGACGCGCGCCGGATGCGACGCATGACAATGCGGGGCCGGTCTGCGGCGCGTGCGCCGGGTGGGTTCGGGCGGCTCGGCGGCGGCCGGCGCGGTTTTCGCGGTGTCCGCATCGGGCCCGGAAGCGGATACGGCGGCGACCGCCGCGACCGCCGGCAGCCTCGCCTCGGCGTCGAGCCATGCGCGCGTCGCCTCGGCGATCAGCCCGCGCAGCCAGCGAACGCCTTCCGCGCACGGCCCCGATTCGTTCCACGTCATCCGGTACACGATATCCGGCGGCTCGGCCGGCAGCGCGACCGCGGCGAGCGGCAGCAGCTTCGCGTAGTGCCGCGCGAGCCGGTACGTGGTGGTGAGGATCAGGTCGGCGCGCACCAGTGCGTGCGCGGCCAGTTCGAAGTGCGGCAGCGTGACGACGATGCGCCGCTGCAGGCCCACGCGTTCGAGCTGCCGGTCGATCGCGCCCGACGCTTCGAGCCACGACGGCGTCGGGCACAGCTGCGGCGCCGCCGCGAATCCGGCGGCCGTCATCGCGCCGCATCGCGCGAGCGGATGCGTCGCGCGCATCAGGCACACGACGCGGTCGTCGAACAGGTCGTCCTGCCGGAAGCGCGACTGGCGTGCGGGCCGGTTGTCGATCACGACGTCGAGTTCGCCGTCCGCCAGCGCGCGCTCGTCGTCGAACCCGTCGCCGAGCGGATGAAACACCAGTTGCGCGTTCGGCGCGCGCTCGCGAAACAGCGCGACGAGTTTCGGCACGAACAGCACGTTCAGGTAGTCGGGGCAGCCGATCCGGTAGGTGCGCACCGACGTGCGCGCGTCGAACGTCGGCTGCTGGATGCGGATGAAGTCGATCACGCGCAGCGCGTTGCGCAGCGGCTCGATCAAGCGCGCGCCGAACTCGGTCGGCACCATCCCGTAGCGGCTGCGCACCAGCAGCGGATCGCCGAGCAGCGTGCGCAGGCGCTTGAGCGCGGCGCTCGTCGCCGGCTGCGACATGTTCAGGCGCACGGCCGCGCGCGACACGGTGCGCTCGGTCAGCAGCACGAGCAGGATGCGCATCAGCCGTGCATCGAGCACGTCGAGCGCGCCCGTGGCGTCGGACGCGCCGCGGCGCAGCGCGGTCGGGTCTAGCGGGTCCGGCATGCCGATCCGCCTCCCGGCGATACGAGGCGGCCGCACGATGCGGCCACCGGCCGGCGGCCCGTCATTTTGCGAAGGTTCCGGGCCAGCCGACGATCCGCTTCGGGCGCGGCGGCGCATACGTGCGGACCTTCGACGTCTTCAGCTTCAGGCGCACCAGCGACTCGGCGAGCGCGACCGCGGCCGACACGCCATCGACCACCGGCACACCCGTGCATTCCTCGATCTGCCGGTCGAGGCCGGCCATCCCGCCGCAGCCGAGGCAGATCACTTCCGCGTGATCGTCCTTCACCGCGCGCTGCGCCTGGCCGACGATCGATTCGATCGCGCGAGCCGGGTGCGCCTCGAGTTCGAGCACCGCGAGGCCGCTCGCGCGCACCGACGCGCAGCGCGCATCGAGCCCGGCGAGCTTCAGGCGATCCTCGATCAGCGGCACCGTGCGGTCGAGCGTCGTGACGACCGAGTAGCGATGGCCGAGCAGCATCGCGACGCTCGCGGCCGCTTCGGTGATGTCGACGACGGGCACCGTCAGCAGTTCCTGCAGCCCTTCGCGGCCGTGCTCGCCGTAGCCGGCCTGGATCACCGCGTCGTACGGCTCGTCGTAGCTCAACACGCGATCCATCACGGCGATCGCCGCGAGGTAGCTCTCGAAGTTGCCTTCGATCGACTCCGCGCCGAAGCGCGGCGTCAGCCCGACGATCTCCGTGCCGGGCGACGCGGCGGCCTGCGCCTGCGCGGCGATCGCATCGGTGATCGACTCGGTCGTGTTGACGTTGACTACCAGGATCCTCATTGCTGACTCCGTATGCGTGTGTATCAGTGTTGCGCGCAGGCGACCGCGATGTGCTCGCCCGAACGTTCTTCGTAGTGCCGTGTGCGATCGGCCAGCAGCCAGTACACGCTGCCCGCGATCGCGGCGCCGAGCAGCCACGAGAACGGCGTCATCGCGCTGAAGGCCGGTACGACGGCGAGCGTGATCGAGATCAGCGCGGACGGCACGAGCGCCGCGAGCGCCTTGCGGTTCACGCCGCGCGTGTAGAAGTAGGCGCCGGTCGGCGCTTCGGTGTAGAGATCGGGCACGTTCACGCGCTGCTTGCGCACCAGCCAGTAGTCGACCGTGATGATTCCGTACAGCGGGCCGAGCAGCGCACCGAGGCCGGACAGGAAATAGACGATCACGATCGGGCTGTTGTACAGGTTCCACGGCAGGATCAGCACGGCGATCGTCGCGCTGATCAGGCCCGCGCGGCGGAACGACAGGCGGTGCGGCGCGAGGCTCGTCAGCACGAAGGCCGGCGCGACGAAGTTCGCCATGATGTTCACGGCCACCGTCACGATCAGGAAGGCGAGGCAGCCGAGCACGAGGAACAGCTTGTCCGGCACCGTCGCGATGATTTCCGTCGGGCTGTGGATGATGTGGCCGTTCAGCTTGAACTGCGCGCCGGCGAGCACGAAGCTGATCGTCGCGAACACGAGGATGTTGACCGGCAGGCCCCAGAAGTTGCCGACGCGCACCGTCTTCGCGCTCGGCGACGAACGGGCGAAGTCGCAGAAGTTGAGCACCAGCGTGCCGTAGATCGCGAGCCACAGCGAGCCGCCCGCGAGGATTTCCGTCCACATTTTCAGGCCGGTCATCGGCTTGCCGATCGACATCGCGAGCTGGCCGCCGGTGCGGCTGAACATCCACGCGGCGAGCGACAGCGTCGTGACGAGGATCACCGGGCCGGCGAGCCCCTCGTACTTGCGGACCATTTCCATCCCGTACGTGAGGATACCGATCTGCACCAGCCAGATCGCGACGAACGTGATCCAGCCGAGCGTCGACAGCCCGAAGATCGCATTCTGGTCGAACGCGGCGAGGCCCGGCCAGATCGCGGTGAGCAGCACGCGCAGCACGACGGATGCGAGATAGGTCTGGATGCCGAACCATGCGATCGCGATCACCGCGCGGATCATCGCGGGCAGCAGCGCGCCGTAGATGCCGAAGCTCATCCGGCTGATCACCGGGAACGGCACGCCGGTCTTCTGGCCCATGTAGCCGGTCAGGTTCATGAAGCAGTACACGAGCACCGCGCCGATCGCGAGCGACGCGAGTATCTGCCAGCCCGACAGGCCGAGCGCGAACAGCCCGATCGCGAACGAGTAGTTCGCGATGTTGTGCACGTCGTTGGTCCACAGCGCAAAGATGCTGTAGCGGCCCCATGTCCGGCCCTCGGCCCGGGTCGGCGCGAGATCGGGGTTATGCAGCCGCGGGCTCAGCGCGGGATCGCGCGCGGCCGTGTCGGTTCGATGCGATGCGTCGTCCGCGCCGAGCCCGAGGCCCGTGCGGTGGATGGCTTCCAGTTGCACGCCGTTGTCTCCTTCCATGTGCGGGGCGCGACACCGGCTGCGTGGGTACGCAGCGCGGTCGGCCGCCGTGGACGTTATGTCTCGGATTTGTTCGCGAGTATGGGCGGCGGGCCGGACGATGGGAAATTAAATATTCGGCTGGGCGTCATTTGGAAAACGAATGGAACGCGGGCGGCCGCGGCGGCGGGGAACGGCACGCAAATTGCGAGTCAGCGGGTTCCATCCACATCGACATCAGCGGAGGTGTCATGCAGCGATATTCACTTCGTCACGTATCGCGAGCCGTCTTCGCCGGCATCCTGATCGCGGGCCTCGCGGCAGGCGCAGGCTGCCAGAAGAAGGGCGACAACGGCGCGACCAGTTCCGACTCGGGCGCAGCCAGCGGCATGTCGGTCGCGCCGTCCACCGCGCCATCGGGCACGCCGAGCAGCGGGGCGGCCGGCACCCCCGGCGACGCCGGCGCGAGCATGCCGGGCGCGGCCTCCGCGCCGGCCGGCGCGAGCGGCGGCTGACGCGCGCCGGTAGTCGGGCGGGCGGCGCGACGACGCGTCGTCCGCCGCGCGGGTGCGGTGCCGGCGGGCACGCGCGCCGGACGGCGTGCGTGCGCGGCCGTGCGCATGAAAGATTTGCAAGGACCGTTGTAGCGATTTCCGGCCCGGCGGCGACGGCGTGACGCCGGCGTCCGCCGGCCGGGCAAGGAGGTGCGATGCAGAACGCGGAATCGAACCCTACCCCGGAAAAGCAGCGGGAACAGATCGAGAAAAGCCCGGTGAAGACACCGGCGGCCGGCGACATGCCCGACGCGGCGACCCAGGCCGCGCAGGTGGTGCGGCGTCCGCTGACGCCGGAAGCGGTCGCCGGGAAGATGCCGACCGGCCTGCCGGCGATCGACGTCGACGCGCATGCGGTCGACAGCGGCGATCCGGTGCGCCGGGCCGCCGGCCGGATCGTCACGCTCGACAACGCGAACATGGCGATGACCGACAACACGGTCGACGTCGACGGCAAGGGCATGGAGGCGCGCACCGGCGCGTCGGAGTTGCAGGACAACGTGATCTATTCGAACGCGTCGCTCGACGAGGCGATCGACACGCCCGACGAAGGGCTCGGCGGGATCGAGAGCCGGCCGTCCGGCAACATGCCGCAGATCGCGACGCGGCCGGGCTGGCGTGTGCGCCATGTCGGCGACGTCGATATCGAGCACGGCGACGGCACACGCGCCGAGCACGTGATCTGCCTCGAACGGTCCGACGACTGATACCGCTGACCGACACGCGGCGGCCGATGCGAGCGCACCGGCCGCCGCGATCGCTTTCGGCCCTTACTGCGGCCCGAGTTCCTGCGCGGACGTATCGGCGTCGTTGCCCTGGGCGACGAGCACGTGAATGTCGTTCGGCGTCACGTCGCCGACCCCGCCCGACGGGATCGTCAGCAGCAGCCAGTCGGCGTTGTTGCCGATGTTGACCGGTGCGGTCTTGAGGATCGGCGACTTGCTGCCGGCCGTCGTGACGACCACCTGGTAGGTGCCGCCGTTCAGGTAGACCGAATCCTGCGTCGTGGCCGGGACGGCGTTCTGGTAGGCCGCGCCCGCCATCGTCGGGCTGACCGTCGTGATGTCGGTGCCCGGCGCGACGACGTACACGTCGACGTTCTGCGCATTCGGCGATGCGTTGAAGCTGCGCACGCGTGCCTTGTCCGACAGCAGGCCCTTGTCGTACGGGTCGTCGATGACGGAGATCAGCGACGTCGTGCTCGGCAGCGCGATCGTCGTGTAATGGTGACCGTTCGCCGCGCTGAACGATTGAGACGCGACGGTCGAGGTCGTGCCCGACACGTCGTAGCTCGCGGTCTGCGTGCCCGAATCGATGTCGTGATAGCGCGTCACGCCCTTGTAGGCGACACCCGACTGATCGACCTTCGCATTCAGGTAGTAGTCGAGGTTCGGGCCGGCCGGCACCGCGTTGATGAAGCGCGCCTGCGGCTTCGAGATGCCGAGTACGGTCCCGGCGTCGTCGCCGCCGCCGCATGCCGTGAGCATGGAAATGACCGAGCACAGGGCCACTATCGTTCGTATTGATTTCATGTCGTCCTCTCGTTCAGGAAACCTGCATTGCGATGCGGGACCGCCGCGCAGAGAACCGCGCGGAGCGCAGCGCCGGTTGGAAGGAAGATGCTGTCCGCCGGATGGCGGGCGCGGGGATGACGCAATCGACGTGCCTGTGCGGCGCAAAAACCGGCGAACGGCGGCGGCGTGGGGCAGGCAGCGCGCACGCGCCGCGATGGCGGCGTGCGCGGGAGGACGTGGGGAGCGTGGGAGCAGACCGCGCGAGCGGCGCGGTTGTAAAAAGGGAGCGTCGCGCGCGCGGCGCGAGGCGTCAGCGGTTCACGAGCCGGGCCGGGTAGGCGAGCGCGAGTGCGCAGCCGACCAGCATGCATGCGGCAAAACCATACAAGCCCGCGCTTTGCGAATGGAACGTATCGCGCAGCCAGCCGATGAAATAGGTGCTGCCGAAGCCGCCGAGGTTCGCGATCGAGCATGCGAACGCGATGCCGCCGGCGGCGGCCGAGCCCTTCAGGAACGTCGACGGCAGCGCCCACACGACCGGCATCGCGGCGGCCGCGCCGGCGTTGATCAGCGAGAACAGCAGCACCGTGCCGAGCGTGCCGTGCGACGACGAAGCCGCGATCGCCAGCGCGACGGCCGACACCATGAACGGTACGACGATATGCCAGCGGCGCTCTCGCGCGCGGTCGGAGCTCGCGCCGCAGTACAGCGTGGCGAGCACGGCGGCGGCGTTCGGGATCACCATCAGCCAGCCGATGTGATACGCGTCCTTCACGCCGGTGTCGCGCAGGATCGTCGGCAGCCAGAAACTCACCGCATACAGGCCGAGCAGCACGCACAGGTCGATCAGGCCGAGCGCCCACACCTTCGGATCGGAGAACGCCTTGCCGAGCGCGTGGCTCTTGTTGCCGGACGGATCGGCGTCGAGATTCGCGCGCAGCACCCGCTTCTCGTCGGCGTTCAGCCATTGCGCGGATTCGATGCCGTTGGGCAGCCAGCGCAGCACCGCGAAGCCGAGCAGCACCGACGGCAGCGCCTCGAGCAGGAACAGCCACTGCCAGCCGCCGAGCCCGTGCGCGCCGTCGAACGCCCGCATGATCCAGCCGGAGATCGGACTGCCGATCATGCTCGACAGCGGCAGGCCGACCATGAACAGCGCGACGATCCGCGCGCGGCGCGCATCGGGATACCACTGCGTCAGGTACAGCAGCACGCCCGGCAGGAAGCCGGCTTCGGCGGCGCCGAGCAGGAAGCGCACGATGTAGAACTGCATCGGCGTGTGCACGAACATCGTCGCACCCGACAGCAGACCCCACGTGATCATGATCCGCGCGATCCACAGCTTCGCGCCGACGCGTTGCAGCACCAGATTGCTCGGGACTTCGAACAGGATGTAGCCGGCGAAGAACAGGCCGGCGCCGAGGCCGTACACGGTGTCGCTGAACTTCAGCGCATCGAGCATCTGGAGCTTCGCGAGCCCGATGTTGATGCGGTCGAGATAGGCCGCGAAGTAACACAGGCAGAAGAGGGTGATGAGGCGCAGCGTGACCTTGCGATAGAGAGTGCCGTGCAGCGCGTCGTCGGGGGAAACGGCGGCGCTCGGGTGTGCGGTAGACATGGGACTGCCCCTGTTCGAGTGTGACGGATGAATGGGTGGCTCGATCGACGCGAGCGGACGTTCCGCTGCGCACTGGAGTCTGTATATCACGTCAAATACGTAGCGTACACACTAGAAAATACCGAAGCGCACAGGCATGGATATGGCCGCCGAAAAGCAAGCGTTTGCATGAGAAAAGGCCGTGTTTGAAAAGGGGTTTTGCTCGATATGGAGCGTGCGCTGAAAAGGTCGGTTCATCGCGGGAGGCATGCACGAAATTCGTGCGTATGCACTCAAAATTGAAGTGTGTGCACGAAGATCTGCCGCAGCACGCGAGCGCATGTCCGGCAGGCGCTGCGACGGTGCGCGACTCGGCCGGCGCACCGATGCGATGGTCGGACGCATTGCCGCGATCGGGCGGTCGTCACGCGCGACTTGCACGCGATGCCGCGAATCATGATGCACCGCAATGACGCGCCCGGCCGGTCGCCGGTCGCACCGATTTGAGGGTGTACACTGCTTGTCTTTCATTTGCATGCAGGCGTGGGCCGGCACTCTCATGGCGTCTTCCAAGGATTCGTACGATTTTCACGACCAGGTCGGGCATCTGCTGCGCCGCGCGTATCAGCGGCACGTTTCGATTTTCCAGGAAGCGATTCCCGATTCGGATCTCACGGCCGCGCAGTTCGTGACGCTGTGCGCGGTCAAGGAGCGGCAGGCGTGTTCGCTGAACGACATCGTCAAGGCGACCGCGATCGACCAGGCGACGATTCGCGGCGTCGTCGAGCGGCTCAAGACACGAGCGCTGATCGAGGTGTTGCCCGACCCGAACGACGGCCGCAAGCTGATCGTGCGCGCAACCGCGGCCGGCCTCGCGCTGATCGACCGCACGGTGCCGTTCGCGCGGCAGGTGACGGAACGCACGTATGGCGCGCTCAATCCCGGCGAGCGGGTCGCGCTGCAGTTCCTGCTGCGCAAGATGATGGAAGAAGACGGCGACGCGTGACGGGTGACGCGCGGCGCGGGCCGCCCTACGTCGCGCCCGCGGTGACCGGTGCGCGGGCCGCCTCCGCGCTCATCAGCCGGCCCGCTTCGCGCAGCGCGGCCCGCACCGTTTCCGGCGTGAACGGCGGGGCGTAGAACCGTACGCCGGTGGCATCGAACAGCGCGTTCGCGACCGCCGCCGGCCCCGGCACCGATGCCGATTCGCCCGCACCCAGCGGCGGTTCGCCTTGCCGCGGCATCAGCACGACGTCGACGTCCGGCACTTCCGCGAACGTCAGGATCGGGTAGCTCGCCCATTCGCGCGACGCGACCTTGCCGTCCGCGAACCGCACGCGTTCCTTCAGCGTGCGACTCAATACCTGGATCACGTTGCCGTGGATCTGGTGGCGCACGCCATCGGGGTTGATCATCGTGCCCGTGTCCTGACCGACCGTCACGCGCTCGATACGAATCTCGCCCGACACGCGATCGACGCTCAGGTCGACGATCCACGCCGACCATGCCGCGCCGAAACCGGGGAAGCGGCTGTGCACGTAGCGCGCATACGCGATCCCGCGGCCATGCACGAGCCGCGATGCGTCGCGTTCTTCGCGTTCGTTCGTCGGGCGCGGCGCGCGCGGCGTCCAGCCCACGCGGTCGGCCACTGCCTGCAGCAGTTCGGTTGCGCGCAGATCCTGCAGATGGCGCAGCCGGAACGCGAGCGGATCGACGCCGGTCAGCGCCGCGCATTCGTCGACGAATGCATCGTGCGCGAACGAATTCGGCAAGGCCGATACGCCGCGCAGCCACGATGCGCGCACGAGCGGCGCGAGATCCTCGCAGACGAAGCGCCGATGCGGGCTCGCATACGGCGACACGGCCGTGCGGTCGCCCATCTCGAACACGCGCGGCTCGGGCGCGATCGCGCCGGTCAGCAGCGCCGCGAGCAGCGGCGCGTCGTTCGACGGGTAGCGTGTCGTGAAGTCATAGCCGAGCAGGCGGCCGTCGCGCGTGACGGTGCCCGTCACCTGCATCGACTGGCCCGCGCCTTTCGGTTCCCACAGATGTTCGTCCGCGCGCGACAGTTGCACACGCACCGGGCGGCCGACCGCGCGCGACAGCAGCAGCGCGTCGCCGCACACGTCGTCCGCGCCGTTGCGGCCGTAGCAGCCGGCCGCTTCCATCCGCACGATGTCGACATCGGCTTCGTCGCGCGCGACGAGCGTCGCGAGGTCGTAGCGCAGCGACACGGGATTCTGCGTGCCGGACCACACGGTGATGCGCCCGTCGCCGGGCGCGCGGTAGTCGGCGAGCGCACAGGACGGGCCGATCGAGCCGTGCATCTGGAACGGCCACGCGTAAGTACGCGACAGCGTGAGCGTGTCCGGTTCCGATCGCGCGGCGTCGACGTCGCCTTCGTCGAGCAGCACGCGCCGTCTGGCCGGCGCGGCGGCGATCGCGGCGGCCGGTTCGTCGAGCGGCGGCAGCGCGGGCAGCGGCCGCCACGTCACGCGCAACTGGCGCGCGGCGCGGATCGCCTGCTCCTCGCGCTCGGCGACCACGCCGACGAAATCGCCGAGCACGACGACGGCCACGAGCCCCGGCACGTCGGCCACCGACGCGCGATCGACGTCCAGCAGCGACGTGCCGACGAACGGGCCGCTGTCGTGGCCCGCGTACGGCGGCCGCACGACGCGGCCGTGCAGCATGCCCGGCACGCGCATGTCGTGCACGAACGTGAGCTGGCCGGTCGCCTTCGCGGGCAGGTCGACGCGCGGCGACGCGCGGCCGACGATCCGGTATCGAGCAGGGTCCTTCGTGCGGGCGTTCAGGTCGAGCGTCAGCGCGATCCGCCGCGCGGCGACGAGCGCGGCGAACGTGATCGTGTGTCCCTCGGCGGAAATCGTTCCGTCGTCGATGTCCAGCCGCGCCGTGTCGACGCCGAACCGCTCGGCGGCGAGCGCGAGCAGCGCGTGACGGGCCTGCGCGGCCGCGCAGCGCAGCGGCGTCGCGGCAATCTGGATCGTCGCGCTCGCGATGGTCGGGCCCTGGTTCGGCGTCGCGGCCGTGTCGCCGAGCACCATCGTCACGCGCGCGGCCGGCACGTCGAGTTCTTCGGCGACGATCTGCGCGAGCGACGTGCGGATGCCGGTGCCGAGATCGACGTGTCCGTTGAATGCGAGGATGCGGCCGTCGTCGAGAATCGCGACGAAGACTTCGGGCAGCGCCGGCACGTAGGACGACAGGCTGCCCGGCTGGCCGGGCGCCGGCTTCACGGGCGGCGTGGGCGGCCGGATCACGGTCAGGCAGCCGGTGCGCGCGAGCAGTTCGGAGCGGTTCACGGGGAGAGGTCCTGTCGAGGGCGGCGTGGCCGGCGGGCGATGGCGTCGGGCAGCGTGCGGGGCGGCGGCGCGCGTGAAGGAAATCTAGGTCGCCAAAAGCGCAGCGTCAATCGCGGGCGGCGCACCGGCGCCGCCCGCGATGCGTCGCGACTCAGCGTGCGCGGGCCTGCACGGCGTCGATCGCCGCGATCGCATCGTCGAGCGGCATCACGGCCGCATATTTCTGCTGCATGTCGAACAGGTTCGCGTCGTGCGGCGCGATCGCGCGATCGCCGACGCAATCGGCGAGCACGAGCGGGCGGAACCCGTGCGACATCGCGTCGACGACGCTCGCGCGCACGCAGCCGCTCGTCACGGCGCCCGCGACGAGCAGCGTCTGCACCGCGCGCTGCGCGAGCCACGGCGCGAGCTGCGTGCCGAAGAACGCGGACGGCACGGTCTTGCGCACGACCAGTTCGCCCGGCGCGGGCGTGAGTTCGGGCACGATCGCGCTGTTCGGATGATGCTCGGTCAGCGTCGCCATGCCGGGCACCTTCAGCGAGAACACGTTGTCGTCGCTGCCGTCGTCCGCATACACGATGCGGCTGTGCGCGACCGGCCAGCCGCGTTCGCGCGCGAGCGCCAGCGCATGCGTGGTGCGCGCGATCGCCGGCGCGATGTTGCCGCCGCCGAAGGTCGCGGGATCGGCGAAGCCGACCACGAAGTCGACGATCAGCAGGCCGAGGTTGCCGTGCGGCGGCAGCGGCGTGCCGAAACCCTGCTGGCGATACACGTTCGCTTCGGCGTGACGGGAAAGATCGTTCATGGTGTCGGGCTCGTCGGTATCAGGCGGGTTGGTCGGTCACGCGGCCGTCGCGCACGACGGTCTCGCCGTCGAGTTCGACCGTGCAGCGGCGCAGCGGGATGTCGATATGGCAGGTGGTCGTGCGGCTGCCGCCGCCTTCGTTGTTCGGGCCGAGCGAGAACAGGAAGTTGCCCTCGAACGCGCGCGCGTCCATCCCGATCGTCGCCTCGCGGTCGTACAGCCCGAGCGTCGACCAGCGCGCGCGCGGCTGCAGCCCCCAGCCAATATGCGAGATCGCATAGCCTTCGGGGTCGGCGAACGTGTCCATGTAGTCGCGCAGCAGGTCGGCGTCGACGCCGCCTTCGATGCGCGTCGCGTAACCGCCTTCGACGGTCAGCGCGATCGGCTCGCGCACGTAGTGCTTCTGCGGCAGCAGGATGTCGCCGCGATCGATCACGATCGTGCCGCGCGCGGTGCGATCGTTCGGATAGGTCAGCGCGAAGCCGCTCGGCCAGTGGTCCCAGCGGCCCGGCGCGTCGACGAAGCCGTATTCGGCGGTCGGCGGGAACTCGCCGAGCGGGCACACGAGCGCGGTGCCGGCCGCCGAGCTCACGCGCATCTCGCGCGCGGCGGCGATTTTCTTCGATGCGGCGAGCACGCGCGTGCGGTCGGCTAGGGTCGGCACCATCCGCACCAGCACTTCGGGCGGCTCGACCGCGAGCAGGATCTTCGTGCCCGATTTCAGGATGTCGTGCTGCTCGGGCGAGAACAGCAGCGTCATCAGGTCGAGCACGAGGTCGCTCTCGCGCAGCGCGGCGATCGCGGCGCGGTTGCCGGTCAGCGGCGTCGTGCCGAGGTAGGCGAGCGGGTCGCGGCTGAATGCCTTGTCGCCGTTGACGGGCGGCAGGTCGAGCCGGTTGACGATCGCGCCGAGCGACTGCGTCGCGATCAGCGCGCACGACAGCGTCTGCGGATGGGTGGCCGCGCTCGTCAGGATCGTGACGGTCTGGCCCGGTTCGAGGCGCGACAGCGTGAGGACCTGCTTCCACGCGTCGATCAGTTGGGTATCGCTGACTGGCATCGTCGGCTCCGGTAAAGGCGTGAAGGAAAGCGGCGGACGCCGCGCTCAGGGCGCGAGCGGCGCGCCGAGGAAGTCGCCGAACGCCGCGTAGAAGCCCGCCGCGTTGTCCCACGGGATCATGTGGCCGGCGTCGGGCACGCGCACGTGCCGCATCGTCGGCGTCGCGCGCTGCAGCTCGGCGACGTCGTCGTCGCGCACCACGTCGCCGCGCTCGGCGGTGATCAGCAGCGACGGCACGGCCAGTTGCGCGGCATCCGCGTGGAAATCGTCGGTGTGGAAGCCTTCGTACGACGTGCGCACCGCGCGTTCGTCGCAGGTGTGCAGCCATTCGGCGCGCAACTGCAGCTCGGCATCGGTCCAGGTCGGGCAGAACGCGCGCATGCCTTCGGCGTCCGTGCCGGCACGCGCGAGCGCCATCGAGTCGATGTACCACGGCAGCTTGCCCGGGTAGTCGCGGCGGTTCGGGCCCGAGACGGGCGGATCGACCAGCACGACGGAGGCGAGCCCGCGGATGCCGCGCCGGGCCGCGCGCGCGGCGATCCGCGCGCCCATCGAATGGCCGACGAGGCTCGTGCGCGGCAGATCGAGCGCGGCGACGAGCGCCGCGACGTCGTCCGCCTGTGCATCGAGGCCGTAGTCGAGCGACGGAGACGCGTCCGACAGCCCGCGGCCGCGCACGTCGAGCACGTAGGTGTCGAACGCCGCGCCGAAGGTTTCGCCGACGAAGCCCCACGTGATCGCGGGGCTCGTGATGCCGGGAATCAGCACGATCGCCGGGCGCGACGCGCGTGCGCCGGTCGCGCCGCCGTAGCGCAGATAGTGCTGGCGGATGCCGTTGGCGCGGACGTTCGCGCCGTACAGGAAAGTCGAGGACATGAAGATGCTCCGAAGTAGCGGCGGCGCTCAGTACGCGCCGGACAGCAGCGCGCCGGCGCCCGGCACGACCGGTTCGAGATCGAGTTCGCGCAGCATCGCGTAGGTGGTCGCGATCGCGGCGGTGATCACCGGCTTGCCCGTCATCGCCTCGACCTTCGCGACGGCGGGCAGCGACGGCATCTGCACGCACGCGGACAGCACGATCGCGTCGGCGTCCTGGTACGGCAGCGTCTTCACGATGTCGGGCAGGCGCGCCGGATCGTGGCGGCCGACGTCGAGGTTATCGGGGATTTCCAGCGCGCGGTACGCGAGCACGTCGAAGCCTTCGTTGCGGATGTAGTCGACCACCAGCTCGGTGAGCGGCAGCATGTACGGCGCGACGACGACGATGCGCTTCGCGCCGATCACCTTCAGCGCGTCGACCAGCGCACCCGCGCTCGTCAGCACCGGCGCCTGCGCGCCGTTGTCGGCCGTGTGCTTCGTGAGGCGCGCCTGCGACACGCGGTGGTAGCCGTGCCCCATCGCCATGATCGCGACGAGGCACGCGTAGCCGAGCACGTCGACGCGCGCATCGCTCAGTTCCACCGCGCAGCGGTCCGATTCGGCGTCCATCGCCGCGAGTTCTTCCTTGACGACCTTCTTCATCCGCATCCGGCTCGAGTGATACGTAAAGCGCTCGGGGCGGATCGCTTCGCGCAGCCGCAGCATCGCGGGAATTTCCGTTTCCATCGTCGTGTTGGAACTCGGCACGATCTGGCCGATGCGGTAGGTCTTGCTCATGACGGGAGGCTCCGTGTCGGTAAGGAGGGGGCGGCACGCTGGCGCGGGATCGCCGGATGTTGGGCAAAGTCTAGTGTGTACATTTGAAAATGGCAATGGATCAAAATGACGTTCGGCACGGCTGGATTGTTGTTGCGCGCGGTATTTTGTCGATTTATTAGTGTTTTCCCGAATGTGTCGATGTCGATCAACAATCCGCTTGTCCTGAATAAATTGAGTGTGTACGCTACATAAACGCCATTCAATCCGCCCGTCCTCGCACCGTGTTCGGCAACGGGCCACCCACGATCAGGAGATCCGCATGAGCAAACCCCGTATCGCAATCATCGGCGCCGGTCTCGGCGGCACGGCCGCGGCTGCGCTGCTGCAGCGCGGCGGCTACGACGTCGCGCTGTACGAGCAGGCGCCCGCGTTCTCGCGCCTCGGCGCGGGGATCCATCTCGGCCCGAACGTGATGAAGATCATGCGGCGCATCGGCTGCGAGGACGCGCTGGAAACGATGGGTTCGCATCCGGATTTCTGGTACAGCCGCGACTGGCGCACGGCCGACGTGCTGTCGCAGATTCCGCTCGGCGAATACGCGCGCAAGACTTACGGCGCGCGCTACCTGACCGTGCATCGCGGCGATTTCCATGCGCTGATGACGCAGGCGGTGACGCCCGGCACGATCCGCTTCGGCAAGAAGCTCGCGGCGGTGGAGGACACCGGCAGCGACGTGCGCCTGACGTTCGCCGACGGCAGCGTCGAGACGGCCGACATCGCGATCGGCGCGGACGGCGTGAATTCGCGGATCCGCGAGCACCTGCTCGGTGCGGAACCGCCGCGCTACACCGGTTACGTCGCGCACCGCGCGGTGTTCCCGGCCGCGCTGCTCGGCAACAAGCCGTACGACATGTGCGTGAAGTGGTGGTCGGAGGATCGCCACATGATGGTCTACTACGTGACCGAGAAGCGCGACGAGTACTACTACGTGACCGGCGTGCCGCAGGCCGAGTGGCCGGAAGGCGTGTCGATGGTCGACAGCAGCCGCGACGAGATGCGCGAGGCGTTCGCCGGTTTCCACGCCGACATCCAGCATTTGATCGACGTCTCGCCGTCGATCACCAAATGGCCGCTGCTGGAACGCGATCCGCTGCCGTTGTGGAGTCGCGGCCGTCTCGTGCTGCTCGGCGACGCGTGCCATCCGATGAAGCCGCACATGGCGCAGGGCGCGGCGATGGCGATCGAGGATGCGGCGATGCTCGCGCGCTGTCTCGACGAGGTCGGCATCGGCGACCATGCGGGTGCGTTCGCGCTGTACGAGGCGAACCGCGCGGCGCGCGCGTCGAAGGTGCAGCTCGTGTCGCACAACAACACGTGGCTGCGCACCAACGAGGATCCGTCGTGGGTGTTCGGATACGACGTATTCGACGTGCCGCTCGAAGCGCCGTCGCGCAGCAACGTGGCGGCCGCGGCCTGACGCGCGGCGCCCGCGCCGGCCGGCGCCGTGCAGCCGCCTCGCCGGTGCGGGGCCGATGCGCCGCAACGCACGCATTTCGGCGTGTTATATGTCAGGCGCGCGCCGACAAGCGCCAGCCGGCGGCCGTGCCCGCCGCCGGCCGACTCGGCCCGCATTCTGCATTCCGGATCGATCAATGTCCCATCCCGCTTCTCCGCCGCGGCCGCTGGCGTTTCGCGTGAACGGCACGCCGTACACCGTCGCCGACGCCATGCCCGACACGCCGCTGCTGCTGGTCCTGCGCAACGACTGCGCGCTCAATGGCCCGAAATACGGCTGCGGGCTCGGGCAATGCGGTGCGTGCACGGTGCTCGTCGACGGGCAGCCCACGCGTTCATGCGTCGTGCCGGCCGCCGCCGCGCATGGACGCGACGTCACGACGCTGGAAGGGCTCGGGTCGTGCGACGCGCCGCATCCGATCCAGCGCGCGTTCATCGACGAGCAGGCCGCGCAATGCGGGTATTGCCTGAACGGGATGATCATGAGCACGAAGGCGCTGCTCGATCGCAACCCCGCGCCCGACGATGCGGCGATCCGGGATGCGCTGCGCTTCAACCTGTGCCGTTGCGGCACGCATCTGGAGATCATTCGCGCGGTGCATCGCGCCGCACGCTATCTGCGAGGCGGCGATGAAGCATGACGCAGGTTCGCCCGTGGCGCCGGCGCGCGTGACGGAACCGGCGCCGCCCGATGACGCGGCCGCCGACGCATCGCGCCCGCATCGCGCGCGCTACGCGTGGCCGATCGGCGCTGCGTACACGCATGCATCGTTCGATATCGAAACACGGACCGCGCCCGACGGCCGGATGACGACCTGGCGCTATCGCGCGCAGGCGGCCGGCGCGGGCGGGGACGATGCTCGCGGTGTGGACGAGCGTGCCGGGCGCGGCCCCGCATCGCCATTCGTCTACCGGCACGCGCAGACGTCGATCGAACTGGCCGATGAAGATGGCGCGATTCCCGGTCACGCGCACGTGTTTGCCCGCGAGTCCTTCGTCGACGAACTCGCGGGCGCGTTGCGGCGCGACCCGGTCGCGTTGCGGTTGCAGCATCTCGATGCCGAGCGCGATGCGGGGCCGCGCGAAACGATCCGGATGGTCAGCGAACGCGCCGCCTGGGGCGTGCCGACCGCGGCCGGGGCGAACGCGGCGTCGCGTGTCAGCGGTCGCGGTTTCGCGTTCGATGGCGAGCGTGTCGATGCGCACGCAACCGCATCCGGCGACGATGCCGACCATGACCGCGATCCGCGCTGGTCCGCGTGGGTCGTCGATCTCGACGTGGACTGCGCGACGGGCGACGTCTCGGTGCGGCGCGTGGTGGCCGGGCAGGGCACCGGCGAGCCGGGCGACGCGTCGCTGGCCGGCCTGCCCGCGTGGCAGATCGAGGCCGCGATTTCCCGCGTGATGGGCGCACGGTTGTCCGCGCGGCCCGCGCACGACGAGACCGGTGCCGGCGAGCGGGCCGACGCGATCGCGCACGAACTGATTGCAGTCGACGCGGCCGCGCGTCGCGCGCACGGTGACCTGTCCGAACACGATGCGCGGCGGATCGAACAGGCGGCCGCGCCGGCCGCTGCCGCGATCGCGAACGCGCTGTACGACGCGACGGGCGTGCGGTTTCGCGCACCGCCGTTCGATGCCGCGCACATTCGCGCCGCGCTCGCGCAACCGGTGCCGGTCGATGCCGGCGACGGCCGGCAAGCAGCCCCGCGCCGCGCGTCGCGCTGGCGCCGCTGGCTGGCCGGCGGCGGCGCGGGCGGGGTGGTCGGCGGGCTGATCGGGCTGGCGTGCGCGATCCTGCCGGGCCCCGCGCCGATCGCGCCCGTTGCGTCGATGGCGCCCGGCGGCGCGGACGGCGCGACGTGGAGCGCGGCGATGCTCGAACGCGGCCGCCAGGTCGCGCTCGCCGGCGATTGCGCGGTATGCCACACGGCGCCCGGCGGCGCGACCAACGCGGGCGGCCTCGCGCTCGATACGCCGTTCGGCACGATCTACACGACGAACCTCACGCCCGATCCGGACACCGGCATCGGTGCGTGGTCATACCCGGCGTTCGCCCGCGCGATGCGCGAAGGCATCTCGCGCGACGGTTCGCACCTGTATCCGGCGTTTCCGTACACCGCATTCGCGAAGCTGAGCGAGCCCGATCTGCTCGCGCTCTATGCGTACCTGATGTCGCAGCCGCCGGTGAAGCACGTGCCGCCGAAGACGAAGCTGCCGTTCCCGCTCGACCAGCGGCGGCTCGTGGCCGGCTGGAACTGGCTGTATCACGACGCGCGGCCGTTTGCGCCGGACCCGGCGCGTTCGGCGATGTGGAATCGCGGCAAGTATCTGGTCGACGGCGCCGGACACTGCGGCGCCTGCCATACGCCGCGCAACGCGCTCGGCGCGGAGAAGGGCGGCCTCGCCTACCTGTCGGGCGGCGAAGCGGAAGGATGGGTCGCGCCGCCGCTCGTCGCGTCGCCGGCCGCGCCGGTGCCATGGACCGAAGGCGCGCTGTTCGACTATCTGCGCACCGGGTTCTCGGCGCAGCACGGCGTCGCGGCCGGGCCGATGGCGCCCGTCGTCGCGGGGCTCGCGGCGCTGCCCGAGTCCGACGTGCAGGCGATCGCGCACTATCTGGCGTCGCTGTCGCCGCCCGTCGATGCGGCGGTCGCCGCGAACGCGGCCGCCGGCCACGCGCGCGGCGCGGACACCGTCGCGACGCTCGGCCTCGAGAACGGCCGCCGCGCGTTCGAAGCCGCGTGCGCGGTCTGTCATGCGGAATCGGGCGGTGTCGGGCATTTCGGCGTGCGTCCGCTGATGGGGCTCAACACGAGCGTCAGCCAGGCGACGCCGGACAACCTGCTGCGCGTGCTGCACCACGGGATCGACCAGCCGGCCACCGACCGGCTCGGCTACATGCCGGGCTTCGGCGATGCCTTCGACGATCGGCAGATGGCCGAGCTTGCCGCGTACATCCGCGCGCGCTACGCGCCGGGGCAGCCGGCGTGGCGTAACCTCGCGGAAGCATCCGCTCGAATCCGTCAGGCGGGTGCACATTGACCGTCGCGCCGGCGTGAGCGGCCGCGCCGGCGGGCATGCCGGGCGAAATGACCTGACGAACGAAAACGATGGCCGGCGACGGCTGTAATTCTTGCCAGATTTGGCCATCGTTTAACCATTCGAAACAATGTGTTCACCGAAAGGGGCATGATCTCCGGCGATCGAGCAGGCATACTGTCGCCTATGTTGTTCAATGCACGTCGACCGGCGTGCGCCTGCCCTCCATGTCCATTCCAGTCTCTTTTCGAACCCTGCGATGGTTGACCATTGCGGCTGCTGCATGCTTGCTCGCCGCGTGTTCGACTGCTTCCGACGTGACCGCGACGTCGAACCCGAACGTATTCACCGTGACGACGCGCACGATCGGCGTGTCGACGACGTGGGCCGACGCCCACGAGAAGGCCGTCAACGAAGCCACCAACTACTGCACGCAGCGCGGGATGCGCGCAAGCGTGAAGCAGGAATCGCTGACCGGCGGCCGCCGCGTCGACGCCCGCTCCGAACTCGCGTTCGAGTGCCATCCGACCTTCGAGACGGCGTCGAACCCGCGCGGTTGACCGACCGGTTGACCGACCGGCGGCATGACGCCGCCGCCCGCGTTTTTCTTCCCCCGCCGGCAAACCGACCCGCGATGCCGTACCGGCACGTCGCGGGTCGACGCACGTCCGGCGTCGGCCGGGCAGGTCAGGCCGGCTGCGCCTCGTACAGCTTCACGCACGCGGAGAAGTCGAGCGTGCCGAGCCCCTGCTGGCTCATCGACTGATACAGCTGCTGCGCGAGCGCGCCCATCCAGACCGGCTGATGCGCGCTGCGCGCGGCTTCCGTCGCGAGCCCGAGATCCTTCAGCATCAGGTTCGCCGCGAAGCCGCCCGCATAGCCGCGTGCGGCCGGCGCCGTGTCGCTCACGCCCGGATACGGGTTGTACGCGTCCGAACTCCAGCAGCGGCCGGTCGACGTGTTGATGATGCCGGCCAGCACGGCCGGTTCGATGCCGAGCGCGGCGCCGAGCGCCATCGCTTCCGATACGCCCATCATCGAGATGCCGAGCAGCAGGTTGTTGCAGATCTTCGCGATCTGGCCGGTGCCGGTGCCGCCGCAGTGCACGACGTTCCGGCCCATGTCGAGCAGCACCGGGCGGATGCGCTCGAACAGCGGCGCGTCCGCGCCGACCATGAAGGTCAGCGTGCCGGCCTGCGCGCCGCCGGTGCCGCCCGACACGGGTGCATCGGCGAGCGGGAAGTCGCGCTGCGCGGCGGCGTCGGCCACCGCGCGCACGGTGCCCGGATCGATCGTGCTGCAGTCGATCAGCGTCGCGCCGGCGCGCGCGCCGGCTAGCACGCCGTCGTCGCCGAGGTAGACGGCGCGCACGTGCTGCGCGGCCGGCAGCATCGTGATGATCAACGAGCCGCGCGCGGCGGCTTCACGCGGCGACGCCGCTGCCGTCGCGCCGGCGCGCACCGCGGCGTCGACCGCGTGCGCGTCGAGGTCGAACACCGTCAGCGCGTGGCCGGCCTTGAGCAGGTTGGCGGCCATCGGGCCGCCCATGTTGCCGAGTCCGATGAATGCGATTTCCATGTGCAGGCTCCTCGTGCTCGGCATCAGCGCAGCGCGATCGTCGTGTTCACGCCGCCGGCCGTCGCGTCGTCGTCGAACCAGCGCGCGGTGACCGTCTTGGTCTGCGTGTAGAACTGCACGACCTGCTTGCCGTACGGGCCGAGATCGCCGAGCTTCGAGCCGCGCGAACCGGTGAAGCTGAAGTAGGGCACCGGCACCGGAATCGGGATGTTGATGCCGACCTGGCCGATGTCGATCTCGCTCTGGAACTTGCGCGCGGCCGCGCCGCTCTGCGTGAACAGGCCCACGCCGTTGCCCATCGGGTTGCGGTTGACGAGCGCGATCGCGTCGTCGAGCGTGTCGGCTTCCATCACGACCACCACCGGCCCGAAGATTTCTTCCTGGTAGATCGACATGTCGGTCGTCACGCCGGAGAAGATCGTCGGGCCGACGAAGTTGCCTTGCTCGTAGCCGGACACCTTCACGTCGCGGCCGTCGAGCAGCAGCGTCGCGCCTTCCTTCACGCCGGCGTCGATCAGCGACAGGATGCGCGCCTTCGCCGCCTTCGACACGACCGGGCCGACGTCGGTGCCGGCTTCCGCGCCCGCATTGACCTTCAACGCCTTCGCCTTTTCGACGAGATCGGGCAGCCAGTCGCGCGCCTGGCCGACCAGCACGACGACCGACGTCGCCATGCAGCGCTGGCCGGCCGCGCCGAAGCCCGCGCCGACGAGTGCGTTGATCGACTGCTCGCGATGCGCATCGGGCAGCACGACCGCGTGGTTCTTCGCGCCCATCATCGACTGCACGCGCTTGCCGTGCTGGCTGCCGAGGTTGTACACGTGCGTGCCGACGCGCGTCGAGCCGACGAACGAGATCGCCTTGATGTCCGGGTGCGTGCACAGGCGGTCGACCACCGTCTTGCCGCCGTGCACGACGTTCAGCACGCCTGGCGGCACGCCGGCCTCGATCGCGAGTTCGACGAGCTGCATCGTCGACAGCGGGTCCTGCTCGGACGGCTTCAGCACGAACGTGTTGCCGCACACGATCGCCATCGGGAACATCCACAGCGGAATCATCCCGGGGAAATTGAACGGCGTGATGCCCGCGCAGACGCCGATGGGCTGGCGCAGCGTGTAGGTATCGACGCCGCCCGCGACGTTCTCCGCGAATTCGCCTTGCTGCAGCGTGCCGATCGAGCACGCGTGCTCGACCACCTCGAGGCCGCGGAAGATGTCGCCCTGCGCGTCGGGCAGCGTCTTGCCTTGCTCGGCCGTCAGCGTGTGCGCGATGCGTTCGAGATTGCGGCGCACGAGATCCTGGAACTTCAGCATGATGCGCAGCCGCGCGCCGATCGGCGTCGTCTTCCAGGTCTGGAACGCGCGCTGCGCGGAGGCGATCGCGGCATCGACCTCGTCGAGCGTCGCGTACGGCACGCGGCCGATGACTTCCTGCGTCGCGGGGTTGACGATGTCGCCCCATTCGGCGCTGCGCGAATCGACGAACGCGCCGTCGATCAGCAGCTTGGCGGTGGGCAGGGCGAGGGTGGTCTGGGGAACTGCGGCGTTCATGGAACTCTCTCCGGGAAACGGTGGTGCGAAGCAAAAGGGTGGCCTGCGTCCGCCGCGCGTGCGGCGACGGCGGACGGCAGGTCGAACTGAAATCGAATGAAGGCGGGCGGTGCGCTACGCGCGCGCCGGTCGCATCAACGCGGTGCACATGAGCGCGAACACGCCGAAGCCGACGAGGTACGCGATCACGTAGTGCGGCTGGCCGCCGCCGGCCTTGAGCAGCGACGTCGCGATCATCGGCGCGAAGCCGCCGCCGATCACGCCGGCAAGCTGCACGGACAGCGAGATGCCGCTGTAGCGGATTTCCGCCGGGAACTGCTGCGCGAACAGCAGCGATTCCGGCGCATAGAGGATCGGGAACACGACGCCGAGGCCGAGCACGATCGCCCACCATGCGGTCGACGTCTGCTGCGTGCCGAGCATCATGAAGAACGGCGCGGCGAACGCGCACATCAGCACGAGGCCGATCGCGAACATCCGGCGCTGGCCGATGCGGTCGCTCAGATGCCCGCACAGCGGCATCGTGACGAGCGACAGCGCCGCGCCGGCCGTGATCGCGTGCAGCATCTCGGCCTTCGGCAGATGCAGTTGCTGCGTCGCGTAAGCGAGCGCGAACGTGACGACCATGTAGAACCAGGTGTTCTCGGCGGCGCGCGCGCCGACGATCGTCAGCACCTCGCGCGGATGGCGGCGTAGCGCGGCCGTCACCGGCGATTTCTCGGCCTTGCCCTGCTTGCGGACCTTCTCGAAGTCGGGCGATTCCGGCACCTTCGCGCGGATGAACCAGCCGAGGCCGACGAGCGCGATGCTCGCGAGGAACGGCACGCGCCAGCCCCACGACAGCATGTCGGCTTCCGGCAGCGCGGCCACCGCGGCCATCGCCACCGACGACAGGATCAACCCGAGCCCGACGCCCGTCTGCGGCAGGCTGCCGAACAGCCCCTTGCGGCCCTTCGGCGCGTGCTCGACGGCCATCAGCACCGCGCCGCCCCATTCGCCGCCCACCGCCATGCCCTGCAGGAAACGCATCGCGATCAAGAGCGCGGCGGCCCAGTAGCCGATGCTGTCGTACGACGGGATCAGCCCGATGATCATGCTCGGCACGCCCATCAGCAGCAGCGTGATCATCAGCATCGACTTGCGCCCGATGCGGTCGCCGAAGTGGCCGAACACGATGCCGCCCATCGGCCGCCCGATGAAGCCGACCGCGAACGTGCCGAATGCGGCGAGCGTGCCGACGACCGGGTCCAGCGACGGGAAGAAGATGCGGTTGAACACGAGCGCGGCGGCCGTGCCGTAGAGGAAGAAGTCGTACCACTCGATCGTGGTGCCGGCCATGCTGGCCCAGCCGGCCAGCAGGTAGTGCTTCGCGGTGCGCTCGGGCGCCGGCGTCGCGATGGTCGCATGCTCATCGAGGGTGGATCGCGTTTGCATGGTGTCTCCGTGGTGGTGCCGCGGTTCATGGTCCGCAGGTCACGGTCGAGTATAGTTATGCGCAGATTCATGATGTACCGATAAAGAAACCGGTTGGATGTGCATTTATGCATATCGACGGCCGGCCCGGAGACGCCCGCCTTTTTCCTTCGCCGATGCGACATGCCACCGAGCCGGTTTCCGGCAACCTGAACTGGGACGACCTGCGCTTTTTCCTCGAGGTTGCGCGCACGCAGCGCGCGAGCGGCGCCGCGAAGCGGCTCGGCGTCGACTACACGACCGTCGCACGGCGCATCCGCGCGCTCGAGGCCGCGATGGGCACGCTGCTGTTCGACAAGTCGCGCTCCGGCGGCTTCACGCTGACGGCGGAAGGGCAGCGGCTCGTCGCGTATGCGGATGCGATGGAGACGACCGTGCAGTCCGCGTGCGACCAGGTCGCGAACACCGGCGAGGCGCTGTCGGGCCACGTGCGGATCGGGTCGACCGAAGGGTTCGGCTGCTTTTTCCTCGCGCCGCAGCTCGCGCGGTTCCGCGCCGCGCATCCGCACGTGACGGTCGACCTGCTGCCGGTGCCGCACTTCGTCAACCTGCCGAAACGCGAGGCCGATCTCGCGATCACGCTCGAGCGGCCCGAACGCGGGCCTTACGTGGTCACGAAGCTGTGCGACTACCAGTTGCGGCTCTATGCGACCCGCGACTATCTGGCGAACCATGCGCCGATCACCTGTACGGACGATCTCGCGCAGCACGCGTTCATCAGCTACGTCGACGATCTCGCGTTCAGCAACGAACTGCTGTACCTGGACCGCGCGGTGCCCGGCGCGACGGCCGGCTTGCGCACGACCAGCGTGATCGCGCAGGTTTTCGCGGCGCTGCAGGGCGGCGGCCTGGCGATCCTGCCGTGTTTCATGGCGGCCACGCAGCCGGCGCTGGTGCCGGTGCTGCCGAACGACGTGGTCGTCACGCGGTGTTTCTGGCTGACGTGCCGCGAGGATCTGCGCAAGCTGCGGCGTGTGACCGCGCTGTGGGATTACCTGCGCGCGGCGGCCGATGCGAACCGCGCGTTGCTGTCGGGAGAATCGGGGACGCTGCGATTCGTCGGCGAGCAGGAATAGCGGTCGACGAGGATGTCGCGACGGCGACGCGACGATCGATCTGGATGACAAAACGGCCGGCGGCGCCTCGACCGGCTATCGGGGGAAAGGCAGATGGCTTTGACGCATGCGGGCAAGGTTTTCGTGGTGTGCGTGGTGGTATTCGGCGTGGTCGCTTACTGGCTCGCGTCGCGCATGGTGCGCCGCCAGACGGGCGGCAAGCGCGGCTCGGGCGGCGCGGTTGCGTTCTGGTGGCTCGTGTGTTTTTGCCTGGTGTCGCTGTTGTTCCCGTTCGCGTACTGGATCGGCGACGAGCTCTACGTGCTGACGGTGTCGCCGACATACGAAGCGACCGTCGTGTCCTACCGGTCCGAATGGGACACCTGCGAGCGCCGCGACAGTTCGGGGCGAACCTCGTCGTACCGGTGCATCAAGTACACGTCGATCCTGGAAGCCGTGATGCCGGATGGCGAACGCATCACGCTACCGGGCAACATTCGCTCGGGCGCCGTGCCCGATCTCGGCGAGAAGGTCGATGTCGTGTTGCCGCCGGGCGCGCAACAGTTGCACGAGCGCAGCGTGCGCAGTATCGGCCTGCTGGCGGGCGGCGCGGTGGTGGTCGCGATCATCGGCTATTTCGTCTACCTGATCGCGGCGTACGGGGCCGGGAAGAAGATCGACGGCGCGGCCCGCTTCGGCATGGCGGCAGTGCTGAACGGGCTCGTGCCGCTCGGTGCGCTGCTGATGGAAATGGCATTCCTGAGCGTGCCGTACCGCTACTGGGCGCACGGGAATCCGCAGCAATGGCCGGTGTGGGTGCTCGCGCTGAGCATGCTGTTCGCGCTGGCGCTGCTGCCCTTGTTGCTCGTCTATGCGCGCACCGCGTGGCGGGCGGTGGTGAAGTAGCGGAGGCGCGGCACGCCTGTGCCGTCATGTCCGCACCGACAGCCGCGAGGAGACGGTCGTGGAAATTCGTTCGCGGTGGACGTTCGAGTGCCGGCCCGAGCACGTGTGGCCGCATTTCCTGCATACGCGGATGGACGACACGCGGCCGCTGCTATTTCGCCTCGATGCGCCGTTCCGCCGGCGCCGCCTCGCGGCCCGTCGTGCGCTGCGACGCGCACCGACCCCGGCCTTCAACCCGGGCAACCGAGCCGATCCGCGAGCTCGTTCAGATCCCTGACGTCGAAATCCCACGCATCGTCGGCTCGCAGGTCGGTCGTCTGGCCGGGCCCGTGCTCGGTCGGCCGCAGCACGAATGCGGTCGACAGCCCGAGCCCGCGCGCGGCGGCAAGATCGCCGTTGTGCGCGGCCACCAGGCACAGCTCGGCCGGTGCGAGGCCGAGAATCTCGACCGCTTCGGTATAGACCGCCGGCGACGGCTTGTACGCGCGGGCAACCTCGGCGCCGAGAATCGCGTCCCACGGCAGCCCGCCGTGTTTCGCGACGTCGACCATCAGCCGGATGTTGCCGTTCGACAGCGGCGCGATGATGTAGCGCTGCTTCAGCCGGTGCAGCCCGGCAACGGCATCGGGCCACGGATCGAGCCGGTGCCAGGCGAGATTGAGCGCGTCGATGTCGGCATCGGGCACGTCGTCGATCCCGAGGCGGTCGAGCGTGCGCACGAGGTTCTCGCGATGCAGCACGTCGAGCCGCACGTAGCGGCGGCGCCCGCTGCGGATTTCTTCCATCGACGGCGAATACTCGGCGCGCCACGCATCGGCGAACGCGAACGGGTCGAGCGTCGGCGCGTGGCGGTCCAGGAAGGCGGCGGCACCGCGTGCGACACCGCTTCTCCAGTCGACGATCGTTCCGAAGACATCGAAAACGAGCGCCTTGATTTCGGCAGGGTTCGTCATGGTGATCCAGTGAAGGTCGTTCGATGAGAGTTCACATCGCCGTGCCGCCGGATGGCGCGGCGCGGGTTCGATCGACATTGAATCACGGATACGACAACGCGGCCCGGAAGGCCGCGGTGCGGGGCTCGCGCGCCGGTCGCACGGGGCCGGCGAGCGGGGCGATGGCGTGCGGCGGCCGGACGGCACCGGCCGCCGCGCGCGCCGGGCCGGTCAGCTCTTGTCGTACGAGAACTGGATGCCGGCCGTGCCGCCGGTTTCGATGAACAGGTTCATGAACGCGGGCACGGTGGCGCTGCGCGCCCAGTCGCGCTGCAATTCGCAGAACAGCTGCGCGACGCTGATCATCTGGCCGCCGGCCTGCTCGATGCGGCGCAGCGCGGCTTCGTGCGCGGCGACCGACGTGCCGCCGACCGCGTCGACGACCACGTACACCTCGTAGCCGGCCTTCAGCGCGTCGAGCGCCGGGAACGTCAGGCACGCTTCGGTCCACAGCGCGGTCATGATCAGCTTCTTGCGGCCGGTCGCCTCGACGGCCTGACGGAACTCGACGTCCTCCCACGAGTTGATGCTCGTGCGGTCGTAGGTCGGATAGCCTTCGAGCGCCGCGCGCAGTTGCGGGATCGGCGGCTTGTTCAGCCCGGTCTTCACGTTGACGGTCGAGTGGACGATCGGGAGGTCGTACGCAACCGCCGCCTTCGATGCGCCGACGATGTTGTTGATCAGCAGTTGGCGATCCATCGACGCGATCGAGTTCACCTGGACCGGCTGGTAATCGATGACGATGAACGCGGCGTTCTGCGGGGTGAGCAGGTGGTCGTTCGCGGGGTCGCGAATCGGTTCGCTTGCCATGGTTGCCTCCAGAGACAGAGCAGGAAGTGAGGGAAATCCCGAGGGTCCGGGCCGGCGGCCGCGGTGTCGGGACACTCGCCGCGGCTGCACGCTCGCGCCGTCGCAAACGTCCGACGCCGGTTGCACGGCAGGCGTTTGCTCCAAGCTTAGTGAATCGTGCGGACGAGCGAGGCAGTCGGCTGAAAAAAATCCCGCTTGCCTCGACGACACCGATCCACGTCGAAACACGATGCTAAGCGTGCAACAACGGGTGTTCCAGTCCCTTAAAATGCCGTCAGTGTTCTATGGGTGGAACAATCATGGATGACCTGAACGACCTCTACTATTTCGTGAAGGTGGTCGAACACGGCGGCTTCACGCAGGCCGGGCGCGCGCTGGACGTGCCGAAATCGACGCTGAGCCGGCGCATCGCGGCGCTGGAAGCGCAGTACGACGTGCGGCTGCTGCAGCGCACGACGCGCCATTTCACGGTCACGGAAACCGGGCGCGAATTCTACGAGCGCTGTCTCGCCGTGCTGGTCGAAGCCGACGCCGCGCGCGAGGTGATCGAGCGCCGGCACGCGGAGCCGCGCGGCATCGTGCGCGTGAGCTGCCCGACCGCCTTGCTCGAATACCGCGTGAGCGCACTCGTTGCCCGTTTCATGGCGATTCATCCGCAGGTGCACGTGCACCTCGAGGCGACGAATCGCCGCGTCGACCTGTTGAGCGAAGGCTTCGATCTGGCGCTGCGCGTGCGCTTCCCGCCGCTGGAGGACAGCGATCTCGTGATGCGTGTGCTGGCCGACAGCCCGCAGCGGCTGGTGGCGGCGCCGCACTGGCTGGACGGGCGCGCCGCACCGTCGGACCCGGCCGGGCTGATCGGCGCGCCGAGCCTCGACTGGGGGCCGGCGCGGCATCACGTCTGGCAACTGGTCGGGCCGAACGGCGAGCACGCGCAGTTGCGCCATCACCCGCGCTTCGTGACCGACGACATGCACGCGTTGCGCGATGCGGCGATTCATGGCGTCGGCATCGTGCAACTGCCGTGCATGGTCGTCGAGGACGACCTGCGCGATGGCACGCTGATCGACGTGCTGCCCGGCTGGGCGCCGAAGGGCGGCGTGGTGCACGCGGTGTTTCCGTCGCGGCGCGGGTTGCTGCCGCGCGTGCGGCTGCTGATCGACTTCCTGGCCGAGCACATCCGGAAGGATTGACGGGCGGCGCGCGGCGCGGCGCCGCCCGCGCTCCCGTGCGTTCAGGTGGTCAGTGCCACTTGCGGATCTGCACCTGGACCTTCCCGTCGCGGATCGGCATCACGTCCGGGCTGTCGTCGCCGACCTCGCTGTCGATCAGGTCGTTCAGGCGGCCGTTCATCGCGAGCAGCAGCTCGCCGTGCCGCTTGCGGTCGATCGCGAGATTGCGCATCTCGCCCGGGTCGCGCGCGACGTCGAACAGCTCGACGTCGTTGCGCGCGAACAGCGCGTCGAGCGTCGTGGGCCGGTTGAATTCGAGCGGCGAGAAATAGCGCGTGAAGCGGTAGCGGCCGTCGAACACGCTGCGGATCGTGCCGCGCAACCGGAAATCCGGCTGCTGCGCGAGCGCGCGGCGCAGCAGTTCGTCCTCCGGCACGCCTTTCTGCCGCAGCGTGCCGAGTTCCTTCAGCATCCATTCGCTGTCGTAGTACAGCAGCATCGCGTAGTTGAACAGCGTCGCGTCGCGCGCCGCGTGCCGTTGCGCGTCCGCCGGTTTCGCGAGCCAGCGCGTGAGGTCGTGCCCCTTCAGCGCGCTGCCGCGGATCGTCGCGCGCCGCGCATCGTCGAGGCCGGTGAGTCCGAGCAGCGTCGGCGCGATGTCGATGTGCGACGTCAGCGCATCGCACTGCATGCCGCCCGGATACGCGGGATGGCGGATCACGAGCGGCACGTGATTCTGCGGCTGGTAGGCCGCCGCGCCCTTGCCGACGAGCTGGTGCGCGCCGACGTGGTCGCCGTGGTCGGCCGTCATCACGACGATCGTGCGTTCGTCGAGGCCGAGCGATTGCAGCGTCTGCAACAGGCGTACGACGTGCGTGTCGCAATCGCGGATGCAGTTGAAGTAGTTGTCCTGATAGAGGCGTACGCGTTCGTCGGTGAACGGGTAGCGTCCGACGAGATTCGCATGCGCGGCGTTGAACATGCCGTGCGCGGGCGGCCGCCCGGGCTCGTCGTACGGCTGCCGCCGGGACGCGGCGAGCGGCACGTCGCGCCATGACGTGCGATACAGCGCATCGTTCGGCGGCGGCGCGTTGCCGAGCATCGGGTGGTTGGCGTCCTGCACCGTCGAGCCGTGCGTGTCGGTGTTCACGAACATCGCGTCGTGCGGGTTCACGAGATTCACCGCGAGGAACCACGGCTTGCCGTCCTGCGCGAGGCGCGGCGCATGGTTGCGCATCCAGCTCACCGCGGCCTCCGCCGTGAGCCCGTCGTACTGGTAGCCGCCGCGAACCATGCCGATCAGGTCGCCCACGCCGAAATAGTCGTCGAAGCCGTACGCGCGGATCGTGCGGTTGTAGTCGGCCACGGGCGCCGTGTACGGGCTCGCGGTTTCGTGCATCGACGCGCTCAGGTGCCACTTGCCGAGATACGCGGCGTAGTAGCCGGCGTCGCGCAGCATGTGGCCGACCGTGCGAATGTCCGGCGACATGTCCTTTTGCCAGGGCAGGCCCGCGTTGTCGAGCACGCCGGTGTGCTGGATGTGCTGGCCCGTGTAGACCGTCGAACGCGACGGCGAGCACACGCATGCGGCGATCTGGTGGTGCATGAAGGTGATGCCGTCGCGGCGCAGCGCTTCGCGGCCGGGCACGGGGAACGGCCAGCGGTCGAAATGGCGTTCCTGGTCGGTCAGGATGAACAGGATGTTGTAGCCGGCGGGCGGCGCGGCAGGCGCGGTGGTGGCGCCGCGCAAGGCCGGCGCCGGATCGACGGCGGCGACCGTTCCGGTGCCGGCAGCCGGGTTCGCGGCCAGCGCATCGGCGCCGAAGCCGGCCGACGCGACGGCCGCACCGGCCAGCTTGAGGAACTGGCGTCGCGCGGTGGGTTCGGTGGCGGGGGTGTCCTGATCGTCTTTCACGTCGGCTGTCTCCTCTCATGCCGGCTCGTGCCGGGGGTTTTCATGCCGACGACTATGCGGCAGGATCGCGTATCGATCGATGAAAGATCAGGGTCGATCGATAACCTGCCGAACATGAATGACGGAGACGCCCGTGACCCTCGACCCCCGCGGCCCGGCCGGCCGCACGCGACCGGACCTGCTCGCGCCGCCCGGCGCGCCGGCCCGCCACGAGCTCGACCTGCTCGTGTGCCGGCTCGACGCGTCGGCGTTGAGCGCGGGGCTCGCCGTCGCGCCGCTGTACCGCGACGACATGATCGTCGTGTGCGGGCCGCGCCATCCGTTGCTCGGGCGCGCACGGATCGGCTGGCGCGACGCGGCCGCGTTTCCGTGGATCGCGCCGCCGTCGGGTTCGCCCGCGCGCACGGCGCTCGACGCAGAGTTCGCTAAGGCGGGCCTGGCGCCGCCGGCCGTGCTGATGGAGTCGGTGTCGTGGCAGACCAACCGCGCGGTCGCCGGCCAGTCGCCGTGCCTGTTCGTGCAGTCGGCCCGTGCGTTCGACCTCGCCGCGCGGGCCGGCGAGCGCGTCGGCCGGCTGCCGCTGAAGCTGTCGACGATGCCGGAGACGGTCGGCGCGCTGTATGCGGCGCCCGCGAGCGCATCGGTCGCCGCCGCGATCGACGCGCTGAAGGCGGTGACGGGCGCGCATCCCGGCGCGGACGACCGGCCGGCAGCGGGGCAGGGTGCGGACACATTCTGACGGATCGTTGTCGGAGAAGGCGCGCGCGGCCTTCGTGCGCTGCAGCAACCGGTCGGCGAACCGGTCGCCGCCGGTGCGAGCCGCGCGGCAACCGAGCGTATCCCCTGATGCAAGCAGGCACGCCGGCTGTCACGGATTGGTGTTAAATACATTTCGGCGCGCCCTGGCTCGGCGCGCAAACGGGGCGCACCGGGCATCGGCGTAAACCCGGGGCGGGACAGGGCACGAAAAGGCACGAAATATCGATAACGAATCGGGCGCATCAGACCCGGTCGGACAGACGGCAGGATTCATCTTGAATACCGAACCGCAAAGTTCTCGCTACAGCCTCGGGCTCGCCGCGGAAGTGCTCGCATCCGAGCAGAGCGTACTGAGACTCATCACGCGCAACACGCCGCTGCCGGAACTGTTGGTCGAAGTTTGCCGGCGTGCCGAGACTTTGCTCGGCGACGGCGCGTCGTGCACGATCCTGCTGCTCGATACGGACGGCGTGCACGTGCGCGTCGGCGCGGCGCCGTCGCTGCCCGCGCAGTACAGCGCGGCGATCGACGGCGCGACGATCGGGCCCGCGGCCGGCTCGTGCGGCACCGCGATGTACGAGCGCCGGATGGTCGCCGTCGAGGACATCGAAACCGATCCGCTGTGGGCCGACTACCGCGCCATCGCGTTGCCGCTGGGCCTGCGCGCGTGCTGGTCGGTGCCGTTCCTCGACGATGCGGGCATCGTGCTCGGCGCATTCGCCGTCTATCACCACTGGCCGTGCCGGCCGAGCGACGAGGAAACCGCGCTGTTGCGCGATATCGGCAACAGCGTCGGACTCGCGGTGCACCAGGACCGGATCGCGCGACAGCTCGCGCACAGCGAGGAGCATCACCGGCTCGTCGTCAACAGCCTGAGCGAGGGCATCCTGGTCATATCGCGCGAGGGCGTCGTGATCGCGAGCAATCCGAGCGCGAACCGGATGATGCGCGTGAAGGGCGAACTCGTCGGCCGCCGGCTGTCGACGGTGATCCTGCGCAAGCTGCGCGAGGACGGCACGCCGATCGAGCCGCGCGACTGGCCGAGCCGGCGTGCGCTCGAGACGGCCACGCCGATGCTCGACTACACGGTCGGCTTCGGTCTCGCGGACGGCGACATCATCTGGGTGCGCGGCAACGCGGTGCCGATCGTGCGGCCGGGCGAGACGCGGGCCGACTCGGTGCTCGTGTCGTTCAACGACATCGGCCCCGTGCGCGAAGCACAGCAGCAGCTGCGCTACATGGCGACCCGCGATGCGCTGACGGGCCTGTACAACCGTCGCTGGCTCGGCGATCGCATGCGCGATCTGTTCGGCGTGCACGATGCGGCGACCGGGCCCGCGCGCGTCGCGATCCTGTTCATCGATCTGGTCGGCTTCAAGAAGGTCAACGACACGGCCGGCCACGACGCGGGCGATGCGCTGCTGCGCAGCGTCGCGGCGCGGCTCTCGGCCTGCGCGGACCGCTACGCGCTCACGCGGGTCGGCGGCGACGAGTTCGTGATCCTCGTCGACGACTGCGACGATCCCGAGCGTCTCGCGGTGCTCGCCCGCGAGGTCATCGACGCGATCGCGAAGCCGTTCGCGATCGCGAACAACGAATACTGGCTCGGCGTATCGATCGGCATCAGCGTCGCGCCGCGCGACGGCGACGATGCCGTGACGCTGATGCGCAACGCCGATTCGGCGATGTACGACGCGAAGCAGCGCGGCCGCAACCACTTCACGTTCTTCACCGCGCAGCTCAACCTGCGGCTGCAGCGCCGCTTCGCGATCGAGCAGTCGCTGCGGCGCGCACTTGCGTCGGACATGCTGCGGCTCGCGTATCAGCCCGTCGTCGATGCGCGCAGCGGCCGCACGGTCGGCGCCGAGGCGCTGCTGCGCTGGACGAGCCCCGAGCTCGGGCCGATGTCGCCGGCCGAGTTCATTCCGGTCGCGGAAGACACGGGGCTGATCGTCGCGATCGGCCAGTGGGTGCTCGAAACCGCGTGCCGGCAGGCGGCCGAGTGGCGCCGCACGATCGCGCCGGACCTGATGCTGGCCGTCAACCTGTCGCCGCGGCAGTTTCACGAAGGGCTCGTCGAATCGGTCGGCCGCTGTCTCGCGCAAACGCGGCTCGACCCGTCCGCGCTCGAACTGGAAATCACCGAAGGCGTGCTGATGAACGACACGGACACCGTGCTGCCGATGCTCGAAGCGCTCACGGACATGAACGTGCGGATTTCGGTCGACGATTTCGGCACCGGCTATTCGTCGCTCGCGTACCTGAAGCGCTTTCCGCTGCACAACCTGAAGGTCGACCGCTCGTTCGTGTCGGGCGTGCCCGATCATCACGACTCGGTCGCGATCACGCAGGCGGTCGTCGCGATGGCGCATTCGCTCGGGATGAAGGTCACGGCCGAAGGCGTCGAGACGCAGGCGCAGTCGTGGTTCCTGCAGCAGATCGGCTGCGACATGCAGCAGGGCTATCTGTTCAGCCGCCCGCTGGAGGCGAGCGACTACGCGCGCCGGCTCGGCGCGGCCTGAGCGCGGCGCGCGCGCCGGTCGTACCCGTTGGTGTGCGTCAGTGCGCGCCGAACCCGCCGCTGCCCGGCGGCGTCGACGACCGATCGATCTCGACCCGGTTCTTGCCTTCGTGCTTCGCGCGATAGAGCGCGCGGTCGGCCGCCTCGATCAGCAGGGTCGTCGGCAGGCCGGGCGCGGGCACGATGCTCGCGCCGCCGATGCTGATCGTCACGGTGTGGTTGCCGGTCGACGAATGCGCGTGCCGCAGCCGCAGTGCCTCGACCGCGAGCCGGATCTTCTCGCCGAGCAGCCGCGCGGCGCCCGGCGACGTGGCCGGCATCACGACCGCGAATTCCTCGCCGCCGAAGCGCGCCGCGAGATCGCCCGACTGCCCGAGGCAGCGCTCGATCGTCGACGCGATCTGCTTGAGCACGCTGTCGCCCGACACGTGACCGTACGTGTCGTTGTACAGCTTGAAGTTGTCGACGTCGATCATCAGCAGCGACAGCTCGCTGCGCTCGCGCGTGCCGCGCCGCCACTCGGCGGCCAGGTATTCGTCGAGATAGCGCCGGTTCGACAGTCCGGTCAGGCCGTCGGAATGCGTGAGGCGCCGCAGTTCGAGATTGGCCTCGAGCAGTTGCTGCTGCGATTGCCGCAGCGCGCGATAGGCTTCGTCGCGCTGCAGCAGGTTCAGGTACGAGCGCGAATGGTAGCGGATGCGCGCGACGAGCTCGATGCGATCGGGCAGCTTGACCAGGTAGTCGTTCGCGCCGGACGCGAACGCGGCGCTCTTGATCACCGGTTCCTCCTGCGTCGACAGCACGATGATCGGCACGTCGCGCGTCGCCGGATTCGCGCGGTACGCCTTGACGAGGCTCAGCCCGTCGGTGCCCGGCATCACGAGGTCCTGCAGGATCACGGTCGGACGCGTCTCGATCGCGGTGGCCATCGCGTCGTCCGAGCGCGGGCAGTAGTGGAAGTCGATGCCTTCCTCGTCGACGAGCGCGCGCCGCACGGCTTCCGCGACGATCGTCTGGTCGTCGACCAGCAGCACCATCGCCGGCACGTCGGCGGGCGACGCGGTCGGGCCGCCGGGCGGGCGAGTCAGGTCAATCGTCATGGTCGATGCGGGTTGTTGCGGTCGTTGCAAGGGCGGGCATGGGTGTTGCGGACGGTCATCGTCGGGCTCAGATCCGTGCGAGCGCCGCCAGTTCGCCCGCGATGCGCCCGAGCGGCAGGATCGCACGCGCCGCGCCGAGCGTCGCGGCCGCCTTCGGCATCCCGTATACCGCGCTGGTCGCCTCGTCCTGCGCGATCGTATGGTAGCCCTTCATCCGCAGCGCCTTCAGGCCGATCGCGCCGTCGCGGCCCATCCCCGTCAGCAGCACGCCGATCACGCGGCCGGGCCAGTGCTCGGTCAGGCTGTTGAAGAACACGTCGACCGACGGACGATACGGCGTGGCGGCCGGCTCCCGCGTGTATTCGAGCGTGCCGGCGCGCGTGATGCGCAGGTGATCGTCGGTCGCGGCGAGCAGCGCGACGCCCGGCTGCGGGCGGTCGCCTTCGCGGGCGACGCGCACGGCGAGCCGGGTCTGGCCGTCGAGCCATTGCGCCATGCCTTCGGCGAACGCGCGATCGACGTGCTGCACGATCACGATCGGCGCATTGAAATCGGCGGGCAGGCTGCCGAGGATCGACGCGAGCGCGCCGGGGCCGCCGGCCGATGCGCCGATCGCGACCAGCGGGCCGCCGCCGTTGCGCGCGGCCGTGCCGGCGATGCGCGGGCCGCCCGGCGCGTCGAGCAGGCGGCCGATCTGGTCGATCTTCGCGAGCAGCAGTTTCGTCGTGTCGCCGGCCGCGCCGTCGCCGAGCCGCGGCGTGTCGACCGCGTCGAGCGCGCCGGCGCCCATCGCCTCGAACACGCGCCACGCGTTCGCGCCGATGCAGCTCGTCACGATCAGGATCGCGCATGGTCGTTCGGAGCGCATGATCCGCCGCGTCGCTTCGATCCCGTCGAATTTCGGCATGATCAGGTCCATCAGCACGATGTCGGGCGGCTGCGCGGCGCACAGTTCGACGGCCTGCGCGCCGTCGGTCGCGACCCACAGCACGCGGTGCTCGGGCCGTCGCGCGATCGCGCGGCGCATCGCCTCGACGGCAAGCGGGAGGTCGTTGACGATGCCGATGTTCACAAGCGGAATTCTCCGGTCGGTTCGTAGTGTTGGAGGTGGGCCGGGTTCATGGAAGGGCGTAGCCTGTTCGGCGCTGCCGGGCGGCATCGGCGGCCGGACGGCGCGGCATTCTTTTCGGTTGGCGACGCCCGAATGCTGTCATGCGGCGCGAGCGGCGGCAATCGAAAAATGTGCGCATGATGCCGTTTCAGTGCGTTTCCTCTATGGCCGTGCGGCATTGCCCGCAAGCGGGCCGGTCGATCCTGCCCGGACCGGCCGTGAAAGTCCGCATGTTACCGTGTCGGCATCGACAAAAAAGAAAGGAGGGAGCCGGATGACCGCGCCCCATACCGTACTCGTCCGCCGCGACCCGCATGCGCCGATCGTGATCGAGCAGGACGGCCGTTTGCTGTACCGGATCTACATCGAGAGCGGACACGCGTCGTTCTACCGCGATTTTCCGGTCGAACCCGATGCGGTGCGCGTGCTGCGCGACGATGCCGAGCGCTACTACTTCCTGTTCGCGGCGCTTCACCATCCGTACCAGTTGAGCGCGACAAACCTCTCCGACGCGGAACGCGCGCGTTATTTCGGCACGATCCTGTTTGCCGGCCGCGACGAGATCGAAGCCTTCATGACGGAGCGCGATCGCGCCAGCCACGGCGCGGTGGCGAATCTGCTGCAAATCTTCACGCAGGCCGACTACCGGCAACTGCGCGAGGGCCGGTGGTTCGGCATGGGCGCGGGCACGCCGGCCGCGTAGCGGTCGCGACCGGGTCGCCGGCGGCACGCTGGACGCGCCGCCGCGTCGTCAATGGCTGCGCGCGTAGCCCTGGATCAGCGCGCGCATCATCCCTTCGACCGTCGCGTCGAGCAGGTCGTCTTCCTGCTCGGCTTCCTCGACGAGCGCGGCATAGGCGGTCGCGAGCGTCACGCGGTCGACTTCCTGGCGTTGCTCCATCAGCGTCACCATCCCGTCCTTCGCCAGATGGGCGGAGAACGCGCGGCTGCCGATGGTCTGGAATACGTCAATCATGGCGGCTCTCCCGTACGTTGCCGTTGCTTTTCAGTGTAGTCGGCGTCCCGGGCCCGCGCCACGCGCGCCGGCCGGCCCGCCCGATTCGTCCGATGAAATGTGGCCGACACACGGCGCGGGCACGGTGTCCGTCGGCTTCAACGTTTACCCGAACCGGCAAATTGTCGACTTTTTATCGATAAAGTCTCGTGTTAGATTTCGCCGTCCGAGCCCGATGCAAACCGGGCCGGCCGCGCGTGGCCGACGTGCCGCACGTCCAGACACAAGGAGGGGAAATGCTGGTGCTGATTGGAGTGCCGATCGTCGTGATCGGCTTCGCGCTGCGCTTCAATGCGCTGCTGGTGGTCACGATCGCGGGGCTCGCGACGGGGCTGGCGGGCGGGCTGAATCTCGTCGACATCGTCAGCGCGTTCGGCAAGGCGTTCACCGAGAACCGCTACATGGGGCTGATCTGGCTCACGCTGCCGGTGATCGCGCTGCTCGAGCGCAACGGGCTCAAGGAGCAGGCGAAGCGGATGATCTCGCGGGTGCAGGCGGCCACCACGGGCCGCGTGCTGATGCTGTACTTCGTGCTGCGCCAGGCGACGGCCGCGCTCGGCCTCACGTCGCTCGGCGGCCACGCGCAGATGGTGCGGCCGCTGATCGCGCCGATGGCCGAGGCCGCCGCGGTCAGCCGGCACGGCGAGCTGCCCGAGTCGGTGCGCCAGCAGATCCGCGCGCATGCGTCGGGCGCCGACAACGTCGCCGTGTTCTTCGGCGAGGACATCTTCATCGCGATCCAGTCGATCCTGCTGATCAAGGGCTTTCTCGAACAGAACGGCCTCTCCATCGAGCCGCTGCACCTGTCGGTGTGGGCGATCCCGACCGCGATCGCCGCGCTGCTGATCCATTGCACGCGCCTCGCGCTGCTCGACCGCCGGCTCGCGCGCGGCTTCGGCCTGGTGAAGCAGGAGGGCGCGCGATGATCGGCCTCGAATCGCTGTACACGCTCGCGGGGCTGATGTTCGCCGCGTTCGCGTATTTCAACCTGACGGACCGCACGAACCCGCGGCGCGTCGTCAATTTCGCGTTCTGGGCGATCTACGCGGTCACATTCCTGTTCGGCGCGCTGCTGCCGCATGTCGTGACGGGCTGCCTCGCGATCGCGCTCGCGGTGATCGCCGGCTCCGGCAAGCTGGGCCGCGGCCAGTCCGACGAGGCCGGCGAAGCGGCGGCCGTGCGGCGCGAGACGCTCGCGCAGCGCTTCGGCAACCGGCTGTTCCTGCCCGCGCTGCTGATTCCGGTCGTCACGCTGATCGGCACGTTCGCGTTGAAGAGCGTGCCGTTCGTCGAGTCGAAGAGCGTGACGCTGATCTCGCTCGTGCTCGGCACGATCGTCGCGTTCGTCGTCGCGCTCGCGATGCTGCGCGATTCGCCCGTGCATGCGCTGAAGGAAGCGCGCCACACGATGGATGCGGTCGGCTGGGCCGCGATCCTGCCGCAGATGCTCGCGGCGCTCGGCGCATTGTTCGCGGTGGCGGGTGTCGGCGGCGTGGTGTCGGGGCTCGTGAAGGAGTGGGTGCCGATCGATTCGCCGTTCGCGGTGGTCGCGGCCTATACGGTCGGCATGGCGCTCTTCACGATGATCATGGGCAACGGCTTCGCCGCGTTTCCGGTGATGACGGCCGGCATCGGCCTGCCGCTGATCGTCCACCAGTTCCACGGCAATCCGGCGATCATGGGCGCGATCGGGATGCTGAGCGGCTTCTGCGGTACGCTGATGACGCCGATGGCCGCGAACTTCAACATCGTGCCCGCGGCGCTGCTCGAACTGAAGGACAAGAACGGCGTGATCAAGGCGCAGTGGCCGACGGCCGTGCTGCTGCTGGCCGTGAACACGCTGCTGATGTACGCGTTCGTATTCCGCTTCTGATTCGATGGACGAGAGATGCTCATGACCGACCGACTCACCCCCGAACTCGCTTCGAAATTCGCGTCGCTCGCGCTCGCGCACCTGACCCGCGAATATCCGAACAAGCTCACGCATGCGCTCGAAGGGCCGCACGACGTGCAGGGCCCGCGCGCATTGCACCCGATCTTCTACGGCAGCTACGACTGGCATTCGTGCGTGCACGGCTACTGGCTCGTGCTGCGCGTGCTCGAACGCTACCCGGCATTGCCGGAGGCCGAGCGCATCGTCGCGATCGTCGACGCGCATTTCACCGACGCGAACGTCGCCGGCGAGCGCGCGTATCTCGCGCTGCCGCACAACAGCGGCTTCGAGCGGCCGTACGGCTGGGCGTGGCTGCTCGCGCTATCCGCGCAGCTCGAGCGGCTCGCGCTGAAGGGCGTGTTGCCGCAGGCCGCGCGCTGGGCGAAGACGATGGCGCCGCTGGCCGATCTGTTCGTGTCGCGCTTCGAGACTTTTCTGCCGAAGGCGACTTATCCGCTGCGCGTCGGCACGCACTTCAACACCGCGTTCGCGCTGGCGCTCGCGCTCGATTTCGCGCGCGATACGCAGCGCGACGGGCTCGCGGCGCTGATCGTCGATACCGCGAAGCGCTGGCACCTGAACGACGTCGCGTGCCAGGCGTGGGAGCCGTCCGGCGACGAATTCCTGTCGCCCGCGCTGATGGAGGCCGAACTGATGCGGCGCGTGCTGCCGGTCGCCGAATTCGACGACTGGTTCGCGCGCTTTTTGCCCGACCTCGCGCGCGGCGAGCCGGCGACGCTGTTCCAGCCGGCGACCGTCAGCGATCGCAGCGACGGCAAGATCGCACACCTCGACGGGCTGAACCTGAGCCGTGCATGGTGCCAGCGTTCGCTGGCCGGCGCGCTGCCGGAAGGCGATGCGCGGCGCGCGAAGCTGCTCGACGCGGCCGACCGGCATCTCGCGAGCGCGCTCGCGCACGTGGCCGGCGATTACATGGGCGAGCACTGGCTCGCGACGTTCGCGTTGCTCGCGCTGGACGCGTAGCGCGCGAAACCCCGCCGGCCGCAAGGTCTTCGGCCCGCGGCTATACTCGCCGCTCGGGCCGCTTCGCGCCGCATGCGCGGTGCGAAGCGCGCCATCCGCCAGTTCGCCGCCTCGCCATGGACAAGCTCATCTCCTATGTCGCCGCGATCCACGGGCTCGCCGGCCCGGTGCAGATCGTGTCGCACGCCACGTCGCACGACCGCTGGACCGACGATGACGTCGAGGTCACGCGCGACGAAACCGAATACCGTTTCGACAACGGCGCGATCGTGCGCCGCTCGGTCGAGCAGGACCGCGCGCCGTCCGACCTGCTGTGCGCCGAATGCTGGATCGACTACGACGTGCTGCGCCATCCCGATGCGCAGCCGATCAATCCGTCGCGGCTGACGTTCGACAACGCATGCCGCGAAACCTTCTGGCTGCGCTACCACCTCGCATGAGCGCGCGCGGCCGCATCAACCCGGCGACGCGCCTTCAGTCGCATGCAGCAGCGGCGCGAGCCGCGTGGCCGCGTCGCGCATCTTCTGCACGTTCTCCAGCAGATCGTTGAGCGTCGCGCGCGCGGTCGGTGCATGCACGGCGAGCGCCGCGAGCACGCGACCGCTCGCCGCATCCTTCACCGGCACCGCGACGGCCACCATTCCGCGTACGAATTCCTCGTTGTCGATGCCGACGCCGCGCGCGGCCAGCCGGTCGAGCTCGGCCGCGAGCAATTGCGCATCGGTCAGCGTTCGGTAGGTCATCTTCTGCAATGTGAGCCGCGCGAGCAGCGCGTTGCGCTCCAGCGCATTCATCTGCGACAGGAACAGCTTGCCGCTCGCCGTGCAATGCAGCGGCACGCGCATGCCGGGCCGCATCTCGAGCCGCAGCGGTTCGGTGGTCTCGACGCGTTCGACGTACAGCACCGTGTCGCCGTCGAGCGCGGTGAGGTTGCAGGTCTCGCCGAGCACGTCGACGAGCGTGCGCAGCACCGACCGGCAACCGCGCGTAAACGTGTTGTTCGACAGCGCCGCGAGCGCGAACTGCGCGGCGCGCGGGCCGAGCGCGATGCCGCGGTCGTGGCCGCGCGAGTCGGGCATGTGCATCACGTAGCCGCGCGTTTCGAGCGATTCGATCAGGCGCAGCAGCGTCGCCTTCGGGATGTGCAGCCGTGCGGCGAGCTGCGACAGCGTGTACGGCTGTCCGGCCGCGGCCAGCGCTTCGAGCACGGCGAGCGCGCGCAGCACGCGCGCATCGTCGGCGGGCGCGCCGTCGGGCGGCGCGGGGGCGGTGTCGCGCATGTGTCTCCTCCGTCGGGATCGGCGTGCGTCCCGGGATGGTGTGTGCGAGAGAAATGAAACGAATTGAACGGTTTTTGTACCACATTCGCGGCGTGGACAATAAATCGGCTTGTACGTGGTCCGTGTGCTCAATAAATTTGGACAAAACATACCGGATTTTTCGCATACCCCGGAACGGAGACACGGAATGACACGCAGCTTCGACTATGTCGTGGTCGGCGCAGGATCGGCCGGTTGCGTCCTCGCCAACCGGCTGTCCGACGGCGGCCGCCATACGGTGTGCCTGCTGGAGGCGGGCCCCGCCGACAACTACATGTGGATCCACGTGCCGATCGGTTATGGCAAGACGATGTTCCACCCGGTGTACAACTGGGGCTTCCATACCGATCCCGATCCGAACATGCACAACCGCCGCCTGTACTGGCCGCGCGGCCGCACGCTCGGCGGCTGCAGCTCGATCAACGGGCTGATCTACGTGCGCGGGCAGCAGCAGGACTACGACCACTGGGCCGCGCTCGGCAATCGCGGCTGGAGCTGGCGCGACTGTCTGCCGTATTTCCGGCGGCTCGAACACAACACGCTCGGCGAAGGCCCGACGCGCGGCACCGGCGGCCCGCTGTGGGCGTCGGCGATCCGGCAGCGGCACGAACTCGTCGATGCGTTCGTCGCCGCGTCGAACCGGCTCGGCGTGCGCACGGTCGACGACTTCAACACGGGCGACCAGGAGGGAGTCGGCTACTACCAGCTGACGACGCGCAACGGCCTGCGCTGCTCGACCGCGGTCGCGTACCTGAAGCCCGCGCGCGGACGGCCGAACCTGCACATCGAGACCGACGCGCAGGCGCTGAAGGTGCTGTTCGACGGCGCGCAGGCGTCCGGCGTGCGCTACGTGCAGCACGGCAAGGTGCACGAGGTGCGCGCGCTGCGCGAGGTGATCCTCGCGGCCGGCGCGCTGCAGTCGCCGCAATTGCTGCAGGTGTCGGGCGTCGGGCCCGCCGCGCTGCTGGACCGGCACGGGATTGCGGTCGTGGCCGATCGGAAGGGCGTCGGCGAAAACCTGCAGGATCATCTGCAGGTACGGCTGATCTACGAGGTGACGAAGCCGATCACGACCAACGACGAGCTGCATTCGTGGGTCGGCCGCGCGAAGATGGGGCTGCAATGGGCGCTGTTCCGCGGCGGCCCGCTCGCGATCGGGATCAACCAGGGCGGGATGTTCTGCCGCGCGTTGCCGGACGAATCGGCGACGCCCGACATCCAGTTCCATTTCTCGACGCTGTCGGCCGACTCGGCGGGCGGCAGCGTGCATCCGTTTCCCGGCTGCACGTACTCGATCTGCCAGTTGCGGCCCGAATCGCGCGGGACCGTACGGATTCGGACCGACGATGCGCGCGACGCGCCGTCGATCCAGCCGAACTATCTCGACACCGAGCGCGACCGCCGCACGACGGTGGCCGGCGTGCGCTTCGCGCGCCGTGTCGCGGCCGCCGAGCCGATGGCGCCGCTGATGAAGCGCGAGGTGCGGCCCGGCGCGGACGCGCAGACCGACGACGAGTTGCTCGAGTTCTGCCGCGAGTACGGGCAGACGATCTTCCATCCGTCCGGCACCGCGAAAATGGGCGTCGCGAGCGATCCGCTCGCGGTCGTCGACGAGCGGCTGCGCGTGTATGGCACGCGCGGCTTGCGCGTGGTCGACTGCTCGATCATGCCGACGCTCGTATCGGGCAATACCAACGTGCCGATCGTGATGGTCGCCGAGAAGGCGTCCGACATGATCCTGGAGGACGCGCGCGAGGCCGATCGCGGCCGCAGCGTCGCGCCGGCCGCCGAGGCGCTCGCGTAGCGCGCAGCGCCCGCGCGGCCCGTGCTCCTGCGCCCGGACGGCCGCCGCGCGCTCATCGATGCCCCCGCCGGCACGGCGTCGGGGCAGGTTGCGGCGCATCCTTACCTGGAGAAGCTCGCATGGCAATCGATTCCCGGGTCGTCCGACGCGTGGCCGCGGCCAGCGTGATCGGCGCGACCGTCGAGTGGTACGACTTTTTCCTGTACGGCGTGGTCGCCGGCATCGTGTTCGACAAGCAGTACTTTCCGTCCGGCGACGCGTTCGTGTCGACCATGCTCGCGTATGCGACGTTCGCGGTCGGCTTCGTCACGCGGCCGCTCGGCGGCTTGCTGTTCGGCCATCTCGGCGACCGCGTCGGGCGCAAGTCGGCGCTGATCCTGACGATGCTGATCATGGGCGTGTCGACGGCCGGCGTCGCGTTCCTGCCGACCTACGCGCAGATCGGCATGTGGGCGCCCGTGCTGCTGCTGACGCTGCGCGTGCTGCAGGGGATCGGCCTCGGCGGCGAGTGGGGCGGCGCGGTGCTGATGGCATACGAATACGCGCCGCCGCACCGGCGCGGACTGTATGCGAGCCTGCCGCAGATCGGTCTCGCGATCGGGCTGTGTCTCGCGGCCGGCGTCGTCGCGGGGCTGTCGCGCGCGCTGCCGGACGCCGCGTTCCTCGCATGGGGCTGGCGCGTCGCGTTCACGGCGTCGCTGCTGCTCGTCGCGGTCGGCTTCTACATCCGCACGCGCGTGGCCGACACGCCCGAGTTCGTCGCGCTCAAGCGTCAGCGGCGCGACACGAAGCTGCCGGTGGTCGAGCTGCTCGGCAACTACCGGCAGGCGATCCTGCTCGGGATGGGCGCGCGCTATATCGACGGCGTGTTCTTCAACGTGTTCGCGGTGTTCTCGATCGGCTACATGACGCGCAACCTGTCGATCTCGCGCGGCGACGCGCTGCTCGGCGTGATGAGCGCGGCCGTCGTGATGTGCGGGTTCATCCCCGTGTTCGGCAGCCTGTCGGACCGGCTCGGCCGTGCGCGCGTGTACCGGTGGGGCGCGACGCTGTGCGGGCTGTCGGTGCTGCCCGCGTTCTGGCTGCTGCAGACGCAGTCGACGAACCTGCTCGCCGTGTGGCTCGCGCTGGTGATTCCGTTCGGGATCTTCTATGCGATGGCGTACGGGCCGGAGGCCGCGCTGTTCGCGGAGCTGTTCGACGCGAACGTGCGTTACACGGGCATTTCGTTCGTCTACCAGGTGTCGGGCATCTTCGCGAGCGGCCTCACGCCGATCGTCGCGACCGCGCTGCTGCGGGCGAACGGCGGCGCGCCGTGGCTCGTCGGGGTTTACGTGATGTTGTCTGCACTCCTGTCGATCGTGTCCGCGCGGGCGATCGAGAAACGCGGCGGCATGGCCGCCGTCGCGGTACGCGCGACGTGACGCCCGCGCCGGGCGGGCGGCGGTGTGCGGGGTCGTATCGGCGCCGGGGCGCCGGCGGCCTCGCGTTCGCGCTGGCCTGACTGCCGGCCCAGGTGCTGGTCCAAGCGAATCCGGCCCACTGGCCCTACCTGCGGTAAATCGGCCTGCCTACACTTTCCTCGACAGATCGCCGCATGGAAGCATCTGCACACGATCGACCCGAAGAGAACGATCAGGAGACAGGCATGACCAACAGGCAGTCGGCAGCATCCGCCCGCGCGGCGGACACGCGCCCCGCATCAGTCAGTCGAATCGCCTCGCGCGCCGGTTGCGGCGCAACGGGCATGCCCGCAACGGAGGGCTGACCATGTCGACCCCTTCCATCGAACGCACCACGAGCGGCTTCGCCGGCGGCCGGCCGAACGACACGCGTTACGACCCGACCTACGATCCGCTCGTGTCGCCGGGACCCGGCTGCGGCAAGCAATACGCGCCGACCTACTGGGTCGCGACGGCCGGCACTCCGCCGGCCGACGACGGCCCCGTCACGCGCGATCTCGACGTCGACGTCGCGATCATCGGCGCCGGCTATACGGGCCTCGCGACCGCACTGTGCCTCGCGCGGGATCACGGCATCAAGGCCGTCGTGCTCGAGGCCAACCGCATCAGCTGGGGCTGCAGCAGCCGCAACGGCGGGCAGGGGCAGAACGCGTCGGGCCGGCTGTCGCGCTCGCAGTGGATCGAGCGCTGGGGCAAGGACGTCGCGCTGAAGATGCACGACGAGATTCTCGAAGGCTTCGAGCACTTCAAGTCGCTCGTATCGGAAATCGACTGCGATCCGCAGCCGGGCGGCCATTTCCTGATCGCGCATCGCCCGCGCATCATGGCGAAGCTCGCGGCCGAGGCGAAGGTGTGGAAGGACGTGTTCGGCTATCCGTCCGAACTGCTGAGCGCGGAGACGTTCCGCCGCGAATTCATCAACGACCACGAGGCGGCCGGCGCGCTGCACGAGCCGGAAGGCATCGGCATCCATGCGCTGAAACTCGCGTTCGGCTACCTGCGTCTCGCACGCGAAGCCGGCGCGAAGGTGCATACGAGCAGCCCCGTGCTCGGCTTCGAGACGATCGACGGCGTGCACCACCTGCGCACGCCGGGCGGCGTGGTGCGGGCTCGCGCGGTCGGCATCGCGACCGGCGCGTACACCGCGCAGACGCTGCATCCGTCGCTGCGCAGCAAGGTGATGCCGATCCTGTCGAATTCGATGGTCACGCGGCCGCTGACCGACGCCGAGATCGATGCATGCAACTTCCGCACGACGCAGGTGCTGACCGACACGCGCACGCTGCGCTTCTACTATCGTTTCCTGCCCGATCGCCGGCTGCAGATCGGCAGCCGCAGCGCGATCACCGGCGACGATGCGCCGAACCCGCGCCACCTCGATTTGCTGAAGGAAGGCATGGCGCGCAAGTTTCCGGCGCTGCGCGGCGTCGAGATCGATTACTCGTGGTGGGGCTGGGTCGACGTGAGTCACGACATGATGCCGCGCGTGTGCCAGCCCGATCCGCGGCAATCCGTGTACTACGCGCTTGGCTACGGCGGCAACGGCGTGTCGTATTCGCAGCAGGCCGGCCGTCGGCTCGCCGAGCAGATCGCGGGGAAGGGCGCACGCCAGACGCTGCCGATCTTCACGTCGCCGCTGCCCGGTCACCCGTTCGCGCCGTTCCGGCGTATCGGGCAGCGGATGCTCTACCTGTCGTACTTCAGGAACGACGAAAAGCCCTGAGCGCGGGGCGCACCACCCGGCGCGACGCAAGACCGCGCGCGCCGGGCAACCCGACACAATAAAAGCCACAGAAATCCGTGCGGCCGGGGCTGCAGGTGCCCCTGCACGCGCCGTCGCCGGCGGCGCCCGCGTTCACCCGAAGGTGACGCGGGCGGCGCCGGACAACTGGATATGGAGAAGACATGCAACCCTCGATGAACCAGAGTGACCTGAAGTGTGGGCTCAAGCAGCGCCACATGACGATGATCGCGCTTGGCGGCGTGATCGGTGCCGGGCTGTTCGTCGGCAGCGGCGTGGTGATTCAGCAGACCGGGCCGGCCGCGATCCTGTCGTTCCTGATCACGGGCGGGCTGGTCGTGCTCGTGATGCGGATGCTCGGCGAGATGGCGTGCGCGATGCCGGCCGTCGGCTCGTTCTACGAGTACGCGCGGCTCGCGTTCGGCAACTGGCGCGGGCCCGGCAGGATGGCGGGTTTCCTGACCGGCTGGATGTACTGGTATTTCTGGGTGATCGTCGTCGCGCTGGAAGCGGTCGCGGGCGCCAGGCTGATCCAGTTCTGGCTGCCCGACACGCCGGCGTGGATCATCAGTCTCGCGCTGCTGGTCGTGCTGACGCTCACGAACCTGATCTCGGTCGGCAGTTACGGCGAATTCGAATTCTGGTTCTCGTCGATCAAGGTCGGCGCGATCGTCGTGTTCCTGTTCCTCGGCGGCCTCTACGTGCTCGGCATGTGGCCCGCGTCGATGCACACGACGGCCGTGCTGCCGACGCTGCTCGGTCACGGCGGCTTCATGCCGCTCGGCATCGGGCCGGTGATGAGCGGGGCGGTCGCGGCCACCGGGTTCTACTTCGGCGCGGAAATCGTCACGATCGCGGCGGCCGAGGCGAAGGAGCCGGCCAAGGCGGTTGCGAAGGCAACCAACTCGGTGATCACCCGCGTGCTGGTGTTCTACGTCGGCTCGGTCGCGCTCGTCGTCGCGCTGGTGCCGTGGAATTCCGCGCAGATGGCCACGCCGTACGTGAGCGCGCTGGAAGTGATGGGCCTGCCGGCCGCCGCCAACGTGATGAACGCGATCGTGCTGACCGCCGTGCTGTCCGCGCTCAACTCGGGCCTCTATGCGGCCTCGCGGATGCTGTTCGCGCTGACCCGCCACGGCGACGCGCCGGCCGCGCTCGCGAAGGTCAACAAGCGCGGCGTGCCGGTGCGCGCGATCCTGCTCGGCACGGTGTTCGGCTACGTGTCGGTCGTGATGTCGTACGTGTCGCCCGATACCGTGTTCGCGTTCCTCGTCAATTCGTACGGCACCGTCGCATTGTTCGTGTACGTGCTGATCGCGTTCTCGCAACTGCGCCTGCGCAAGCGTCTGGACCCGGTCGCCGCCAGCAAGCTGCGCGTGAAGATGTGGGCGTACCCGTACCTGACCTGGGTCGCGATCATCGGCATGGTCGGCATCCTCGTCGCGATGGCGTTCATCCCGGACCAGCGCAAGCCGCTCTGGCTCGGCGTCGCGAGCCTCGGCGTACTCGTGGTCGCGTACGGGCTGACGCGCCGCGGCCGCCGCGAGCATCTCGACGACAGCGAACTGCTCGCGTATCCGCCGCGTTGACGGGCGGCACCGCATGGCGCCGAAGGCCCGGTGCATGCGCCGGGCCTTCGCGCATGCGGCCCGCGGGGGAGCCGGCGCAACTATCGGGCCGACCGATAGCACCGATCAGAGGATGCGACTTTATGTCGGGCGCCGGCCGGCATAGCATGGATGAACCGATTCACCGGTGCGCGGCAACGACGCGCACCGTCATCCGCGAACGAGGACAGACGATGGAACATCGGGCACGCGAGCGCGACGAGCAGGCCGAGATCAAGACGACGACCTGCTACATGTGCGCATGCCGCTGCGGCATCCGCGTACACCTGCGCGACGGCGAAGTACGCTATATCGACGGCAATCCGCACCATCCGCTGAACCAGGGCGTCATCTGCGCGAAAGGTTCGTCGGGGATCATGAAGCAGTACTCGCCCGCGCGGCTCACGCAGCCGCTGATGCGCAAGCCGGGCGCGGAGCGCGGCGATGCGCAGTTCGAGCCGGTGTCGTGGGAGGTCGCGTTCGACGTGCTCGAAAAGCGCCTGTCGCACCTGCGCGCGACCGATCCGAAGCGTTTCGCGCTGTTCACGGGCCGCGACCAGATGCAGGCGCTCACCGGCCTGTTCGCGAAACAGTTCGGTACGCCGAACTATGCGGCGCACGGCGGGTTCTGCTCCGCGAACATGGCGGCCGGGATGATCTACACGATCGGCGGCTCGTTCTGGGAGTTCGGCGGCCCCGATCTCGACCGCGCGAAGCTGTTCTTCATGATCGGCACCGCGGAGGATCACCATTCGAATCCGCTGAAGATCGCGCTCGGCAAGTTCAAGCGCGCGGGCGGCCGCTTCATCGCGATCAATCCGGTGCGCACCGGTTACGCGGCGATCGCCGACGAATGGATTCCGATCCGCCCCGGCACCGACGGCGCGCTGTTCATGGCGCTGATGCACGAGTTGATCGCGCGCGATGCGTTCGACCACGAATTCGTGTCGCGCTTCACGAACGCGGCGGAACTGGTCGACCGGCGCGACGGCGCCGACACGTTCGGGCTGTTCGTGCGCGACGCCGACGCGCCGGAGGTCAACCCGCTGTATCCGCAGAACCGGATGTGGTGGGACACGAAGACGAACCGCGCGGTGCTGCACCACACGGATGGCGCGGAGCCGGCGCTCGACGGCCGCTATACGCTCGACGACGGCACGCCGGTCGCGCCGTCGTTCACGCTGCTGCGCGAACAGGTGGCCGCTTGCACGCCCGAATGGGCGGCCGACATCACCGGCATCGCGGCCGACACGATCCGCCGCCTTGCCCGCGAGATGGAGACGGTCGCGCGCGAGCAGGCGATCGAGCTGCCGGTGCGCTGGACCGATTCGTGGGGCCACGCGCACGAATCGGTGAAGGGCGTGCCGATCGCGTTCCACGCGATGCGCGGGCTGGCCGCGCATTCGAACGGCTTCCAGACGATCCGTGCGCTCGCGGTGCTGATGTCGCTGCTCGGCACGATCGACCGGCCGGGCGGCTTTCGCCACAAGGCGCCGTATCCGCGCGCGGTGCCGCCGTCGGCGAAACCGCCGAACGATCCCGACCAGATCAAGCCGAACACGCCGCTCGCGAGCGGCCCGCTCGGCTGGCCGGCCGGCCCCGAGGACCTGTTCGTCCATCCGGACGGCACGCCCGCGCGGCTCGACAAGGCGTTCTCGTGGGAATACCCGCTCGCGGTGCACGGGCTGATGCATTCGGTGATCACCAATGCATGGCGCGGCGATCCCTATCCGATCGATACGCTGCTGATCTTCATGGCCAACATGGCGTGGAATTCGTCGATGAATACGACGGAAGTGCGCAAGATGCTGGTCGACAAGCGCGCCGACGGCGAATACCGGATTCCGTTCCTGGTCGTATGCGATGCGTTCGCGTCGGAGATGACCGCGTTCGCCGACCTGATCCTGCCCGACACGACCTACCTCGAACGGCACGACGTGATGTCGGTGCTCGACCGGCCGATCTCCGAATTCGACGGGCCGGTCGATTCGGTGCGCGTGCCCGTCGTGCCGCCGACCGGCGAGTGCAAGCCGTTCCAGGAAGTGCTGATCGAGCTGGCGAGCCGGCTGAAGTTTCCGGCCTTCACGACGCCGGACGGGCAGCGCAAGTACCGCGACTATCCGGATTTCGTCGTCAATTTCCAGACCGCGCCGGATTCGGGCACCGGCTTCCTGATCGGCTGGCGCGGCAAGGACGGCGAGAAGGCCGTCGTCGGCGAGCCGAACCCCGACCAGTGGAAACGCTATGCGGAGAACGACTGCGTGTACCACCACCGGTTGCCGGAATCGCTGCAGTACATGCGCAACTGCAACGGGCCATACATGCAGTGGGCGGTCGACAACGGGATGCGCAAGTTCGGCGTGCCGATCGTGATCCAGCTCTACTCGGACGTGATGCAGAAATTCCGGCTCGCCGCGCAGGGCCGCACGTCGGGCCGCCAGCCGCCGGATCATCTGCGCGAACGCATCGCGCGTTACTTCGACCCGTTGCCGTTCTGGCATCCGTCGCTCGAAAGCGGGCTGACCGATGCGAACCGCTATCCGCTCGCGGCGATCACGCAGCGGCCGATGGCGATGTACCACTCGTGGGATTCGCAGAACGCGTGGCTGCGGCAGATCCACGGCGAGAACCACCTGTTCGTGAACCCGGTGACGGCCGCCGCGCAGCAGATCGACGACGGCGCATGGATCTACGTCGAATCGCCGTGGGGCAAGGTGCGCTGCCGCGCGCGCTACAGCGAGGCGGTCGAGCCCGGCACCGTGTGGACCTGGAACGCGATCGGCAAGGCGGCCGGCGCGTGGAACCTCGGCCCCCACGCGGGCGAATCGCAGCGCGGCTTCCTGCTCAATCACGTGATCACCGACGAGTTGCCCGACGCGGCCCGCGGCGGTGCGCGGCTGTCGAATTCCGATCCGGTGACCGGGCAGGCCGGCTGGTACGACGTGCAGGTGCGGATCTACCCGGCCGAAGCGGATGCGGCGACCACGCTGCCGCAGTTCGCGCCGATGCCGGCGCTGCCGGGCACGCCGCGCGTGCTGCAACGCGTGCAGGCGTATTTCGCGGGAACCGGCGCATTCGCCGCGCGGCTGCGGCGCGCGGCGCCGGCGGGCCCGAAGTCCGACGATCGCTAAGCGAAGGAGCGCAACCATGACCCAGATGGCCCTCGTCATCGACCTGAACGTGTGCGTCGGCTGCCATGCCTGCGTGACGAGCTGCAAGGAATGGAACACGTCCGGCGAAGCCGGCAGCCTTGCCGATCTGCGTCCGTACGACGACGATCCGTCCGGCACGTTCTTCAACCGCGTGCAGACCTACGAGGCGGGCGTGTTCCCGATGACGGACACGATCCACTTCCCGAAGTCGTGCCTGCACTGCGAGGACCCGCCGTGCGTGCCCGTTTGTCCGACCGGCGCGAGCTTCAAGCGCAAGTCGGACGGCATCGTGCTGGTCGACTACGACAAGTGCATCGGCTGCAAGTACTGCGCGTGGGCATGTCCGTACGGCGCGCGCGAACTCGACGAAGGCCGCAAGGAGATGACGAAGTGCACGCTGTGCGCGGACCGCATCGACAACGAAGCGCTGCCGGAGCGCGATCGCAAGCCGGCCTGCGTGCTCGCGTGCCCGACGTCGGCGCGGCTGTTCGGCGACGTGCACGACCCGGAATCGGACGTGTCGCGCGCGATCCGCGACCGCGGCGGCTATGCGCTGATGCCCGAGTGGGGCACGCGGCCGTCGAACCATTACCTGCCGCGCGTGAAGACCGAAGCATCGTGCGGATGCGGCAGCAGCGGCGGATGCGGCAGCGCATCGAACGGGCGCGACGACGAATCGTTCGAGGCCCGCGCGGCGCGCGGCGACATCGATCTCGTGTCGCTGGCGACCCCGCGCTGAGCGACGCGCATTTCATTCAGACACAGACGGAGTTTCCATGCGCCCAGCCTTTTCGGTCGTTTTTCTCACCACGCTGTGCGGCGCCGCACAGGGCCTGCTGCTGACGCTCGTGATCGTCGAGGCGCTGGCGCGGCTGGCCGGCGTTGACGTTGCCGCCCCGTTCTACGTGACCGGGGCCGCGCTGTCGGTCGCACTCGGCGTGCTCGGCCTGTTCGCGTCGTTCTTTCATCTCGGCCACCCGGAGCGCGCGTGGCGCGCGATCGCGATGTGGCGTACGTCGTGGCTGTCGCGCGAGTGCATCGCGCTGCCGGTGTTTCTCGCCTGCGCGTTCGCGTATGGCGCGGCGCATCTGTTCGCGTGGCCCGGCACGCTGCTGATCGGTGCGGCGGGCGCGCTCGCGAGCGTCGCGCTGTTCGTCTGCACGGCGATGATCTACGCGTGCCTGCGCTTCCTGCAGGAATGGGCGAGCCCGCTGACGCTCGTGAACTTCGTGCTGCTCGGCTGCGCATCGGGCTGCACGCTCGCGACGGCCTGCGCCGCGTGGCTCGCGCCGGCGCTGGTCGGCCGGCTCGCGGCGGCCGCCTGCGTGCTGACGTTCGCCGGTGGCGTGGCGCGGCTCGCGTCGCTCGCACGCAATGCTCGGCTGCGGCCGAAGTCGACCGTGCAGAGCGCGACGGGGATTCGTCACGCGAAGGTCGAACAGAAGTCGCGCGGCTTCACGGCCAGCGCGTTCAACACGAAGGAGTTCTTTCACGGGCAGGGCAACGGCACGCTGCGCGCGGTGAAGGCCGGCTTCCTGATCGGCGCATTCGCGGTGCCGTTCGTGCTGACCGGCGCCGGTGCGTTCGCGCCGACCTCGATCGCGGCGGCCGTCGCGCTCGGCGCGGCGTTCGTGATCCAGTACGCGGGGCTGGTGGCGGAACGCTGGTTCTTCTTCGCGGACGCGCGGCATCCGCAGAACCTCTACTACCAGCGCGCGTCATGACGCGGCCGGCGCGCCGCCGCGCGGCACTAGAAGGTCTTCGCGAGCGCGCGGGCCGCTTCCTGCAGCCGCGGCACGTGGTCGAGCAGCCGCGACAGCGGCGCGCGCGACACCGGCGCATGGACGGCGACCGCGGCGATGCACGCGCCGTCGTCGTCGAGCACCGGCGCCGCGATGCAGACGATCCCCGCGACGAATTCCTCGTTGTCGATCGCGATGCCCTTGTGCGCGGTGCGGTCGAGTTCGGCTTCGAGCAGTTCCGGGTCGGAGATCGTGTTCGGCGTATGGCGCGGCAGCGCCATCGTGCGCACCAGCGCCGCGCGTTCGTCGCGCGGCAGCAGCGCGAGCAGCAGCTTGCCGCTGGCGCTGCAGTAAGCGGGCACGCGCGAGCCGGGTTTCAGGTCGAGCCGCAGCGGCCAGTCGGCTTCCACGCGGTCGAGATAGACGACTTCCGTGTCGTGCAGGGCGGTCAGGTTGCAGGTCTCGGCGAGGTCGGCGACGAGCCGTTCGAGGATCGCATGGCGCAGCCGGCGCGTGCCCGCGTGCAGCATCACGCCGGTGCCGAGCCGCGCGAGGCGCGGGCCGACCGCATACGCGTTCTTGCGGCCCGGTTCGCGGATCACGAGCCCGCCGGCTTCGAGCGACGCGAGCATCCGGTGCAGCGAGGCCTTCGGGATATCGACGTCGCGCGCGAGATCGGCGAGCGACACGGCGTCGCCGGCCTGGACGAGATGTTCGAGCAGCGCGAAGGCGCGCAGCGTGGGCGTATCCGCGGGCAGCATGTCGGGCGTTCCGGAAACTGGACTGCGGCCATTGTACCGAACGGTCCGGCAGGCCGGCCGCACGGGGCGGCGGGGGCCTGCAACCCGGCCCGCATTTTCGGCAGCGGAACGCATCGTTCCGTCAACAGGATCGACGCAGGCGCCATCGACGCCTGCGCAACAGGCAACGACAGGAGCGCCACGCGATGGATGGGGTAACGAACAAGCCGGACTGCATGGTGTCGGTCCGCGAACGGTTCGGTTTCGACTCGGACCTGATGGTGCCCGCGTTCGGCGCGCGCGACGATCACGTGCCCGATATCGACGACGCGTACCGCTTCAACCCGGACGTCACGCTCGCGATTCTCGCGGGCTTCGCGCGCAACCGCCGCGTGCTCGTGCAGGGGATGCACGGCACCGGCAAGTCGACCCATATCGAGCAGGTCGCGGCGCGGCTGAACTGGCCGTGCGTGCGCGTGAACCTCGACGGTCACATCAGCCGGCTCGACCTCGTCGGCAAGGACGCGATCGTCGTGCGCGACGACGTGCAGGTGACCGAGTTCCAGGAAGGGATCGTGCCGTGGGCGCTGCAGCGTCCGGTCGCGCTGATCTTCGACGAATACGATGCGGGGCGGCCCGACGTGATGTTCGTGATCCAGCGGATCCTGGAGCGCGACGGCAAGTTCACGCTGCTCGACCAGAACCGCGTGATCCATCCGCATCCGTCGTTCCGGCTGTTCGCGACCGCGAACACGGTCGGGCTCGGCAACCTGAACGGGCTCTACCACGGCACGCAGATGCTCAACCACGCGCAGATGGACCGCTGGAACGTGGTCGCGACGCTCGACTATCTGCCGCGCGACGAGGAGATCGCCATCGTGCGCGCACGCGTGCCGGCACTCGCGGACGAAGCCGGCCGCCCGCTGCTCGAATCGATGGTGAGCCTGGCCGAGCTGACGCGCAACGGTTTCGCGACCGGCGATCTGTCGACGCTGATGTCGCCGCGCACGGTGATCAACTGGGCCGAGAACTGCCAGATCTTCCGCGATCCGGCGCTCGCGTTCCGGCTGACGTTCCTGAACAAGTGCGACGACGCCGAGCGGCCGGTCGTCGCCGAGTATTACCAGCGCTGCTTCGGCGAGGAACTGGCGGTCGCGTCGCGCGCCGGCGGCGGCGAGCCGGGAGCGGGGCGGTGAGCGCCGATCGCGACGCGGCGCGCCGTGCCGCCGCGCGCGAAGCGCTGGGCGCGTCGACCGTGCGGGCGCTGACGCGCGATGCGGCGCTGCATTACCGTGCGGGCCGCGTGTGCCGCGACCTGCGGCCGCTGCCGATCCATGCGCCGCACCTGCGCGCGCAGGCCGCCGACGACGATCTCGCGTCGTGGCGCGGCGCGACCGACGGCGCGGCGTTGCGCATCCTGCACTCCGATGCCGACCTGCATCGTGCGCTGTCCGGCGACGATCCGGTCGAACGCGTGCTGTTCGAGATGCTCGAGCAACTGCGCTGCGAATCACTCGCGCCGGCCGCGCTGCGCGGCGTCCTGCTGAACCTGCGTCATCGTTTCGAAACCTGGTCGCGCGCGTTTCACCGGTCGGGGCAGGCCGATACGCATGTCGGAATCCTGGTCTACACGGTCGCGCAGATCGCGTGGTCGCGGCTGACCGGCTGGCCCGTGCTCGAGGAAACGGAAGACCTGATCGAGGCGCCGCGCGCGGCGATCGTGCCGGAAATCGGCGTGGCGCTTGCCGGGCTGCGCCGCTGCCGGCACGACCAGCGCGCGTTCGCCGGCCACGCGTTGGCGCTGGCGCGGCGTATTGCGTCGATGATCCGCGACGCGCGCGCGGCCGTCGTCGAAACACAGACGGAAGACGCGCGCGAGCAGGACGACGCGCTGACGAATTTCTCGCTGTGGGTCGATTTCGACGACACGGGCATCGACCTGCCGGCGCTCGTGGAGACCGGCGACAGCGTCGTGCTGCACGGCGGCGGCGCCACGTATCGGGCGTACACGACGCGCTACGACCGCGAATTCAAGCCGGCCGTGCAGATCCGCGCGGCGTTGCTGCGCGAGTATCGCGACCGGCTCGACGCGCAGGTCGCCGCGCAGCGGATCAACGTCACGCGGCTCGCGCGCGTGCTGCGCGCGGCGCTCGTCGTGCCGCAGGCCGACGGCTGGTCGTTCGGCGAGGAACACGGCCGCCTCGACGGCCGCCGGCTCGCGCAACTCGTCAGCTCGCCGGCCGAGCGGCGGCTGTTCCGGCTCGAACGCGTGCGGCCGCATGCCGATTGCGCGCTCGCGTTCCTGATCGACTGCTCAGGGTCGATGAAGGCGTGGATCGACGGCGTCGCGCTGATGGTCGACACGCTGGCGCGCGCGGGCGACGCCGCGGGCCTCGCGACCGAAGTGCTGGGTTTCACGACGCTTGCGTGGAACGGCGGCCGCGCGCGCCAGGACTGGCTCGCGCGCGGCAAGCCGCGCCATCCGGGGCGCCTCAACGAAATCGGCCACCTGGTGTTCAAGGATGCCGACACGCGCTGGCGGCACGCGCGCGCCGGCATTGCCGCGCTGTTCAAGGCCGACCTGTTTCGCGAAGGGATCGACGGCGAAGCGGTCGACTGGGCGTGCGCGCGGCTCGCCGCGCGGCCGGAAGCGAGAAAGATCCTCGTCGTGATCTCGGATGGCAGCCCGATGGACGGCGCCACCGCACTGGCGAACGATCCGTTCTACCTCGACAACCATCTGAAGCAGGTGGTCGCCCGCCAGGAAGGGGCCGGCCGCGTCGAAGTGCTCGGGCTCGGCGTCGGGCTCGATCTCGGCCCGTACTACCGGCACCGGCTCGCGATCGATCTCGTATCGCCCCCGGACATGAAGCGGCTCGTCGAAATCGCCGGCTGGATCGGCGCGCGACGGTGAAGCCGGAAGGAGTCAGCCGCGATGCAGCAGCGGCGGCAGCGACGTCGCGATCAGCCCGACGCCGATCGCCATCAGCACGCCGAACGCGAGCCGGCGCAGCGCGACCGGCGACAGCGGCGGCGGGTAGTGCCGGCCGGCGACCGTCGTCAGCATCACAACCGGGGTCGCGAGCGCGGCCAGCAGCCAGATGTCGCGATCGAGCTGGCCTTCGCACGCGCTGTACAGCACCCGCGTGGCCGACGTGGTCGTGAACAGCACGATCAGCGCGCAGCGGATCTGCACGAGCGTCAGCGGCTGCCGGTAGAACTGGAAGATCAACGGCGGCCCCGACACGCCGAACATCCCGCTCAGCAGCCCGCCGAAGATGCCGCTGACGAAGAAGCTGCGGTTGTCCGAGCGTTCCGTCAGCGGCGTCGGCCGCAGCGCCGCGCTCAGGCCGCCGTACAGCACGACCACGCCGAGGATCAGTTGCAGCAGGTCGGCCGCCGAGCGGCTCAGGCATTCGAGCAGCACCACGCCGGCGACGACCGACGGCAGGATGCCGAGCGTCGCCGCGCCAACCGCCCGCCAGTCGATGTGATGCAGCCGGCCCGGCAGCGCGGTCGCGCCGTTCGCGAGCGACACGACGCTCATCAGCGTCGCGACGGTGGCGAGCGGCGCGAGCCCGAAGCCGCTCGTCACGCCCATCACGATCATCCCGAGGCCGAAGCCCGTGACGGTCTGGAAATAGCTGCCGGCGCCGATCACCGCGATCAGGATCGCCAGTTTGTCGGCCGTCATGCGGGTGCGACCTCGCCGGTCGCGGCCCGTTGCATGGCCGCTTGCGCCTGCACGGTGGTCGCCGCGATCACGTGATACACGTCGTCGGCGCCGCAGCCGCGCGACAGGTCGTTCGCAGGCCGGCGCAAGCCCTGCAACAGCGGTCCGACGGCCTTTGCGCGGCCGATCCGCTCGGCGAGCTTGTAGCCGATGTTGCCGGCTTCGAGGCTCGGGAACACGAGCACGTTCGCGTGGCCGCCGACCTGCGAATGCGCGATCTTGCGCTCGGCGATTTCCGCGACGATCGCCGCGTCGAGCTGCACGTCGCCGTCGATCGCGAGCGCCGGGCGCAGTTCGCGCACGCGCGCGGTCGCGGCCGTCACCTTGTCGACCGCCGCATGGTGCGCGCTGCCGCTCGTCGAGAACGACAACATCGCGACGCGTGGTGCTTCGCCGAGCAGCGCGTGCGCGCTGTCGGCGGCGGCCATCGCGATCTCGGCGAGCTGGCCGGCGTCCGGATCGACGACGAGCGCGCAGTCGGAGAAGATCAGCCCGCCCTTGATCGTATGGAACGGCTCGCACAGCATCATCAGGAAGAAGCTCGACACGATCCGGAACGCCGGATCGACGCCGATCAGCTGGATCGCCGCGCGCACCACGTCGGCCGTCGCATGCACGGCGCCCGCGACCGAGCCGTCCGCGTCGCCGAGCCGCACCATCAGGTTCGCATGGCAGAGCGGGTCGAGCACCGCGTCGCGCGCGGCGTCGGCCGTCATGCCCTTGGCTTTGCGCAACGCGTGCAGCGCGTCGGCATACGCGTCGCGTTGCGGGGCGGTGGCCGGATCGACGAGCGTCATGCCGTCGAGGTCGAGCGCGTCGCGCGCGGCCGCCGCGTGGATGGCCGCACGGTCGCCGACGAGCACGATGCGGGCGATGCCGTCGCGTGTCGCGCGCGCGGCGGCTTGCAGCACGCGCGGGTCGTCGGCTTCGCACAGCGCGATGCGCATCGGCTGGCGGCGCGCGGATTCGAGAATGCGGTCGAGGGCTTTCATCGGGAATTCGAAGTAAAAAAGGCCGGATGCGGCGGCCCGCACGGGGCACGGCGTCCGGCCGGATTCCGGCCGTGCGGGGAGGGCACGGCCGGACGCGGGTGCGTCAGCGACGCGGCATCACACGTAGTCCTTGTACTTGTCGAGCAGGCGAACCGGCTTCGACAGCGCGTCGCGGCGGAACGGATCGCCGAGTTCGCGCGTGCACATGATCTCGATGATCGTCGTCTTGCCTTCGTTCATCTGCATGTCGATCGCGCGCTTGAGCGCCGGCCCGACATCCTCCAGACGGTCGACCGTGATCCCTTCGGCGCCCATCGCACGGGCGATCGCCGCGAAACTCTGGTTGTCCAGTTCGCCCGCGACGAAGCGGCGGTTGTAGAAGTCGACCTGGTTCTTCTTCTCCGCGCCCCATTGACGGTTGTGGAACACCACGGCCGTGACCGGGATGTTGTGACGCACGCAGGTCATCGTTTCCATCAGGCTCATGCCCCACGCGCCGTCGCCCGCATACGACACGGCCGGGCGGTGCGGCGCGGCGACCTTCGCACCGATGATCGTCGGGAACGCGTAGCCGCAGTTGCCCCAGCTCATCGCCGCGAAGAAGCTGCGCGGCTTGTTGAAGCGCAGGTAGCTGTTCGCGACCGAGTTGATGTTGCCGATGTCGGTCGACACCATCACGTCCTCGGGCATCGCCTTTTCGAGTTCGCGCAGCACCTGGCGCGGATGCAGGTAGCGCCCGCCGTTGAAGGTTTTTTCGTTCTTCTGTTCCTCGATCATGTCGAGGCTGTAGGCGTCACGCTCGTGCGTCCAGTCGTCGAGTTCCTTTTCCCACGCGGCCTTCTCGGTCGCGATCTGGTCGGCGCGCTCGCCGCGCGAGCCGTCGCATGCGAGCGTGCGGCCGTCGAGGCGCTGCGTGAGCGCGACGGCCGCCGCCTTCGCGTCGCCGCAGATGCCGACCGAGATCTTCTTCACGAGGCCGAGCATCTTGTGGTCGGCGTCGATCTGGATGATCTTCGCGTCCTTCGGCCAGTAGTCCATCCCGTGCTGCGGCAGCGTGCCGAACGGCCCGAGGCGCGAACCGAGCGCGATCACGACGTCCGCGCGCGACAGCAGCTTCATCGCGGCCTTCGAGCCCTGGTAGCCGAGCGGGCCGCACCACAGCGGATGGTTCGCCGGGAACGAGTCGTTGTGCAGGTAGCTGTTGACGACCGGCGCACCGAGCCGTTCGGCGAGCGCCTTGCATTCCTCGATCGCGTCGGCCATCACGACGCCGCCGCCCGAGATGATCACCGGGAATTTCGCCTGCGCGATCAGATCGGCCGCGTCGTTCAGGCTCTGTTCGCCGCCGGGGCCGCGATCGAGCCGGCGCGGTTGCGGAATCTCGACCTTGACCTTGCCGTAGAAGTAGTCGCGCGGAATGTTCAGCTGCGTCGGGCCCATCTCGGCCTGGGCGCGATCGAAGCAGCGCGCGGTGAATTCGGCCATCCGCGCCGGGTGCGTGACGTGGCCCTGGTATTTCGTGAATTCCTGGAACATCGGCAACTGGTTCGCTTCCTGGAAGCCGCCGAGGCCGATGCCCATCGTGCCGGCCTCCGGCGTGACGATCACGACCGGGCTGTGCGCCCAGTACGCGGCCGCGATCGCGGTCACGCAGTTGCTGATGCCGGGGCCGTTCTGGCCGATCACGACGCCGTGGCGGCCCGACACGCGTGCATAGCCGTCGGCCATGTGGCCGGCGCCCTGTTCGTGCACGACCGGGATCAGGCGGATGCCGGCCGGCGCGAAGATGTCCATCGCGTCCATGAACGCGGAGCCCATGATGCCGAACATGTCGGTCACGCCGTTGGCCGCGAGGGTTTCGACGAAGGCTTCGGATGGCGTCATGTCCTGCGGGCCGCTGGTCGATGCACGCAGGGAAGTGGATTGTTCGCTCATGGGTTGTCTCCGATTGTTCAATTAACGGAACGTCTTGTTCCAGATGCTATTGGCTGGGAAAAGCCGGTCAAGTCATTCCGCCCGCTGGCGGGGAATGTGGAATGAAATGAAATGATTCGTTTCAAAATGCGCGCCCGGGGTGGGATGGCCCGAACGCGCGCGAGCGGCGCGCTCAGGCCGGCTGCTTCGGCCGTTCCTTGCGGAACGCGCGCTTGACGGCGATCAGCCCGTCGCGGAACTCGAACAGGTCGCAGCCTTCGGCTTCGATGCGCCAGCCTTCCGCGTGCGTGCCGGTGAACACCCATTCGGATACGCCGCGTTCGCCGGCCACGTAGTGGCGGCCGTGGCCCCAGTGCGCATCGGGGAAGGTCTTGAACACGGCTTCGAACGCGGCGCGCACCGCGTCGCGGCCGACGAAGCGCGTGCCGTGAATGTCGGGGCCGCCGGCCGCGTCGAACACGCAGTCCTCGGTCATGAAGCCCATCAGCGCGTGGGCGTCATGCCGGTTGAAGGCGTCGGAAAAAGCCGCGAGCGTGGCGGCCGTGACGGGGGCGGTAAGCGTGTCGGACATAACGTGTCTCCTGTCGAATGATGGACGGTGCGCGAGGCGCTGATGCGCATGCGGCACGCGGTATCGACACGTTAGTGAGCGCTCGTTTTTGGCGGTAGCGCCAGTTCAGGGGATTCGGTTGGGCCAGGGACGAGCGTGACCGGCTGACGCGATGCCGCGTTCAGGCGTCGGGCTTCTGCGCCCGCACGCACCGCGCGAGCGCCCGCACGCCCGGCTCGATCCGTTCCAGCGGAATCGCGGAAAAGCCCATCCGGAAGCAGCGCCGCGCATTGCTGTCGTCCTTCATGAAGAACACGCCGCCGGGCTCGATCAGGATCCCGGCCTCCTGCGCGTCCGCCGCGAGACGCGCCGCGTCGAGCCACGGCGGCCCCTCGACCCAGCACGACGCGCCGCCCGTCACGGGCACATGGCGCGCTTCCGGCAGATGCGCATCGAGCGCGGCCATCAGCGCCTGCGAGCGCTCGCTGTACGCATGCGCGAGCCGGCGCAGCAACGCGTCGTGATGGCCGAGCGCAAGAAAGGTCGCGAACGCCCGCTGGATATACGCGACCGGATGGCGCACCATCAGCCGCCGCAGCGCGCGCAGCTCGCGGATCAGCTCGCGCGGCCCGACCACGTAGCCGAGCCGCAGGCCCGGCGCGAACGTCTTCGACAGGCTGCCGACGTAGATCACGCGGTCGGCCGTATCGAGGCTCTTCAGCGCCGGATGCGGCGTGCCGGAGAACGTGTTCTCGCTCTCGTAGTCGTCCTCGATGATCACGAAATCGTGCTGCTGCGCGCAATCGAGCAGCGCGCGGCGGCGCTCGACCGGCATCGTCGCGGTGGTCGGGCATTGATGGCTCGGCGTCACGTACACGTAGTCGCAGCGCGACAGCGTATTGCCGAGCGAGTCGGGCGCGATCCCGTGCCCGTCGACGGGCAGCGGCAGCAGCCGCGCGTTGCGGTTCTCGAAGATGTTGCGTGCGTCCGGATAGCCGGGATTCTCGAAGCCGACCGTCGTGTGCTTGCCGCACAGCAGGTCCGCGATCAGGTACAGCGCCTGCTGGCAGCCGTTCGTGACGACGATCTCGTCGGGCATCGCGAACACGCCGCGCCGCGGCAGCACGCGCGTGCGGATCTGCTGGATCAGCGATTCGTCGTCGCGCTCGATCAGGTCGGGCGCCCAGTTGCGGATCTCCATCACCGACAGCGCCTTCAGGCAGCATTCGCGCCAGTCGTTGGTCGGAAACAGCGACTGGTCGAATTGCCCGTAGATGAACGGATATTCGTAGTGCTGCCAGTTCGCGGGCTTCACGATGTTGCGCTGCCTCGACGGCGGATGCGCGATGCGTTTGTCCCATGCGGGGCGGCCCGGCGTGTCGTCGCCGGCCTCCGTTTGCGCGGCGGGCCTGGCGGCCGCGAAGCCGGGCACGCCTTCGAGCATCTTCGGGTTCACGAAGTGCCCGCTGCGTTCGCGCGAGATCAGGTAGCCCTCTTCGACGAGCATCTGGTACGCGAGCACGACGGTGTTGCGCGCGACGCCGAGCTGGTCGGCGAGCTCGCGGCTCGACGGCAGCGCCGCATCGGGCGCGAGCTGGCCGTCGAGGATCGCGGCCACCAGCATGCGCCGGATCTGGTCTTGCAGGCTCGACGCCGACGACCGCCGGAACTGCTGGGCCCATAAGGCGGTCGGGGTACGACTCGGCATGCTTCCTCCTGTGATCGGTACGGGACACGCGAGGCGGCGCGCGGCGGATGCGCAGGCCCGCGAGGGCGCGGTGTGGCGAGAATACGCGCGTCGCGCCGCGGATGTGGACTCAATGAAATGTGGCGTCTGGCACTACTGCGCGTCGACGTGGCAAGACGATACTCAACTCGTCGCGCCCGCACGATCCGGATAACTCCCCGGTACGCGGGCGCAGGGAGGCGTGCGCGCGTCGCGCGCCGGCATCTTCACCGGAGGGGCGGCATGCACGTCGTCGTGTTCAGGGATCGTTGCGCACGCGTGATCCGCATCGTGTTCGACGACGCGCGCGCGACGGCGGTCGCGTATCGCGACGACGAGGCGATCGGCGAACTCGGCATCGACGCCGACGACGGCGCGGTGTGCTCGCCGTCGCTCGCTCGTCTGTACGTCGAACCGGCCTACCGACGCAGCGGCATCGCGCACACGCTGCTGGCGTGCGCGTCGCGCGAATTCGGCCGGCCGATCCGCATCGACACCGCGGCGCGCGAATGGCCCGATTCGCCGGCGTGGGCGACGCTGTGCCGCTGCCTCGAATACGAAGGGCTGGTGGTGGTGCGCTAGCCCGACAGCGTGGCCACGACCACGCCTCACGACAACGGAGACGACATGAGCACGGTTTTGAAGCCGATTCCCGCATCCGACGTGCGTCACGAAGCGTTGCGCATCGACGGGCAGCGCGTGTGGCGCGACGCGGTGATCGACGTGCGCAACCCGTACGACGGCGCGCTGGTCGGCACCGTGCCGAAGGCGACGCTCGACGACGTGCGCCGTGCATTCGCGGTCGCGCGTGCGTACCGGCCGGCGCTCACGCGCCACGATCGCGCGGCGATCCTGCGCCGCGCGGCCGACATCGTGCGCTCGCGCACCGCGGAGATCGCGGCGCTGATCACGGCCGAGGCCGGTTTGTGCATCAAGGATTCGACTTACGAGGCCGGCCGCGTGGCCGACGTGCTCACGTTCGGCGCCGGCGAAGTGCTGAAGGACGACGGGCAGATCTTCTCGTGCGATCTGACGCCGCACGGCAAGAAGCGCCGCGTGTACACGCAGCGCGATCCGCTGCTCGGCGTGATTTCGG